>JAAXGX010000143.1 GCA_012271165.1 Vicinamibacteraceae bacterium | reverse complement strand
GGCGCGCACAGCGCGCCTCGGCGGGAGCGGCGCGGGGCGTGGGGGGCCCCCCAAGCGAACGCCGGGGGGTCGGGGCGCAGCCCCGCCTGATTTTTGCTGCGGGACTCCACCCGGAACGTCCACCAGGCGTCGGGCCGCGGGGTGTCGAGCGGAGGCGGATCGCCGCCGCCGGGCTGCCGCGCGTGGACGGCCGGCTTCTGCAGCTTCCGGATCCGCGCGGACCAGACCCGGTCGAGCATGGCCGGGTCCAGCTCCCGGTTGAGGAAGACGGGATAGACGACGCCGTCGAGCCGGAGGCGGCCCGAGTGATCCTCTCCCACGCGCGGACACCAGTACTTGTCCGCGCCGAACGAGCAACTGATGAAGAGGTCGCCCTCCGGCGTCGCCATGCAGTTGACGTTGACCGAATGGGGTCGCAGCCAGATCCCGATCTGGATCTGGCACAGCGAGACGTCGTTCGCGAAGCTCCAGTCGCCGATCGGCTCCTCGTGGGCGTCACCCAGCAGGACGAAGCCCGGGGTGGCGTCGCAGGGACAGTTGACGGTCCAGACGACGACCCCGGCCACGATCACCACGGCCAGCGCCGCCGCGATGGCGGGGAGGTTCTTCCTGACGGACTGCGACAACGCGCCGGCGGTGCTTGGCTCCGCGGTCATGCTCGACCTCCTGTGGCGGTGCTCGCCTCTTCCCGCTCCAAGGCTATCGGTGACGACAAGGCCTCACCAGGTCAACGCAGGCGTTCGGCGAGGCCCTGCAGCGTGTCGGCCAGCGCTCCGAGGCGTTGCCCGCTGCGGCCGGCAGCCTCCGCGCCGGCGTTCTCCACCTCGTCGGCGGCCGCGGCCAGCTCCGCCGCGACCGCCGTGTCGCTGCCGGATTCAATCTCGTCGACGCGGCCGAGCAGGTTCGACAGCGTCGTCCTGCGCTCGGCGCCGAGCGCGCCGCTGCGCTCGAGCTGATCGAGGTAGGCGCGCGCGACGACCGGCCGCGCCGGCCAGTCGATGCGCCGCTGCTGCTGCGCGTTGAACGCCGCGGGGCTGACCGCCGCGGCGGCGGCGGCGATCTCGTTCCCGGTCAGGTGCTCGCTGGGCAGCAGCTCCAGCACGTCGAGGCCGCGGGCGATCTCGCTGGCGTAGATGTAGCCCCGGTACCAGTACGACGACCAGAACCCGCCCATGACGAACCGCTCCGCATCGATCGGACCGCGGTCGAAGAACGCAATCTCCACCGGGTTCGACGAATCGGTGAAGTCGAAGACCGAGATGCCCCCCTGGTACCACGCCTGCACCATGATGTCGCGCCCGGGCACCGGCACGAGCGAGCCGTTGTGGGCCACGCAGTTCTCGCGCTCGGTCTGCGGGGCCGGGAGCTTGTAGTAGCTGCGGAACTGCATCTTCCCGTCGACGATGTCGAAGATGGCGTTGGCGCCCCACTCGCGCGGGTCGGACGCGCGGCAGCGGGGACGCCCGCCGCCGCCCCACTCGTCGGTGAAGACCACCTTCGTGCCGTCGTTGTTGAACGTGGCCGAGTGCCAGTAGGCGAAGCCGGGGTCGACGACCTCGTCGACGCGGACCGGATTCACCGGGTCGGAGATGTCGAGCAGGATGCCGTTGCCGGAGCACGCGCCGGCGGCGAGGCCGATCTCGGGGAAGGCGGTGATGTCGTGGCAGCGGCTCGACTCGGCGGTGCGCTGGGTCCCCGGTCCGTGGTCGCCGCCCCGCCACAGACCCGCGAGGGCGCCGGTGTCGGGATCCCGGAACACGGCCGGCCGGCTGACGATGCGCGCCTCCTCGGGGCGCGCCAGCGGAATGCGGATGACGTCGATGCGGAACAGTGCGGTGTCCGGGTTCTCGCCGGGCGGCTCGTCCGAGCAGCCCGCGAGCTCGTCCCCCGAGCGCACGGGCGCTGCGCCGGAGCCGTACACGTAGACGTCGCCCGCCTCGTCCGGGTCGGTCACCACCGTGTGGGTGTGCGAGCCGCGGCAGGTCTGCACCGCGGCGACCTGCCGCGGCCGCCGGAGATCGCTGATGTCGAAGATGCGGACGCCGCGGAAACGCTCCGCGCTGACGGGATCGGCGACGCCCTGCAGTCCGCAGTCGAGGCGTCCCCGCGTCTGCTCGACCGACATGATCAGCAGGTCGCCGACCACCGACACGTCGCCCTGGCCGCCGGGGCAGACCACGGAGCCTATCAGGCGGGGCGCTGCCGGTGTCTCGATCCCGTAGGTGTTGAACCCGTGGTAGCTGCCGACGAACAGGCGGTCGCCCGCAAACGCCAGATCGGTGATCCCGAAGCTGAGCAGACCTCGCCGCTGCGGGTCTTCCTCCTCTTCCGGCTCCGCCGCCTGTTCGGGCTCGGCGTCGCCGGCCTCCGACTCGGGGTCCGGCTCCACCGGCACGCGCCTGCCCGCCGGACGGCGGGGATCGAAGAAGCCCGCGGGCTTGGCGCGCGTCGTCACCAGCGCCATGTTCGAGGCCGCCTGGCCGGCATCCTCGAAGCCGGCCGCAAGCCCCACCCGGGGGTCGGGCGACAGCTCGGCGAGCAGGGCGTCCATCCGGTCGATCTCCGCCGTCTGGTCGGACGTGACGTCGGACGTGAAGGCGAAGAGCTCCGAGTCCTGCGCCGCCCCGCGCTGCTCGAGCAGATTCTCCACCATCGTGACGGCGCCCCGGTGGTGCTCGATCATCCGCTCGAGGAAGAGCCGGTCGAACGCGTTCCCGGTCGCCGCCGCCAGCTCCGCCATCTCGTCGGGGGTCAGCATGCCGGGCATCGGCTCCCAGCCGTCGGCGTGGTGCGCGTCGACCGCCGTCACCGCCTGCCCGCGGGCCCGCAGCCACGCCTGCATCATCTCGATCTCGTCTTCCTGCGAGAGCTCGATGCGTTGCGCGAGGCGCCGCATGGCCTCGTCCGCGGTCCGCTCGGCCACGAGCGCGGTCATCTCGAGGGCCTGCGCGTGGTGCGGGATCATCCCCTGCATGAACCTGACGTCGCCGTCCGTGAACCGGATGCCGGCGAGATCGGTGGCCTCGGCGACCGAGATCTCCCGGCTCGGCTCGCCCGGCGCACCGGGCTGCACGATGGGCGCCTGCGCGTGGCCGGCCGCCGCCCCGAGCGAGAGCAGCGCCGCGCCGGCCACGGCAATCACGACGAGGGGTGACGGACGGGTGTGATCGAGAGACATGAGCATCTCCGCGAAGCTGATACCAGGGTGCGGCTTCTACCGTCGCATTCTACCGGGATTGCTGCACGGCGTCTCCGCTGGCTGGGTGTTCCGTGTCGCCGGGTTCCGTCGCCGGCCGACGGACCCGGCGGGCGTCCGCGCCGTTCCGCGGCGCGGACGCCCGGACCCTCACTGCCCGCCGTCGTCCGGCAGCCCCGGGGTCCCCTCCGGAAGCTGGGCGCCGAGCGAGTTCTGGAACATCGAGAGCTGCGTGTAGTTGCCGACGATCAGCACGACCTCGACGAGCTGCGTCTCCGTGTAGCGCTCGGCCAGCGTATCCCAGGTCGCGTGGGAGACGAACCGGCTGCCGTGCAGGTCGTCCACGGCCTGCAGGAGGGCGCGGTCGAAGTCGCTCCAGCCGGCGGCGTCCGGACCCTCGGTGACGCGCGCGATCTCTTCCGGCGTCAGCCCGGACTCCTTCCCGATGACGTCGTGGCGTCCCCAGATGTAGTCGCCGCGCGACAGCCAGGCGGTGCGCAGGATGACCAGCTCCCGCTCCCGGGCCGGGATGGTGGCGTTGCGGACGAAGTACCCCGTGTAGTTCCAGTACCGACTGCACATCTCCGTGTCGTCGGGACAGAGCTCCCGCATGGGGGCGTCCGACGCGTCCGCGGGCAGCCCGATCCGGGGACCGTCCAGCATGTCGAACGGCGCCACCCGGGTCGCCTCCTGCGCCTCGGCGGCGGTCGCCGCCGCCATCAGCGCGCCGCCAATCAGAATCACGCCGGCCACCAGGACAATTCTCCGCATCGGACACCTCCTGCCAACGGCATCGCTCCATTGCGACGCTCGCCACCTTACCGTACCATCACGGCGTGGCGTTATTGAGAGGAGACACCATGAAGCGCACGTTCCTGATGTCAACGGCGGCGGTCGTCTGCCTGCTCGCGTTGCCTGCCGCGGCCGCGGCGCAGTGCGATCCGGACGGCGACGTGCAGTTCGTCTGCGGTCCCGGCAACCCCGAGGACCTGGCGGCGGTGCCGGAATCGCCGTGGGTCATCGTGTCCGCCATGGCCGCCGACGGCGGCCTCTATGCGACCGACGCGCGCGACCACACCTCCCGGCCGGTCTACCCCCTCGAGACCTCGGCCCCGCGCCACGACACGGCAACCTACGCGTCGTGCCCGGGCCCCGATACGAGCGGCTTTCAGCCCCACGGCCTCGGGCTGCGGCCCGGCGCCGACGGGGTGCACACGCTGTACGTCGTCCGGCACGGCGACCGCGAGGCGATCGAGGTGTTCGAGGTCGACACCCGCGGCGACTCGCCGGCGTTCACCTGGGTGGGATGCGCCGTCGCGCCGGAGGGCGTCCGCCTGAACTCGGTGGCGGCGCTGCCCGGCGGCGCCTTCGTCGCCACGCACTTCCGGCCCGATGGGGGCGAGCTCTGGGAATGGCAGCCCGGCGCCGGCTGGAGCCAGGTGCCGGGTAGCGCGATGGCCGGCCCGAACGGGATCGAGGCCTCCGCCGACGGCCGCTGGCTCTACATCGGCGGCTGGGGCACGCAGTCGCTGGTCCGCCTCTCGCGCGGCCAAACGCCGATCGAGACCGACTCGGTTGGCGTCGGGTTCCACATCGACAACGTCCACTTCGCGCCCGACGGGTCGCTGCTCGCCGCGGGTCATGCCGGCAGCGGGCCGGACTCGATCTTCGCCTGCATCCGCCAGGGCGAGTGCGACGGGATCACCTCGCGAGCGGCACGGGTCGACCCGGACAGCCTCGCGGCGGAGGAGGTCGTGCACTATCCCTCGAACGACCTCCTGATCGTCGGCACGGCCGCCATCGAGGTGGACGACGAGATCTGGGTCGGTGGCATCGGGGGCGGCGACCGCATCGCGCGCTTCCCCGCGTCGCCGCGGTAGGAGGCGTCAATCAGACGGGGTTGCGCCCCGAGCCCCCGGCGTCCGCGTGCGGGGCCCCCTTCGCCCCGCGCCGCTCCCGCCGAGGCGCGCTGTGCGCGCCTTGCGGGGTCTGCAC
>JAAXGX010000079.1 GCA_012271165.1 Vicinamibacteraceae bacterium | reverse complement strand
CTGTTGCGCGGCACGTCGGTCGCCCCCATGTCGCGCAGATAGTCCGCGTTCAGCAGCACCAGCAGCAGGTAGGCGATCAGTCCGGGAAACACGATCGGGATGAGCGGGCCCCGGCAGCCGGCGCGCAACTCGTACCATGCTTCCGCCGCGACGAAACGCAGCGTCGTCATGCCACCGCCTCCTCGTCCCGGATCCCCGCGCGGCCGATCGCGGCGTGGTAGACGTCCTCCAGACGCGGCGCGTGGGGGGCCCATACCTCGCCGGGCGCGACCGGTGCTTCGACGACGACCAGCGCGCCGTACGGGGTCGCCGCGACGTGCAGCGCATCGTCCGGAACCGGCTCGTCGCGGGGCACCACGCGCGACCAGAGGCGGCCTTCGAGCGGCGCGGTCAGGGCGGCCGGCGTGCCCTCGGCGACGATGCGCCCGCCGGCCATGATCGACAGCCGCTCGCAGAGGCTCTCGACGTCGTCGACGATGTGGGTCGAGAGCAGCACGATGTTGTCGGCCGCGATGTCGGCCAGCACGCGGTGGAAGCGGCTGCGCTCGGCTGGGTCGAGACCGGCCGTCGGCTCGTCGACGATGAGCAGGCGCGGGTCGCCGGCCAGGGCCAGCGCGATGCCGAAACGGCGCAGCATGCCGCCGGAGTAGGTGGCGACGGCGCGGTCCGCGTCCGCCCGGAGGTTCACCCGCTCGAGCAGCTGCGCCACCTCCTGCCGCCGCTCGCGGCGGTCGGTGCGTCCCTTGAGCCAGGCGAAGCGGTCGAGCAGCTGCCGGCCGGTGACGGTCGGGTAGGTGCCGATCTGCTGCGGCAGGTACCCCAGCCGGCGCCGCACGTAGTCGGGGTTGGCGAGCGTGTCGACGCCATCCAGCGTGATGGACCCGCTGTCAGGCTGTTGCAGCGTGGCCAGCGTGCGCATCAGCGTGCTCTTGCCGGCGCCGTTCGGGCCGAGCAGGCCGTAGAGGCCCGCTCCCACCGTCAGATCGACCGCGTCCAGCGCGCGGATGCCGCCCGGATAGGTCTTCGTCAACTGGTAGACCCGCAGGCCTTCGATAACGTTGCTCATCGCGTGCTCCACTCGATACGAGCCTCCCGCGGCTACCAGTCGAAGTCCACACCCGCTCCGACGGTCACGCCCGGCGGCACGCCGCCGGTCCGCGGCACCGTGCCGGAGATGGCCAGGTCCTGCGCGCGGGCCGAGAGCGGCAAGGCCGGCCGGCCGGCGGTGAATGAGAGTCCGAGTCTCATCATGGAGTCGTTCCTTCGCTGCGCCGTATTCGGAAGGCGCGTTGCCCGGCGCCACGTTCGCAGGCGGTGCCGACGAACCAGGCGCCGTCGACGGCTTCGATCCCCACTACAACGCCGCGAGGAGCGACGCCCCGGGCGCGCCCCACGGCGTGTCGTGAGCTACGACGTGAATCTCGAACGAGCGGGAGGGAAGACTACGCGGGCGGGCCGCGCGTGGGCCGGATGCCGAGATCGGTGCGTTGTTCGCGCTGCAGGCGGACAGACGGGACGGCGTGCGCGACGAGATCCGGCACGGAAGGCGCCGGAGCCCTGTCCGTCTCGACCACCGAGAGATGCCGAAAGTGACAGGCGTCGCACTCGCCGTGGCCGCCGGGCGCGTCGGGACCGTGACGGTGCTGGACGACGCTCGTTGTCGCGAGCGCCACCAGCACCAGCAGGGCCGCGGTAACCGCCGTCGCCCGTTTCAACAGCACCACGACCAGCCACTAGACCACAGGCGCATGGCGACGTCAAGCGCCGGGCGGGCCCCCGTGATGATGAGGGCCCGGGAGGGGCGCATCGCGGCGGGCCTGTCCTGGGACTGGATTCGGCCGCGGCTACTGCGACATGCCCGCGTAGAGGAACCGCTGCGCGCGGTGGTTGCGCTGGGCCTCCGCCGTGTAGAGGTTGCCCTTGCTGTCGACCGCCAGGTGGTGCAGCGCGTCGAAATCGCCCGGCGCCTGGCCCAGCTCGCCCCACGAATCGAGCACCTCGAGCGTCTGGCGGTCGAGCACGTGGACGTGCAGGTTCGCCTGGTCGGCCACGTACATGAACCGCTGCTCCGGGTCCGGCGAGAATGCGATGCCGGCGCAGGTCAGCGAGCGTCCCTCGAACTGGTTCACGAACACCTGCCGCCGGTAGTTGCCCTCGAGGTCGAAGACCTGGATGCGGCTGTTGTTGCGGTCGCCCACGTAGACGAGCCCGTCGTTCGACACCTCGATGGCGTGCACCGTGCCGAACCAGGGCGGGCCGTTCGGGTCGTCCGGATCGGCCTCCGGCTCCGTGTCGCTCGGCTCCTGGCCGAAGGCAGCCCACATGCGCTTGAACTCCCCGGTGTCCGCATCGAACACGATGACCCGGCGGTTGCCGTACCCGTCGGCCACGAACACCTCGTTCGTGGGCTCGTGCACGAACATCTCCGCCGACTTGCGGACGCTGTCGGTGGTGAGGTTGTTGGTGCCCAGGTCCCGCCCCCCGATCTGCAGCAGCAGCTCACCGGTGTTGGTGAACTTGAGCAGCATGTTGTCTTCCACCTCGGACGGGGGCGTGCGTCCGGTCGGGTTGTTCCCGCCGATCCAGATGTGCCCGTCGTGGTCCGCGAACAGGCCGTGCTCGTTCCAGGGCCAGTCGTACCCTTCGGCCTGACCGCCCCACGCATTGACGAATGCGCCCGTGTCGTCGAACTCGATGATGGGCGGCGCCGCATTGTCCCGATTCTCCTCCGGCACCGTGTGCGGGCGGTGCAGCACCCAGATATGGTCACGCCGGTCGACCGTCACCGAGGACACCTCGCCGGTGACCCAGTCGTTCGGGAGAACGGGCCAGTCCGGGTCGAGCTCGAACTGCGGATAACTGGGACCGGACGCTTCCGCTTCCGACTCCTGCATGGGCTCGGCGGCCAGACCGCCGCAGGCCGCCGCGGCAAGCGCGAGCAAAGACGCCCCGAGCAGCGTCGTCCATTTCATGTGCGTTCCTCCTTGGACCGCAGCATACCATCAGGCGCGCCGCCGAGACGCGCCTTGCGGGACTGCTAAACTGCTGGGCTTGCGCACCCCGGCGGTGTTCCTCGCCGTGCTCGTGCTGGCGTACGCGGCACCCTCGAGCGCCCAGCGCGACACCGGCCGCGCGGGGCTCGGCATCGATCTGCTGGCGACCATCGACGGCCCGCCGCCGCCCGTCCCGCCGGCCGTCGTCGCGCGCGACGCGGCGGGGCGGGTCACGCTGCGGGCGGTCCGTCTGACGAACCCGCTGCGGATCGACGGCCGGCTCGACGAGGCCGTCTACGCGGCGGTCCCGGCGATGACGGACTTCGTGCAGACCGAGCCGCTCGAGGGCCTTCCGGCATCCGAACGGACCGAGGTGTGGATCCTGTTCGATGCCGACAACGTGTACGTGGTGGCGCGCTGCTGGGAGACCCGCCCCGACCGGATGATGTTCAGCGAGATGCGGCGCGACAACACGAACATCGGGCGCAACGACAACCTCGCGTGGAGCTTCGACACGTTCTTCGACCGGCGGACCGGCTTCTTCTTCGAGGTCAACCCGATCGGCGGCCGGCTCGACGGCGAGTCGAGCAACGAGGGGCAGACGAACTTCGACTGGAATCCCGTCTGGGACCTGGGCGTCGGCCGCTTCGACGGCGGCTGGATCGTCGAGGCGGCGGTGCCGTTCAAGTCGCTGCGCTACCGTCCGGGACCGGCCCAGATCTGGGGCTTCAACATCCGCCGCACCAACGTCTGGAAGAACGAGTTCTCGTACCTGTCGCCGGTTTCGGCCGGCGTCGGGCGTCTGGGGTTGCGGCCGGCGCTGACTGCGCCGCTGGTCGGCCTCGAGGCGCCGCCCGGCGCCCGCAACCTCGAGATCAAGCCGTACGCCGTCGCCGATCTGACCACCGACGCGGCCGGGGCGTCGCCGATCGTGAACCGGCCCGGCGGCGACATCGGCCTCGACGTCAAGTACGGGCTCACCCAGAACCTGACGGCCGACTTCACGTACAACAGCGACTTCGCGCAGGTCGAGGCGGACGAGCTGCAGGTGAACCTGACCCGCTTCAGCCTCTTCTTCCCCGAGAAGCGCGAGTTCTTTCTCGAGAACCGCCGCACGTTCGACTTCGGGGGCGGCGGCCGCGGCGGCGACACGCCGATTCTCTTCTACAGCCGGCGCATCGGATTGCAGGGCAGCCGCCAGGTGCCGATCGAGGCGGGGGGCAGGATGACGGGCCGGATCGGAGGCTTCGACCTGGGCCTGCTGCACATCCGGACCGGCGAGGAAGCGGTGTCCGGGGCGCGGCCGACCGGCTTCTCGGTCGTCCGGCTCAAGCGCGACGTGCTGCGGCAGAGCAGCGTGGGCGTGCTCGTCACCGGGCGGTCCGTGGCGCTCGACGGGACCGGCGCCAACACCGCGCTCGGTGCCGACGGCGCCTTCTCGTTCTTCGAGAACCGACTCTCGATCGACACCTACTGGGCGCGGACACGGAGCGGCCGGCTCGCCGGCGGCGAGTCGAGCTACCGCGCCAACCTCGACTACAACGGCGACCGCTACGGCGTGACGCTCGAGCAGCTCGTCGTCGGTGACGACTTCAACCCGGAGGTCGGCTTCGTGCGGCGCGACGACATGCGCAAGAGCGCCGGGCGGTTGCGGTTCAGCCCGCGGCTGCCGGGCGTCGACGCGATCCGCAAGCTGTCGTGGAGCGGGTCGGTCGACTACTTCGAGAACATGGCCGGGCGGCCCGAGACGCGCGAGACCGATGCCGAGTTCGGCGTCGAGCTCGAGAACGGCGATCGATTCCGGTTCATCTACACGCGCATCTACGAGTATCTGCCCGAGCCGTTTCCCATCGCCCGCGGCGTCGTGCTGCCGGTCGGCGGCTACGACTTCAGCGCCGTGCGCGCCCGCTTCACCTTCGGCCAGCAGCGGCGGGTGTCCGGCAGCGCCCTCGTCGAGCACGGCACGTTCTACAGCGGCACCAACACCGGGCTCACCGTCACCCAGGGGCGTCTGGCGTTCACGCCGCAGCTCGCCGTCGAGCCGTCCTATTCGGTCAACCGGGTCGAGCTGCGCGAGGGCTCGTTCACGACCCACCTCGTCGGATCGCGGATCGTCTACACGGTCACGCCCAGGATGTTCACGAGCGCGCTGCTGCAGTACGACTCGGCCAGCAACACGGCGGCCGCGAACGTCCGCCTGCGGTGGGAGTACCAGCCCGGCAGCGAGCTGTTCGTGGTCTACAACGAGCAGCGCGACACCGCGCTGCGGCGGCGCTTTCCGGAGCTGGAGAACCGGGCGTTGATCGTCAAGATCAACCGCCTGTTCCGGTTCTAGCGCGGTTTGGTGGTGGCGGCTGCAGTTTGGCCCTGAGCGTGTTCAGGAATCGCTCGGCTTGGGGCGACGCGGCAGCGACGAGCCCTGGATAGACCCAGGTTGCGCGTATCCTCGGTGAGGAAATTGTTGGGAGAATCAGACGGTTGTGGCTGGCGCGTCGGCGCCCGCCGGCCAAAGGACCACTCTCGGTAGACTCGGATCTGGTCGAACTGCTCGCCGAGATAGGTGATCTGCGGGAAACTGTGAGGGTCTTTCCGCTGTGAGAGAATCGACTTGCCGGGATCGAGTGCGAACCGCCTTCTGGAGCCATCCTTCCACTGGGCATGGGGGACACCACGGAAATAGCCGAAGTACCGGTGTGGCCGACCTTGGCGGGCCTCCGGCGCGTCGTCCTCGATGAACTCGTCCTGTACCCGGAGGCGGTGCAACTGCTCCTCGACGGTAAGGTGGTATCGTAGCGCGCCGCGCAACCGCGGGCAGTCGACCACGGCGCTCAGGGAGCCCCTCAGAGCGCGCGACTTGCCCTTGTGGAGCCACTCACCGATGCCGCCGGTTTCGCGGATCGGTTCGACGAGTTGGCTTCGTGACGGACGCCACGGTCATGGCGACGCATCATAGTCGAGCGACAATGGGTCAGCAACGAGATCCGGCGAGGCAACGATGGCGAGTTGTGGACGCAAGAACCGGCAGTGAGGTGAGAACAACGGCCCGACCGGCCGGAAATCGAGCCGCACCGAAAACGTCCCCACCCCGCGACGGCGGGGTGGGGACCGGAGGTCGCTACGGCTGGCCGGGCGCGCCGGTGCCGGACGAGCCGACGTAGAACTGCGAGCCGTCGGGCAGCGTAATGTCGCGGGCGTTGGCGGTGTTCGAGCCGTCCTTGGCGCCGAAGCCGTCGACGACGAGCACGGTCCCGGCGGGGACCGAGTTCTTGTTGAGGCCGCGGCGGATCAGGGCGTTGGGCGCGCCGCACTCGATGGCCCAGCTCTCGACGTTGCCGTCCTCGTCCTCGACGTCGATGTGGATCCACGAGTGCGGGTTGATCCACTCGGTGCGGGTGACGGTGCCGAGCAGCTCCAGCGGCCGGTCGGCGTCGAACTCGGCCGAGAACGCATGATGCGCGACCGCCGGCGGGGGAGCCAGCAGCAGACCCAGGCCGAGGATCGCGACGGAGATGGTAGTACGCATCGTTCTCGTCCTCCTACTTGCCGACCTTCACGACGTGCTCGAGCGCGACCCGCGCCTCGGTGTCGGTGCCCGTCATCAGCCTGAGGTTGCGGGCATTGCCCTCGTGGCACGCGTATTCGTACAGGATATGGCCTTCCTCCCCGCGCATGAAGGCGTTGTACGAGATGGTCCACGGCTGCGTGAACACCTGCGGGTCCGTGATGGTGGCCTCGTAGTTGATCGTGTCCTCGTCGATCAGCGTGAAGCGCTCGACAACGCGCAGCTCGTCGCTGTGGAACACGCCGTGGCCGGAGGTGAACGTGCTGGCCGGCGCATTCTCCGCGGGCGCCCCGTGTCCGACCACCCAGGTGTTCTCCGTGAAGTTGGTCACGTCGACGACGAGCGTGTCGCCCTCCCAGCGGCCGCGCGAGTCGCCCATGCCGAGGCGGATGTCGGACGCCACGTGCGGGCTGTCGTCCAGCGGGATGTAACGGAACAGGTGGTTCCACTCGTAGAGCAGGATCACGGCTTCCGGCGTCTGCAGGAACTGATAGGTGTTGTAGCCCACCGGGAGATTGCCGCGCGGTACGGCCGCCGGCAGGCACTTGACGCGCGGATCGAGGTGCTCGAGCTCGTCGCGCCGCGCCATGATCTCCTCGCGCCGCTCCGCGGCCCAGGCCTGGAGCGGGATCTTGCCGTCGGGCGGGTCGACGACCATCGGGCGTTCCTGGCGCGTGATGTCCGGCGCGTCGGAATGGCCCGGGAAGAACCGGAAGCGGGGGCCGAGCTCACGTTCTTCCGGCGGACGGACCCAGGCCTCGTTGCTGGCGGGGGTCTCCATTGGCGCGGCCGTTCCCGGCAGCCAGTGGCCGCGCAGGTCGGGGTCGCCCCAGGGGGTGCGCTTGGGTGTGAACGCCTCGTCCTGGGCGGCCGCAACGACGGGCGCCAGAACCACCAGTGCCACCGCAACGAGCGTGCAGATGGGTGCCGCGACTCTCGAGCTCATGCGGGCCTCCTTCGTTGCTCCCAGTAAATACCGCGCGTCGGGAGATGTCAATCGCCCAGGCTGCTAGGCGTCGGCGGCGGCAACGTGCCGGGGGAGCAGCTCGGCCTGGGCGTCGACCGCCGGCGCACCCGGCGGCTTCTCGACCGCGTGGTAGCTCCCGTCCGTCGTCAGCTCCATGGAGCGGCTGTTGTCCGCCAGCAGCGTCCCCAGCACGTTGTTGAGCAGCTCGTTCCGCAGCGCGCGGTCGCGGACGAAGCACAGCGCCTCGACCCGCCGGTCCAGGTTGCGTTCCATGAGGTCCGCGCTGCCGAAGAGCAGCTCGGCGCTGCCGCCGTTCTCGAAGTAGTAGAGGCGGGAGTGCTCGAGGAAGCGTCCGACGATGGAGCGGACCCGGATGTTGTCGCTCACGCCGGGAATGCCGGGGCGCAGGCAGCACACGCCGCGCACGATCATGTCGACGCGCACGCCGGCCCGCGACGCGCGGTACAGGACCCTGATCATGTCGGGGTCCGCGACCGAGTTGTTCTTGATGATGATCCGGGCGGGACGGCCGGCGCGCGCATGCTCGGCCTCGCGGTCCACCATGGCCGTGAACCGGGCGCGCAGGTTCAGCGGGGCGACGAGCAGCTCGCGGTAGTCCTGCTTGTTCGAGTATCCCGTGAGGTAGTTGAACACCTCGCTGACTTCCTCGACGACCGCCGGCTTGGCCGTGAAGAGCCCGAAGTCGGTGTACACGTTCGCCGTCACGCCGTTGTAGTTGCCGGTGCCGACGTGCGCGTAGCGCACGATGCCGTCGCTCTCCTTGCGCACGACGAGGCACAGCTTGCAGTGGGTCTTGAGATTCACCAGGCCGTAGACCACGTGGATCCCGGCCGATTCCATCCGGTGCGCCCACACGATGTTGTTCCGCTCGTCGAAGCGGGCCTTGAGCTCGACGAGCACGGCCACCTGCTTGCCGGCCTCGGCCGCCTCGATCAGCAGGTCGACCAGCGGGGAGTTGGACCCGATGCGGTAGAGCGTCAGCTTGATGGCGATGACCTGCGGATCCTCGCCGGCCGCGCGCAGGAACGCTTCCACGGACGCGAACGAGTCGAAGGGGTGGTGCACCAGGTGGTCGCGCTCGCGCACCTCCTCGAAGATGGCGTCGCGATCGGCGTTGGACCAGAGGCCGCGCGGCAGGAACGGCGCGTCCTTCAGCTTCGGGCGATGGAGCAGGCCGGTCAGCGCCAGCCAGTGGCCGTATCCCATCCGCGACGACGTGCGCTCGACCACGCTCTCCTCGATCTCGAAGTTCTCGAGCAGGATGTTGAGCACGCGGTCGGGCATGGTCGCCTCGACGACGAGCTGCGACAGGGCGCCGTAGCGCAGCTCCTTCAGCGTCTTGTCGACCGATTCGAGCAGGTCGTCCGCCTCGTCCTCCTGGATCACCATGTCCGTGTCGCGCACGATGCGGAACAGATGCGCGCCCCGCAGCGTGGCGCCCGGAAACAGCATGCCAATCTGCTCCCTGACCACGTCCTCGAGGAAGACGAACGTGTCCCCCGGGCAGCCCGCGAGCCGGGCGGGCAGCGGGATGAACCGCGGGAGCACGTCCGGCAGCTTGACACGGGCGAACCGGGTGCGGCCGCCGTGGCTCACCACGACGGCGAGATTCATGCTCAGGTTGGAGATGTACGGAAACGGGTGGCCCGGATCGAACGCCAGGGGCGTGAGCACCGGATGAATGTTCTCGCGGAAATACGTCCGCAGGTAGGCGCGAATGGCGTCCGTATAGGCGCTGCGCTCGAGGAACCGGATGTCGTGCTCCGCCAGGGCCGGCTGCAGCACCGTCGTCCAGCAGCTCGACATGTCGCGCATCATCTGCGCCGCGCGCTCGCGGATGGCGTCGAGCTGCTGCCCGGTGTCGAGCCCGTCCGGCGATACGTCGCCGGAAGCGGCGCGGAACTTGCGCAGCAGGGTGGCGACGCGCACCATGAAGAACTCGTCGAGGTTCGTGGCGACGATCGACAGGAACTTCACGCGCTCCAGCAGCGGGTGGGCCGCGTCGAGCGCCTGGAGCAGGACGCGCTGATTGAACTCGAGCCAGCTCAGCTCGCGGTTGATGTAGAAGCGCGTGTCCGCGAGGTCGGGCTGGGGCTCATGGCCCGCCCGCGCCGGGCGGCGCGGCTTCGGAGCCTGCTTGACTGCTCCCTTGCCCGCGGTGGTCACCCTGCGAATGATAGCAGCCGCCGGGGGCGGCCACGTTCGCCGTTCCCGTGCTGCGCGACCACCCGGAGTACGGCATCATGAGACCTCGCGGGCCGGCGCGCGCCATCGACGCGCGCCGTGACCTCGGAGCGGAAAGGAACGTCATGCTGAAGACACTGACCGCGGGGTGCGCGGGCATCGTCGTCGTGCTGCTGTGGCTGTCCGGCGGCGGTCCCGCCGGACCCGGTGCGGAGGTGGAGCTGGCCGCGGCCGGCCAGCAGGACGGATTCGTGCCGATTACGAACGAGATGCTGCGCAACCCGGACCCGGCGGACTGGCTGATGGCGCACCGCACCTACGACTTCCAGGGGTTCAGTCCGCTCGATCAGATCACGCGCGAGAACGTCGGCCAGCTCCGGCTCGCCTGGATGCGCGCGATGGACGAGGGTGACCAGGAGATCCGGCCGCTGGTCTACGACGGCGTGATGTACATCGCCAACCCCGGCTCCGATCACCTGCAGGCCATCGACGCCACCACCGGCGACCTCGTCTGGGACTTCGAGCGCGAGCTGCCGGACGACCTGCGCCAGTACGCGCGGGTGGGCGGGCGCACGCGCCATCTGGCGCTGTACGGCAACCACGTGTACCACCTGACCGCGGACGCGCACATCATCGCGGTCGACGCCCGCACCGGCGAGCTGGCCTGGGAGTCGCGCACGGCCGACTACCGCGAGGGGATCAGCCATTCTTCCGGCGCGATGATGATCAACGGGAACGTGGTGAGCGGACGCACCTGCAGCTCCTCCAGCCGCGAAGCCCGCTGCTTCGTGGCGGCCCACGACGCGGACTCCGGCAGCGAGCGCTGGCGGACCTACACGGCGGCGGGGGCCGACGACCCGGGCGGCGAGACGTGGGGCGCGCTGCCCACCGCCCGCCGCGTCCACACCTCGCCGTGGGGCCTCCCCGGCAGCTACGACCCCGAGCTGAACCGCGTCTTCTGGGGCGTCGCCGTGCCGCTGCCCTTCCCGCGGCTGGTGCGGCGCGGGACGTGGGACGTCGGCGACAGCTCGCCGTGCGAGCTGTACACCAACTCGACCATCGCGCTGAACGCCGACACCGGCGCCATCGACTGGTACTACCAGTACCTGCCATGCGACGACTGGGATCAGGACTTCGTGCAGGAGCGCACGCTCATCGACACGGTAGTCGATCCGGACCCGGAAGCCGTCCGCTGGATCAATCCGAAGCTGGCCGGCACGGCGGAGGAGCGCAAGGTGGTCGTGGTGAT
>JAAXGX010000048.1 GCA_012271165.1 Vicinamibacteraceae bacterium | reverse complement strand
GCCGAGGCGCGCTGTGCGCGCCTTACGGAGTCTCGCGGTTCTACGGCGCAGACGCCTGGAAACCCGGCTCGACAGGCGAGCGCAGCAGGGTGCGTTGCAAGCATAATGCTTGTCACGCATAATATGTTGTGTGCGCCTTCCGTTTCTCGACCGCGCTCGTGAGCTGACGCGCCTGCGTCGAGCCCTGTCCCGGCCGGACGGTTCCCTGATCGTCGTCTATGGTCGCCGGCGGTGCGGCAAGTCACGGCTGCTGCAGGAGGCGTTGCGCGAGCACCGGCACGCGTATTACCTGGCCGACCTCAGCGACGCGAGCATTCAGCGCCGAGCCCTCTCGCTCGAGGCGGAGCGCGTCGTGCCGACGTTCGCTGCCGCCTCGTACGGCGACTGGGCAGCGCTCCTGGACACGTGGCGCACGCGCGCGCCCGGGGACGCCTGGCTGGTGCTCGATGAGCTGCCCTATCTCGTGCAGGTCTCCCCCGCGCTGCCGAGCATCATCCAGGGCATCATCGACCGACCCGGCGAACGACCTCTGCGGCTCGTGACGTGCGGATCGTCCCAGCGCATGATGCAGGGCCTGGTCCTGGACGAGACCGCGCCGCTGTACGGCCGCGCCGCGGAGATCGTCGAGGTTGCGCCGATGCCGCCCGCAGCGCTCCCCGGCGCGCTGCAGCTCGACGCGGAGGACAGCGTGGTCGCGTACGCGGTCTGGGGCGGACTGCCGCGCAATTGGGAGCTCGCCGCGGATTACCGCTCGACGGCGGAGGCCTTGGCCGCGCTCGTCCTGGACCGCAACGGCGTCCTGCACGGTGAACCGTCGCGCCTCCTGCTGGACGACATGCGCAGTGCCGTCCAGGCGCATTCGCTGCTCGGGCTGATCGGCGCCGGATGTCATCGGCTCAGCGAGCTTGCGAGTCGGGTCGGACAGTCGGCCACGAACCTGAGCCGCCCCCTGAGCCGGTTGATCGATCTGGGCTACGTACGGCGGGAGGTTCCGTTCGGCGAAAGCACGCGCTCGACGAGGCGCAGCCTGTATCGTCTGGACGACCCCTTCCTGCTGTTCTGGTATCGGTTCGTCGTGCCGAACCGCTCCCGTCTCGAGCTCGATCTGATCGATGGCGTACTTGGCGAGGTGCTCGCCCGGCTCCCCGGTCACGTGGGGGAGGTGTGGGAGTGGTTGGCGCGGCGTTCGACGCCGCACGTGGAGATCGACGGCCTCCGCTGGAACCCTGCATCGCGCTGGTGGGGCAGGGGCACCGACGGCGGCCTGCTCGAGATCGACGTAGTGGCGGAATCCGCCGACCGGCGCCACCTGCTGCTCGGCGAAGCAAAATGGTCGGACCGGACCGACCCGGCAGCCGTGCTGGCCGGGCTCGCTCGCAGGGCGCAACGCGCACCGTTCGTGCAGGGCCGCCGAGTGCACTACGCGCTCTGGCTCAAGCGCACCGCCGCCAACGGCGTGAACGGAACGGCCATCGTCACGCCGAAGATGGTGATGACGGCCTCCCCCGGCCAGGGCTAGCGGCTTGTCTGCTCCTCGGCGCGGGCGCCGGCGAGAATGTTCGTCATCGCGTAGTTGCCCTCGTGGCAGGCGTACTCGAAGAGCGGGCCGTCGATGGCGGTCATCGGCAGCGAGACGGTCCACGGCGCCACCCACACCGACGGATCGACCACCGTGAACTCGTAGTCGATCGTGTCGGCGCTCACGCGGGTGAAGCGCTCGATCAGCCGCAGGTTCTCGTCGCCGCCGAAGACGGTGCCGCCGCCCTGCGTGTGCCCGAGCTCCTGCCGTCCGTTCACCTTGTTGTTGAAGTTCGTCGACTCGACGACCAGCGTCTCGCCCTCCCAGCGCGCTCGCGAGTCGCCCATCCATTGCCGCACCGCCGCGGGCGGGTGGGCGCGCCCGTCCAGCGGGATGATGCGCGCGTCATGAACCATCTCGACGAAGATGACGACGTGGTCCGGGGTCTGCAGAATCTGGTAGTTGTGGTTGTAGAAGCCGGGCATCATCGCGCCGGGCATGCCCCGGGAGATGCACCGATCCAGCGCGTTGAAGTCTTCCACCGAGTCGAAGCGGATGCTGGAGAACGTGGAGACCTTGCCCCGGCTCTGCAGCGCCTCTTCTTCCGGCGTCATGGGCGGCAGGCGCCCGTCCGGCGGATCGACGATCAGTGACGTTCGGGTGCCGAGCGTCCCCCGCTCCATCCAGTAGTTGTTGTAGGCCCCGACCGATACCGGCGTCCCGTCGCCTGCGGGGTAGCGGTTGTCGAGGTCGACGCTGAGGGCGACCTGCTGGTCCCGGACGGCGTGCTCCTCGGTCGTCAGAAACTCCCTGTCCGCCAGGTCGGCGGGACGCTGCAGCGGCGTCGTGGTCGTGTTCGTCCACGTCCCCTGCAGGTCGGGGTCGCCCCACGGGGTCTGGTAGGACTCCCCGACTGCCGCCCCGGCCGGGGCGGGCTGACCTGACGCCGCCAGCGGCGCGAGCATCGAGATCGCGAGTACGGCAGAAAGCCCGACGAAATATCGATCGCGCATGATCCTTCTCCTCGCTCTCATTGTCGACCCGGAACGTGTGCCGTGCACGCACGGCTGCACTCACCACTACCCGCCACTACACGCCACTCGGTCCGTGAGCAATTCGGCACGGTGTCCAACTCCTGGTCCAGTGTTCGTCGGTCTGCACATGCCCCTGGCGAACGCTCTTGCAGACACTGTCCTGGAATTCCGCCGCCGGGAACCCGCGCGCCAATCGCAGCACGACGCCTTCGCGCTGGCCACCGAGCGCCGAAGGTTCGCGGTGTGCTTCCTCCACAAACGCGCGTATCTCCGCGACTGATCCAAAGCAACCCTTGAACAGGACCGGAACGACTGGAATCTGCCGGCTCTCGGCATACGCTTCCACCTCGGAAAAGGCGGCGAACGTGCCCGCGGCGTCCCGCAGCGCGAACGCATGGAAGGTCTCTCGCTCCGGCACTGCATCGTAGGCGATGCTATGAACGCCATAGATGTCCTCACCGTAGAGATAAACTTCCGGTTCCGTCACTTTCCAGGCGTGGTGCTTCTTGACCATCGCCATCCATTTGGCGTCGGAGGGAACTGCCACACTACGCCCGTAGACCTTGCCGCCGTGCAGCAGCGTATTGCCACCATCCAGCTTCTCGGTTACAACGACCGCATCCCCCACGAATCGATCCGGATCGTGGTACACGTCATCGCCACGACCGATCGCTGGCGACCACGGCCAGTACGGTGTGCTCGGATACTTGGCGCTCAACGGCACGGCGGGACCGCCCTCTGCGATCATCAGTTGCGGCGAGCTACCACTCTACGGTACTGCGACCAGAGCTGCCTGACGTCGGAGCGACCAAAGACATTCTGAAGGCGGCCTCATCTCTCGGCGAGCCGGGAACCGGGGAGCCCGCGGGCGCGGGCTCCCACTCTCCAGCCGCTACCCGATCATCACCGTGCGGGGGTGCTGGGCGTTGTGCTCCAGGAAGGTCATCTTGACCTC
>JAAXGX010000071.1 GCA_012271165.1 Vicinamibacteraceae bacterium | reverse complement strand
GTGAGCGCGTGGGCGTCGAGCATCGGGACCCGGGCGGTGCTCACCCGGTCCTCCTGGCGCGAGGTGAAGGTCTTCTCCGAGTCCGGGTCGCTCGAGTCCGTGTAGCCCGCGATCTGCGTGATCTCGGTGACCGTCACCTCGGGCAGCTGCTCGGACATGATCCGCGCCGTCTCGAGGCCCTTGACCCGGAACATGACGAGGTTGTTGAAGTTGCCGACGACCTGCTGGGCGACCGCGGCGCTGCCCGTCTTCGCCTCGATGTCGGCGAGCGTCTGGCTGTAGGCGGTCACCATCAGCCCGGCCGCGCCGCCCTTGTTGACCATGGGCACGAACTCGTCGCCCATGAGCTCGGAGAACTCGTCCATGTGCACCGCGATGCGCGCCTGCTCCCGGCCGGCGCCGCCGTCCGGGTGGCCGTGACCGTCGCCGTGCTTGTAGCGCTCGCCGGCGTAGCCGACGAGGTCGGCGAACATGGAGTTGCCGACCGCGACCGCGACCGCCGCGTCCGACAGCGCGTCGAGGCCGACGTAGACCACCAGCTTCTGGTTGACCACCTTCTGCCAGTCCCACACCGGGCGCTCGTCGTCGAGGTCGAGGTAGTCGGGCGCGAGCAGCTCCGCGCTCTTGCCGGAGGTCAGTTTCTCAAGCAGCGGCAGCAACGAGGCGACCAGCTTGTCGAAGTAGCTGCGCTCGTAGCGCAGCGCCGAGCGCAGGCCCGTGAGCACGTCGTCGGTGCGGCCCGCCATCTCGGCGCGGCCGAGCACGCGCTCCCAGGCCACCAGCCGCTTCGGACGGCCCTCCAGATGGCGCTCGAGCTTGGTCCGCGAGGCGTTCAGCGCCGCCTCCTCGGCGTCCACCTTCCTGACGACGTCCGGGCGGGCCGCGAAGAACGCGTCGGCGTAGCGCACCACCAGTCCGTCGATGTTCACCACGTGGCCGTGGATCGTGCCGTAGTCGGGACGCTCGCCGAGCGCGGTGAGCGCGCGGGCGACGATGTTCACGAAGCGCCAGACGAACTCCCGGAACACCGCGCTCTGGCCCTCGCCGGAAACCTGCCCGGCCACCCGCGAGGCGACCTCGGTGACGCGCCGGAAGTCGCCGACGCCGTTGTACCGGGAGCTCACCTCCGGGTAGCCGAGGTGGAAGAGCATGAAGTCGTCGTCGCGGCCGCAATCGCGGCACACGTCCGCCACCGCGCGCAGCAGGTCCGCGTCGCCCTTCGGGTCGAACACCACCACCACGTCGCCGCGACGGATGTCCTGGGCGACCGCGATCTCGAGCGCCCGCGTCTTGCCGACGCGCGTGGTGCCGAGCACCAGGGTGTGGCCGTTCCGGTCGGCCATCGGGATCGACACGTCGCGCTCGGCGAGCTCGACCCCGTGCAGCGCCGCATCGCCCCCGACGTCGGGCTCGGGCCGGAACGGGTTGAACGTCGAATTCCAGCGCAGCAGCCGAGCGATCGGCCAGTCGGTCCAGACGTCCTCCCGAGCGCGCACCCGACGCACCGGCGCGGCCGGCTCGACGAAGCGGCGGAAACGCGCCTTCTGCGTGTCCGCGTAGCGCTGCGTATGCCGCGCGCTCCACTCGAAGCCGCGGCCGAGGAAGAGGCCCCGCTCGGAGACCGGCACGTCGCCGTGCCCGAGCGTCCACGAGCGCCGCCGACGGAGGTTCCGCTGGTAGCGCACGACGCGCCACCCCCGCCGGCCCCACCAGAGCCCGTAGAGAGCGAAGAGCCCCGCGGTGACGTGGGCGACGCCGGGAGTGACCATGAACGTGGCCGGCGCCAGCACGAGCAACGCGCCGCACAGCCAGCTCACCGCGCACACCGTCAGCTCCACGGGCGGCCGCAGCAGCGCCTCGACCGGGTGGTCGCCCAGCACGCGCCTAGCGCCCCAGCTCGCGCCAGGTGCCGTCGAGCGCCTGCGCGAGCACCAGCGGCACCGCCTCGCCCTCGAAGCGGTCGCCGTGGTTCACCGTGATCCCCGGTCGCGACACGTCCACGCCGAGGCCGCGCACCCAGTCCACGAGCGCCTCGTCACGGCCGCCCGTGCCGAGCACGTGGAAGTCCACCGGTGTCCCGCCGTGCCAGTACCGCTCGGCGAGCGACCGGCACGGGACGCAGTCCGCGTCGAGCGCCACGGCGAAACGGAGCGCGGCGCCGTCGTCCGCAGCGGGCGCGCGGGCGGACGCGAATAGCGCCTCCTCGCCGTAGAGCCGCGCCCAGGCTTCGCCGACGGCGCGCTCGAACGCGAGCTCGCCCTCGACGCGCTCCTTCTCCGCCGCGACGTACGCCTCCGCGAACCGGCGGCGCTCGGCGGGCGTGCGGGCGTGGGCGCCGAGGACGAGGAGGGGATCGGCGTCCGGGGACCAGCGGCCCCTGCGGCCGGCCATCAGCGTCTCGTAGCGTTCCCGGTCGGTCGCGTCGAGGTTCCAGACGCGCACGGCGGTCTCGTCGACCGCGGTGCCGCGGACGCGCGTTGCGTCGATCTCGGCGCTCGTGACGATGGTCGCGGCGCCCATGATCCCTACGGCGGCGAGCGCGCCCGCGCCCGCGCCGAACCACCTGGATGCTGGCATCTTCAGGCCCCCGGAAAACGGGGTTCGACTCATTGGACCGCGCCGAATGTAGCAGGCTGTCTTGACGGGAAAAACTGCCGTCAGAACGCCGTTTTTCCGCGTCGTTTCGACGGCGGCGCAGACCCGCGAAACCCCGCGAAACGGCTTGTTGCGCGCGCTCAACAAGCCCCGGTCCGGTGCGGGCCGCCGCCAGCCTGGTCCGCGGGCGCCGCGCGTCAAGGCCAGGCCCTCGCGGGCGCCTGCGGCGGCCTTGACCCGCGGCTTCCCCCGCGGACCGGAGCGTCGCGGCATCCGCAACGGACTCAAGAGGAGATCCCATGACCTGCATCCACCCGCCCTTCCGGCTCGGCGAAGCCACCGTGCGCGACGTCGTCGCCCACCTCGACCGCCACGTCGCACCGCACCTCGCGCCCGACGTCTCGAACTACGCCAAGGGCCGTCAGCGCGCCTGGCTCGAGATCGAGGCGCCCCTCGGCCCCACCCAGCCCTGGCGCCCCGGCCTCGCCTCCGAGCGACTCTGGCCCTGGCTGACCCGCGTCTGGCAGCGCCTCCATCCGGCCACCCGGCCCCAGGTCGGACTCGCGATCCGAGGGGATGTCGGCATCGCCTGGCACCGCGACGCGGCCTACGCCATGAACGCCGCCCTCATCGTCAACCTCGGCTTCGCCACGTTCGAGATCGACGCCGCGCGCGACTCCGCGAACGGCCGTCCG
>JAAXGX010000078.1 GCA_012271165.1 Vicinamibacteraceae bacterium | reverse complement strand
CGACTTTCACCACAGGCTGATAGGCGACGCCGTCGCTCGTCCATTTCCAGTGGTCCCAATCGTTCGTAGTGGAGACCCAGGCACTATTCGTGAGAAGCTGCCCACGGTGATCGAACACATCAACGCCACAGATTGGGATGCTGAAAGCGCCGTAGCAACGGTGGCACTGCTGACCATGCTTGGCTTGGTCGAGCAGCAGCGAAGAGTGTTCTTGTCCTACCGGCGAAGTGACTCAGCACACATGGCGACGCAACTGCACACCGAACTCGTGCGGAATCGGTTTGATGTGTTTCTGGATCGGTTCGCGCTTCTCCCTGGCGAGGATTTCCAGAGGAAGCTCGACGAAGACCTTGCCGACAAGGCGTTCGTCGTGTTGCTGGAGAGCCCGGACCTTCGGGATTCACCTTGGGTGCAACACGAGATCACATACGCGTTGAGCCACCGAATCGACATATTGGCGATAACGTTACCGAGGGTGACCAAGGCGCAACTGGTACCCGCGATAGATGAGGCGTTTCGCGTGCGGCTAGAGGACGGCGATTGTACGACGGGTGGCCAGCTAACCAGTGAGACGCTGCGTTCTGTTCTTCAACGAATAGAGTTGGCCCACGCGCGGGCTTTGCGGCGCAGACGAGAGCAGATGGTCGGTAGCCTGAGAGATCAATTGGAGAGGGACGGGTGCAATTGCGTGCCCGTTGAGGACTGGACAATCTTGGCGACTGGGCATGGACGGATTCCGGGAGTATTTCTCGTGACTCCCCGTCGACCTCGACCGGAGGATCTGTACGCAGTCCATGTGGTCCGGCGGCGTATGGCAAATAGGGTAAACCGCGGGGATTTGTTCGGAGCGGTTGTGCACGAGGTAGAACACTTGGCAGATGAACAGCGAAGTCTTCTCATTTGGATCTGCGACTCTGCCAACCTGAGGATGAGACGGCTACGAGAATGTGCTCTTGGGGAGGAAACGGCCGCATGAAGGACCTGGGGGGACGTCACGTCTTTCTCTCAGCGAGTTTCCCATCCGGGAAACGAGGCGAGGAAGTGCGGCCGTTTGATGCTCCCGGAATAGCTGATGCGGTGACGGCGATTGTGCGCGCCGTACTGGTAGGCGGGGGCAAGCTGCTATTTGGGGGTCATCCGACTATCACTCCACTCGTGCTGATGATTGGGGCGGAGCTTCGAGTACGGAAGGCCGTCGACGTGTTCCAATCGCGGTGGTTTCAAGGTCAGATCACGAGAGAGACTTGGACGCTGGCGGGATCAGAAGTTGGTACGATTCACTGGACACCGCGTCGGGCATCCCTGGAGGAAAGTCTCGAGGTAATGCGAAAGCAGATGCTTGGATTTGTAGCGCCGGCGGGTGCGATTTTCGTCGGAGGCATGAGTGGCATAAAGACGGAGTACGAGCTTGTTGGGCGTATTCGCCCGGGCGTTCCGAGGATTCCGATCGCTGGACCGGGCGGCGCGGCGGCTCGCTTGCCGTCTACAGCTGAGGATGTTCCTCTCGGGGTGCGGGGAGGGGTAAGGTCTAGACACTATCCGTTCGTGGCGTCACTGATCGTGGAAGCGTTGGGGGACGGTCGGGGCGCGACCGGTGGGTAGTGGCGCGATGCGGTCATATTTGTTAGGCGTCGGCAAATCCCTAACTAACATCGAGCGATGTGAGGAACTCGTCTCCAACCACATGGAGCTGGTCGAGCCGCTCATGGAGGCCGTAGAAGGGTCAGTATAGACGTCGCCATCGGTTCCCGCGAACACGCGCCAGGTCGTCTCGACGTTGGCAGAGCATCGAGCGGCGCATTCCACCCGCACCGACGGCGGCAGCAGGCGGCGATGCACTTCAGCCTGCCGTCTCTGCACCACTGCAGAACACCTGCGCCCGGTGCCATAGCAGGTAGGCCTTGTGGGCGCCGTGGAGTCCGTCGACCTTCAGTGCCCGCTGCAGCCCAAGAGCCGACCGGGCGCTCGGACCGAGAGTGTTTGAGACGAGCATTGTTCCGTCGTCCGCGATCGTGATGAAGCCGGCGTCGAACGCGGCATCGAGGTGAGGCGCGAGCAGCAGCCCGTTGAAGACGTCGAGGCGCTCCGCATCCGTGGCGCAGTCGGCCCAGGGCTTGATGTGGCTCGCGCGCAACAGCTCGGGCACGTCGAGGCCGGTCATCGCGCAACGACCGTCCCAGTACTCCAAGAGACCTTGGCGGAAGACGTCCTGACCGATTCGCTGGACGACCAGGCGCTCGGCTTCCGTTGCCCGCGGCCGATGCGCGGTCTCGTCCTCGAAGGTGCGAAGCAGCGCGTCCGGCAGGGTCCGCGAGAGCTGGAACGCGCGGCGCAACAGGCGATGCAGCGCGGCGACGTCGCTGACGGCGAGGGCGCCGGCGGCCACGCTCGGGAGCGGGTCGGCACACGCCGTCCCGAGGCCGGCCAGCCCGTCGATGACGTCCGCCCGCGAAGCCGCCGCGAGGAACCGGGATTCTCCGACGGCCGCGAGCCAGATGTGCATCGAGGTCTGGCTGCTGCCGAACGAGAGCCAGTCGACCGTGCGCTCGCGCTCGAGGTCGAAGCCGTTGTCGGTCGCGGCCTTCTCCAGACGGGTGACGGTGATGGCGGTCAGCATCACCGACCTCGGCCCAGCGTTCCCCGGAGCAATGAGACGCGGATGCTCACGAACGCTGGAAGCTGACTGCGGCGGAGGAGACTGCTGGCGCGCGCGGTCCGCTCCTCACTCGACGCCGTCCCCTGCTCGAAGTCCTGCCGCGACTGCGTCTGTTCGCTGTCCATCGCGGCACGGCGAGCCGCCACGAGAGTCGGGTGATTGAGATTGAGGATGGCCCGCCGCGGTCTTCCGTCATCCTGGCGGTCGTCGTCGATGGCCAGCTGGAGGGCTCTGCGGGTCGCCCGGTCCATGTGCACGTCGCCGCGGACGTACATCTCGCCCCGGCTCGTGAAGCCGACCAACTCTTCGTAGTCGAGTTCGGTAGGCCAGGGTAGGTCCGGATCTGCGTCGTCCGCCTTGAGGGGCCGGTCGCCGCCGCCAGCAGGAAGTGCCCCGACCCGCAGGCGGGGTCGACGATCGCCAGCTCCAGAAGGGCATCGACGGGGCGCTCGGGATGCGCGTCGACCGTGCGCTCGACCACGGGATCGAGGGCGCTGTCGAGCAGCACCTGCACGAGCTCGTCCGGCGTGTAGTAACTTCCGGTCGTCTTCCGCGCGTGGCCCCGGCTCTCGCCGGCACGCGCGAAGGAGAACGACCGGCCGTCCCCGGTGATCTGCGGGACCAGCTCGAGAAGGCCCTCGTAGACGTAGCCGAGCTCGTCCGCACCCATGTCGCGCCAGTTCACGCGAACGAGCCCGGATGGCTCGCGAAGCCACGCGAGACGGAAGAGCGCGCCGAGGAGCGCGCGGTTCTCCAGCTTCGCCGCGTCGAGGTCCGGGCATTCTCCCGAAGCGAACAGGCCGGCGAGGGCGGGCAGCCCGAGACGGGGTTCGCCGCCAGCGAGGCCGCGGAAGACGATCGCGACGGCCTCCCACAGGTCGCCCTGCCGGTCGTGGGCGCCCCGACGGACGGCCCGATCGCGCAGACGGCGAAAGCCGTACCCATCGGCATAGAGGCGGCGGGCCGACTCGGAGGCGTTCTCCGGGTGCAGCAGGTCCCGCTCTTCGACCGTGAGAAGGAAGACGAGCCGGTAGACCAGCCGCAGAAGCTGCTCGAAGAACCCGCCCTTCGTGAGGTCCCCGGCGTGCAGTGCGGTCCGAAGCCGGGTGTTCGCGGGATGAGCGAGAAACCCCTGCCCCAGGATCTCGAGCGCTTCCCGGAAGCCTGCGCTCAGCTGATACGGCACGCTGTAGACGTGCCGCTCGAGCTCGACGTGGTAATCGATGTTCACGCGGCGCGGCACGGGCTGGGCTGGCCGCTGCCGGCCGACCTCGACGACGCGGGGCTCGAGGCCCGGCTGTGTTCAGCCTCGTCGATGACAGCCGCAACGTAGTGTCGGCGCCAGACGAAGCGCACGGAACGGTCGCCGGCCAGCAGCGGTTCCGGATCCGGTTCCGGAATCCCACGCCGCGACGCTTCGGCGCGCCACCGACCTGTGGGGGCGACCGTCAGCGTCGTCGTGACGGTCACCCCGGTACCTTCTGACTTGGCCACGTAGCTGACCGTCCGGTGCGGTACCGTGCGCGCGCGAGCCAGCCTCAGGAGCATCGTGCGCGCGTCCTCGTCTCGACGATCGAGACTCTCGTGCTCGGGCTGGTTGTAGTACGACATCAGGCAGCTATAGCACGCCGCAACGCAGGCCCTCCCCGTCTGGTCCGCGAGATCCGTTATCGAGTCGGGCAGATCACCGTCGACGGCGAGATGCATGATCTCCAGCGCGGTTCTCGCGACGCTGGCGAGGCTCGTCTCCTGGCTCACGAGGCGCGTGAGCACGCCGGCGCCGCCCTCGGTGGCCTCGTAGAGCAGGAATCCCTTGCGGACGTCACGCGTGGGCATTGGCTCCGCGAGGATCTCGCCTTGTTCGAGTTGGAACACCGCCTCGATGCCCCGCAATATCGCATGCTGCACCGTAGCCAGCGCGACCTCCGAAGGAACATCGCCGACGGGCTGGAAGAGGAGTGCGTTCTTGCGGTCCTGAACACTGGGGACGATCCACTGCCGAGGCGAGGAGGTGGGGTCCTTGGGGCCCTCGTTCGCGTCTTCGTCCTCGTTCCTGGCCCAGTAACCCGACACCGGATCGATGAGAAAGCCGAGGATCTTCTTGTCGGCTCTCCGGCGCAACCCCTTGTTGAGGCGCGTGATCGTCGCCCCGGCGCCGTACGCCATATGAACGATCTCGCCCTCCTCGTCCGAGGCCGACGCGTGCCGGACGTCGATCTCCTGGTCGCGGATCGCCCATTCGAACGTCGTCTGCAGGTCGAAGCCCTGGCGCTGGCGTTCCTCGTCGTTCGCGGTGATCTGCTCGGCCGGCTGCGTCGCCACGTTCTCGATCCGATAGGTATTGCCCACGACGTCGGCGTCCCCGAGCGACGTTCCGCAGGCGTGGCACATCGACAGGTCGTCGCCGAAGTGTCCTCCCCCGCAGCTCGTGCAGATTCGCACGGCCTTCGTGGGCAGTTGCGAGTCGGGCGTTGCCGACTCCCGGTGCCCGAGCGAGAGAAGCGCCCGCACGACCCGGTAGGCGCGCCCCTCGTGATAGACGAGGCTGCGAGGGCCGAACTCGGAAAGGGCGAGGAAGCGCGGACGCTGGAGGTAGGTCTGCCGTCCCCGGCCGTCCCGACTCGCGGGGACGTACGCGAAGAGGGGCAACCGGGGGAAGTTGTACCCGGGCAGGAAGCCCTCGGTGCCGAGGTAGCGGTACGTGTAGAAGTCGCTCGAGAGCGCGCTCGTGCCGCGCTGGAGCAGGTTGAGCTGGTCCACCGCCTGCGCGTGCCGCGTCTGTGCCGCCCGCTTCTCCCGGTAGGGCGTCGAGTAGTCGTCCATGGTCCTCCGCGCCGCGTCCCGCTGCTCCTCGGCGGCGGCAAAGAGGTCTCGCCAGCGATTGAAAGCGTCGTCGAAGCGCTGTGCCGCCGACGCCACGATGGAATCCGAATAGGCGTCCCGGCCCGTGTACCAGGGTGCAAGCTCGGGCGTGAGATCGTCGGCGACCAGGTCGAGGATGCGCCGAATGCGGTCGCCCGCGTTCTCGGCGACGCGCTTGTGCGCCAGCGCAGCCTCGATATCAGGGAGGAGCGGACGGCCGGCTTCGTTGAGCAGAAGCAGCTCCGCGATGCACCGGTTGAGCGGCTGGTCGACGCACGAGAGCCAGACCGCCTGGAGGTGGCTGTCGATCAGGTCCCGGTTCGTCAGCTCGAGGACAGGCGCCCGCACCTCGCCGTGGACCATCGCCTTGGGGTCGCGGAAGAAGTACTGGTCGTGCGGGCTCTGCGACGACGCGTACGCGACGACCAGGGCGGCCTGCCCGTTGCGGCCCGCGCGTCCGCCGCGCTGAGCGTAGTTCGCGGGCGTGGGCGGCACGTTGCGCATGTGGACCGCGTTGAGGGCCGAAATGTCGACGCCGAGCTCCATCGTCGGGGAGCAAAACAGGACCGGCAGGAACCGATTGGCCTCTCCGGCCTCGCGGAGTCGCTTCTCGTCCCTCGTGAGCTCCCCGCGCTCTCGCTCTCCGAAGCGGAAGCGCTTCTCGCGGATCTCTCGGTTGTCGGGATCGACCTGGGCGGTGTGCTCGCGCGCCTCGAACCCGAA
>JAAXGX010000109.1 GCA_012271165.1 Vicinamibacteraceae bacterium | reverse complement strand
CCCCGCAAGCGGACGCCGGGGGTCCGGGGCGTAGCCCCGTCTGATTGATGCCCCGTCTGATTGAAGCGAGGTGCGCATGAAGCTCGGACGCTGCGTTCTTCTGACGGCGCTCGTGCTGCCCTGCCTGCTCGCGCCCGGCCAGGCGCAGGAGCCGCCGCGCATCGGCGTGCCGGTGCCGCCTCTCGGCGACGGCCCTTGGGTGTTCGATACCGCCGAGCAGCACGAGATCCGCGTCAGCGTCGTGACCCGGGGGCTTTTGCATCCCTGGGCCATGGCGTTCCTGCCGGACGGCGGCATGCTGGTCACCGAGCGTCCCGGCCGGCTCCGCATCCTGCGCGGCGACGTGCTCGATCCGCAGCCCGTCGCCGGGGTGCCCGAGGTCCGGAACGAGGGCAACGGCGGCCTGCTGGACGTGGCGCTCCATCCCCGCTTCGCCGACAACCGCCTCGTCTATCTCACCTACACCAAGCCGGCCATCAACGGCTGGGGCGCCCCGTCGCTCGCCCGCGGCCGGCTCGAGGGCGGCGCGCTCGTCGGCGTCGAGGACCTCGTGGTCACCGACCCCTACGAGGGCAACCAGGGCCTGAACGGGCGCGTCGTCTTCGGCAGCGACGGCAAGCTCTACATGTCCACCGGCGGGCGCGTGGGCAACCTCGCCCAGGACCTCGCCAGCCTGCGGGGCAAGATCCTCCGGCTCAACGACGACGGCTCCGCCCCGCCCGACAACCCGTTCGCGGGCGAGCCCGGCCACCGGCCGGAGGTCTACACGCTCGGGCATCGCAACACGCTCGGCCTCATCCTCCACCCCGAGACCGGCGACCTGTGGAACCACGAGAACGGTCCCAACGGCGGCGACGAGATCAACGTCATCCTGCCGGGCCGCAACTACGGCTGGCCGCTCGTCAGCTTCGGGCGCCTGTACCCGGGCGCGCGCGTCTCCGAGCATCCGACGCGCGACGGCATCGAGTCGCCGCTGGTGGTCTGGCTGCCCGCCGTCGCGGCCGCCGGCATGGCGGTCTACACGGGCGACCGGTTCCCCGCGTGGCGCGGCAACGTGTTCGTGGGGTCCCTGCGGAAGGGCGGCATACCGGGCACGGGGCACCTGCAGCGCATCGTGTTCAACGAGCAGTACGAGGAGCTGCGGCGCGAGGCCATCCTGCTGGAGCTGCGCCAGCGCATCCGGGAGGTGCGCCAGGGGCCCGACGGACTGCTCTACCTGTTGACCGACGAGGACGACGGTGCGCTGCTGCGCATCGAGCCGGCGCCGTGAGGTCCGATTCGAGGAGCATGCCATGCGCATCATCACCCTGTTGCCGTTGTGTCTCGTGCTGAGCCTGGCGTTCCCGTCCGCGCAGAGCGAGCCGGACGAGACGCTGGACATCTACCTCATCGACGTCGAGGGCGGCGAGGCGACGCTCTTCGTCGGCCCCGCGGGCGAGTCGCTGCTCGTCGACGCCGGGTGGCCCGGCCTCGAGTACCGCGACGCCGACCGCATCGCCGCCGTGGCGCGAGATGCCGGGGTGACGCAGATCGACTACCTGCTCGTCACCCACTTCCACACCGACCATATGGGCGGCGCCATGCAGCTGGCCGAGCGCTTGCCGATCCGGCACTTCATCGACCACGGCGAGACGGTCGACACCGGGGAGCGCCAGCTGGCGGCGTTCGGCGTCTATACGGAGCTGCGCAGCCAGGGCGTGCACCGCGCGGTGGTCCCGGGCGACACGCTGCCGATGGCCGGCCTGGACGTCGTGATCTTGGCATCCGGCGGGGAGGTGCTCGACGCGCCGCTCGACGGCGCCGGCGGCCCCAACCCGTACTGCGACGGCTTCATGTTCCAGGGCGAGGAGATTACCAGCCGCTACGGCAACGCCGAGGACGACCAGTCCATCGCCACGTTCGTGGGCTTCGGGCAGTTCCGCAGCGTGATCATGGGCGACCTGAACTGGAACCAGGAGCACCCGCTGATGTGCCCGGACAACAAGATCGGCAGGGTCGACCTGTACCTGGTATCGCACCACGGCTCGGAGACGTCCGGCTCCGAGGCGCTCGTCCACGCCATCGAGCCGCGGGCCGCCGCCATGAACAACGGCCCGCGCAAGGGGGGCGCGGTGCAGACCTTCGAGATCCTCGCCGCCGCCGACAGCCTCGAGCACCTCTGGCAGAACCACTACTCGATTCCGGGCGGCGACGCGCACAACTCGCCCGAGCAGTTCATCGCCAACCTGGAGGAGGGCACGCCAGCCCCGAACGGGCGGACGATCCACATGGGACCGTCCCACTCGATCCACGTGGCGGCCCGCCGCGACGGCTCGTTCACGGTGACGAACAGCCGCAACGGGTTCAGCCGGACGTACGGTCCGCGGGAGTAGCCGGAACGGGGGTGGCCGGCGTCAGCGCTCGTTCCACTGCGCCTGCATCCAGGCGCCGGCCTGCCGGAGCGCGTTGACGTAGCCGCCCATCGTGTAGTGGCCCACCCCCGTCAGCTCCGTGAACTCGGCCGGGTGGCCGAGCTCCGCGAGCGTGCGGGCGGCCTCGCGCGCGGGCTCGATGGGCACGAGCTGGTCGTCGCGGCTGTGGATCACGTGCACCGGCATCGATCCGATCTGGTCCAGCGGATTGTCGCGGGGCGCGCTGGCGATCGGGATGGCGCCGGAGAAGCGCTCCCCGTGGTGCGTTGCCATGAACCAGGTGCCGGCGCCGCCCATGCTGAACCCGGTGACCAGGATCCGCTCGCGGTCGATGGCGTAGCGCGCGAGGACGTCGTCCAGGAGGAAGAGGACCGACTCCTCGGCCGACGGCACGGACCAGCGGCGGTTCGGCGAGTCGGGCGCCACGATGATGGCGCCCCAGTCCCTGAGCGCCGGCTCGACGATCTGGTACAGGAAGGGCCCGCCCACGCTGCCGCCGCCGGGGTGCAGCGCCAGGATCAGCGGTCGCGGCTCGCCTTCGCGCAGGTCGCGGGGCACCGAGATGGTGTAGCTCATCCGCCCGTGCTCGGGGACGTCGATGACCGCGCCCTCGATGCGCGGCGCGGCGCCCGACTGCGCCGCCGCCAGGGCCGCCGCCGCCACGGTCAACGCTGCGAACAACGACACGAGAACAGGGGCGCTCTGGCACAGGCTGTTAAGCTTCATGACGCGTGATGATACAACAGGGGCGGGCGTGAGCGTTCGCACGCGGTTCGCGCCCAGCCCGACCGGCTACCTGCACATCGGCGGCGTGCGGACCGCCCTGTTCAACTGGCTGTTCGCGCGGCGGCACGGCGGCCAGTTCATCCTGCGCATCGACGACACCGACCGGCAGCGCAACCTCGAGGAGGCCCTGCAGCCAATCCTCGACGGCTTTCGCTGGCTCGGGCTCGACTGGGACGAGGGGCCGGAGGTGGAGGGGCCGCACGCGCCGTACTTCCAGTCGGCGTGCCACGCGCGGCACCGGGAAGCGGTCGAGCGGCTGCTCGCGGGCGGGCACGCCTACCGCGACTACGCGACCGCGGGCGAGATTCAGGCCGAGCGCGAAGCCTCGCAGCGCGACAAGGTGCGCTTCATCTACAGCCGGCGCTGGATGGCGGAGACGCCCGCGCAGGCGGCGGCATTCGAGGCCGAAGGGCGGACCGCCGTCGTGCGCCTGAAGATGCCGCGCGACGGCGTGTGCGCGTTCGACGACCTCGTGCGGGGCCCGGTGGAGTTCGAGTGGGCGCTCGAGCAGGACCACGTCGTGCAGCGCGCCGACGGCACCTGTCTCTACCACCTGGCGAGCGCGGTCGACGACCATCACTTCCGGATCACGCACGTGATCCGCGCGGTGGAGCACCTCTCGAACACGCCGCGGCAGATCTTCATCGCCCGCGGCCTCGGCTACGAACTGCCGGCCTACGCGCACCTGCCCTACGTGGCCGAGCCGGGCGGCGCCGAGAAGCTGAGCAAGCGCAAGCTGGACACCTACCTGCAACATCCCGACTTCCGGAAGCTGCACGAGCACGGCGCCAGGATCATGGAGGCTCAGGGCAAGCCGGTCGGGAGTGCGTCGTTCAACCCGCTGGTCGTGGCGTTCTACCGCGCGGTGGGCTACCGGCCGGAGGCCCTGCTCAACTACCTCCTGCTGCTGGGCTGGTCGCTGGACGATCGGACCGAGATGTTCACGACCGCGGAGATGATCGAGCGGTTCACGCTCGAGCGGGTCAACAAGTCGGCGGCCAGCTTCGATCCGCCGAAGCTGCTGGCGTTCGAGGAGCGCTACATGCAGCGGCTGCCGCTGGCGGCGCGGGCGGCGGCGGCTGTGCCGTTCCTGCGGCGCAACGGCGCGCTCCCCGAATCGCCGTCGCCGGCCGATCTCGACCGGGTGTCGCTTGTTGTGGGGGCGGCCGGGGAGCGTCTGAAGGTGGCCGGCGACATCCTGAACTACCTGGAGTTCTTCCGCCCGGACGATGCGTTCCCGTACGATGAGAAGGCCTTCACCAAGCGCATCCGGGCGGCGGGCGCGGCCGACCGCCTGGGCCGGTTCAGAACGGTGCTCGAGACCGTCGACCCGTTCGACGCCGCGACGCTGCACGACGTCATGCAGCGGTTCATCGCGGCGGAGGAGATTGCCATCGGGCGGATCATCCACGCCGTGCGGGTCGCGGTGACCGGCAAGGCGGTGGGGTTCGGCCTGTTCGAAGGCCTGGAGATTCTCGGCCGCGAGGCCTGTCTGGCCCGCATCGACCGGGCGCTCGCCCGGCTCGGGGCCGAGACGGAGTGTGCATGAAGGACGACGACGCGAGCAGCAGCGGCCCGGCCGCGGGTCTGGATTTCATACGCCAGATCGTCGACGACGACCGGCGGGCCGGCAAGCACGGCGGCCGCGTGCAGACGCGCTTCCCGCCGGAGCCGAACGGGTACCTGCACATCGGCCACGCGAAGGCAATCTGCCTCAACTTCGGCATCGCGCAGGAGACGGGCGGGCTGTGCAATCTGCGGATGGACGACACGAATCCGGAGACGGAGGACCAGGAGTACGTGCGGGCCATCGAGAAGGACGTGCGGTGGCTGGGCTTCGATTGGGCGGAGCGTTTCTTCTACGCGTCGGACTACTTCGACCGGCTCTACGAGTGCGCGGTCCAGCTCGTCGAGGGCGGCCACGCCTACGTCTGCGACCTGCAGGGCGAGGAGGTGAGCCGCTACCGCGGCCGGTGGGACGAGCCCGGGCGCGACAGCCCCTACCGCGAGCGGTCGGTCGCCGAGAACCTGGACCTGTTCGAGCGGATGCGGGCCGGCGAGTTCCCCGACGGCAGCCGCACGCTGCGGGCGAAGATCGACATGGCGTCGTCCAACATGAACATGCGCGATCCGGCCCTCTACCGGATCCGCCGGGCGCCGCACTACCGCCAGGGCGACCGCTGGTGCATCTACCCGATGTATGACTTCACCCATCCGCTGTCGGACGCGTACGAGGACATCACCCACTCGCTCTGCACGCTGGAGTTCGAGGATCACCGCCCGCTGTACGACTGGTTCCTCGAGCGCCTGGCGTTCGAGTCGCCGCCGCGGCAGATCGAGTTCGCGCGGCTGAACGTCACGCACACCGTCCTGAGCAAGCGCAAGCTGCTCGAGCTCGTCGAGGGCGGGCACGTCGACGGCTGGGACGATCCGCGCATGCCGACGCTGGTGGGCATGCGGCGGCGCGGCTACCCGCCGGGCGCCATCCGCGACTTCTGCGACCGCATCGGTATCGCGAAGGCCAACAGCCTGGTGCAGATCGCCCAGCTGGAGGACGCCGTGCGGCAGGAGCTGAACCGGACGGCGCCGCGCGTCATGGCCGTGCTGCGGCCCCTGCGCGTGGTGATCGAGAACTACCCGGAGGGTCAGGTCGAGCAGCTCGACGCGGTCAACAACCCCGAGGACCCGGCCGCGGGCACCCGGCCGGTCCCGTTCTCGCGGGTGCTCTACATCGAGCACGGCGACTTCCGCGAGGATCCGCCCCGCAAGTACTTCCGGCTGGCGCCGGGGCGGGAGGTGCGGCTGCGCTACGCCTACTTCCTCAAGTGCACCGGTGTGGTCAAGGACCCGGCGAGCGGCGAGGTGACCGAGCTGCGCTGCACCTACGACCCGGAGACGCGCGGCGGGTACGCTCCCGACGGGCGCAAGGTGCGCGGCACCATCCACTGGGTCTCAGCGGCCCACGCGCGGCCGGCGGAGGTGCGGCTGTACGACCATCTGTTCACGCGGGAGGACCCCGAGGACGCGGGCGCGGGGCAGGACTACAAGGACTACCTGAACCCGGCCTCACGCGAGGTCCTGACCGGCTGCCGCGTCGAGTCGAGCCTGGACGGCGCCCCGGCGGGACGGCGCTACCAGTTCGAGCGGCAGGGCTACTTCTGCGTCGACCCCGACTCGTCCGACGCCGGGCTCGTCTTCAACCGCACCGTCAGCCTGCGCGACACCTGGGCCAAGATCGAGCGGAAGACGTTAGGTTGAGCCGGTCCCGGTCCCTTGGCGCGGCGCGAATTATACTGGGGTCGGAATGCCTGATCGGAACCGCCGAATCACGCTGGCCGCCCGGCCGGAAGGGCCTCCCAGGGCGACCGACTTCGAGCTGGTGGAGGCGCCCGTGCCGCGGCCCGGCCCCGGGCAGCTGCTCAGCCGCACCATCTATCTGTCGCTCGATCCCTACATGCGCGGGCGCATGAACCAGAGCGTGGGATACGCCCCGACGGTGGACATCGGCGGCGTGATGGTCGGCGGGACCGTGGCCCGGGTGGTCGAATCGAACCTCGGCGGCTACCAGGCGGGCGACTTCATCCTGTGCTCGAACGGCTGGCAGGACTACGGCCTGTCCGACGGCACCGGCGTCCGGAAGCTGGACCCGGCCGCCGCGCCGATCTCGACGGCGGTCGGCGTCCTCGGCATGCCGGGGCACACCGCGTACGTGGGCCTGCTCGACATCGGGCAGCCGCAGCCGGGCGAGACGGTGGTGGTCTCGGCCGCCTCCGGCGCGGTCGGCGCGGTCGTGGGGCAGATCGCGCGCATCAAGGGCTGCCGGGTGGTCGGCGTGGCGGGCGCCCGGGAGAAGTGCGACTACGTGACGCGCGAGCTCGGCTTCGACGCCTGCGTCAGCCGCTTCGACGAGGCCTTCCCGGACGCCCTCCGGGCGGCCTGCCCCGACGGCATCGACGTCTACTTCGAGAACGCCGGCGGCGCGGTGTTCGAGGCGGTCCTGCCGCTGCTCAACACCCACGCCCGCATCCCGATCTGCGGGCGCATCGCCAACTACAACCAAACGGAGCCGCCGCCCGGCCCCAATCTCGTGCCGCGCGTGATGGGCTTGACCCTGGTGCGCCGCCTCACCTTCCGGGGCTTCATCATCTTCGACCACATGGACCGCGAGCCGGACTTCCTGCGCGACGTCGGCGCGTGGATCCGGAGCGGCGAGCTCGTCTACAAGGAGGACGTGGTCGACGGTCTGGAGCAGGCCGTGCCGGCGTTCCAGGGCCTGCTGCAGGGGAAGAACTTCGGCAAGCTGCTCGTGCGCGTGTCGGACGATCCGACGCGCTGACGCGGCGCGGGGCGCAGCCCCGTCCGAGTGTCCAGGCAATCGTGATGCGTTCTGCGGACTCCACCGCGCGCCGCCTCCCCGATTCGATCGTCCTCATCTTCCTGCTGATCGTGCTCGCCCAGGCGGCGAGCTACGTCATCCCCGCCGGCGAGTTCGAGCGGGACGGCCGGCAGGTGATCGAGGGCACGTACCACGCGGTGGAGGCCGAACCGCTGCCGCCGCTGACCTTCCTGACGGCCGTTCCGGCCGGCCTGGCCGCGGCGCAGGAGATCATCTTCTTCGTCTTCCTCGTCGGCGGCGTCATCCGCGTGGTGCGGGCCACCGGCGCCATCGACGCCGTGATCGGCTGGGCCATCTCGCGGCTGGGGGCCAGGCCGGCCTGGCTCGTGGCCGGCATGGTCGCGCTGTTCTCGCTCGGCTCGTCCACGGTCGGCATGGCCGAGGAGTACATGCCCTTCGTGCCGATCCTGGTGGCGATGTGCCTGGCGCTGAAGCTCGACGCCGTGGTTGCCGTCGGCATCATCTACGTGGGCGCCGGCGTCGGCTACGCCTGCGCCGCCGTCAATCCCTTCACCGTGCTGATCGCACAGGACATCGCCGGCCTCGAGCTGACCTCCGGCCAGCTCGTGCGGTGGCTGCTGCTGGTCGTCTGCCTGGCGGTCGGGGTGCAGCACATCCTGCGCTATGCGGCGCGCGTGCGGAGCGATCCCGCGCGGAGCCTGGTGGCGGACGTGGACTACACGGGCGGATTCGAACGGCCCGAGGGCGTGCGGTTCACGGGGCGGCGCGCGGCGGTGATCGCCATCCTGGTGGGCGGCATCGGCCTCTTCGTCTACGGCGTGGCGGCCCGCGGCTGGTACCTGGTCGAGCTGTCGGCGGTGTTTCTGGGAATCGGGCTGCTGGCCGCGCTGGTCGGACGCCTCGGCCCGAACGGGGCGGCGCGCGCGTTCCTGGACGGCGCGGCGGAGATGACGGCGACGGCGCTGCTGATCGGCTTCGCCCGGACCATCGAGGTCGTGCTCTCGGACGCGCGCGTGATCGACACGATCATCCAGGCGCTGGCCGCACCGCTCGGCGCGCTGCCGGCCCACGCGGCCGCCGTCGGCATGCTGGCGGCCCAGACGATCTGCAATCTGTTCATCCCCTCCGGGTCCGGGCAGGCGTACGTGACGATGCCGATCATGGCGCCGCTGGCCGACCTGACCGGCGTGACCCGGCAGACGGCGGTGCTCGCCTACCAGTTCGGCGACGGCTTCACCAATATGCTGGTCCCCACCAACGCGCTGCTGATGGGGATACTCGGGCTGGCCCGGATTCCCTACCAGCGCTGGGTGGCCTTCGTCGTGCCGCTGCTGGTCAAGCTGTACCTGATCGCCGGGCTTGCCCTCGTCGCGGCCGTCCAGCTCGGCTACCGGTGAGCGCCGCGCGCTGGCCGCGGCGCGCCGTCACTCATCCGGCGCGGGCGCTCGCGGCACGGGCGCGGCCGGGATGCGCGGCGAGTCGAGCGGGCTGCGGCCGCAACCGCGTGACGCCCGCGCAAACCGCCACGTTGACGCCGAGCGCGACAATCCCGGCATGGACGTCCCACACCTCCGGCCGTCCCGCCAGCAGCAGGCCGGCGTAGGTCGCGCAGCCCGCCAGCATCCCGCCCAGCGCCGCGGACGTCGTCAGGCGGCGCCAGGTGACGCCGAGGACGAACAGCGGCGCCACCTGCGCCAGGATCTCCATCTTGATCTCGGTCAGGCCCCACAGCGTCACGCGCGGGGACAGCGCGATCACCACCAGCACGGCGACGACGGCCCACGAGAGCCGCTTGCCGGCGCGCGTGAGCCGCTCCTCGGAGGCGCCCCGGAGCAGGGTCGCGCCGACGATGTCCTTGGCAAGGATCGACGAGAGGCTCAGCAGCACCGAGTCGGCCGTCGACATGACGGCCGCGACGACCGCCGTGATGACCATGACGCAGAGCCCGAAGAGCAGCGCGGAGCGGGTGCTCCAGGCCGTCAGCAGCGCGGGCATCACCTGATCCGCGTCGCCGCCCGCCGGCAGCTCCCCGATGGCGAGGATGCCGACCATGAACATCACGCCGGTCGTCACCAGCGGCAGGAAGACCATGACGCTGAAGGCGCGCTTGAGGGTGGCCGCGTCGCGGGCGGCGTAGATGCGCTGGATCGCGTGGGGATACACCGCGCCGGAGAAGCCGATGAGCAGGATCGTGCTGAACCAGTTGCGAGAGACGTCCCAGCCGGGGACGGCCACCTTCTCCGGATCCGCGGCGGCAACGGCCGCCGTCAGCTCGGCGAGATGAGCCGGCGTCGGCACCACGGCCAGGAGCAGGCCGGCGAGCCCGACCAGCAGCATGATCCCCTGGACGCAGTCGGTCCACGCCACGGCGCGCATGCCGCCCACCGTCTCGTAGACGATGACGACGAGCGTCAGCAGCACGACGCCGACCCAGTACGGGACGGCCCCGCCGGAGAGGCCTTCGGTCACGTGGCCCATCGCCATCAGTTGCGCCAGCAGGTAGTTCGAGATGGCCACGACCAGCAGCACGTTGGCGAGCAGCGTCAGGGGCGCCGAGCCGAAGCGGTGCGTGATCCAGTCGCCGGGCGTGACGAATGCATGCCGGCGGGCGACGGCCTGCAGGCGCGGGGCGAAGACGAGGTAGACGACGATGATCGCCATCATGAAGCCGACGCTCATGACCCACGCGTAGCCGAGCCGGAACGCCTCGCCCGGATAGCCGAGGAGCGTGTTGCCGCTGTACTGCGTGGCGTAGAGCGTCAGCAGCAGCACGAAGCCGCCGAGGTTGCGTCCGGCCAGGTAGAACTCGCCGAGGCCCGCCCCGGCGCTCCGCCGCCGCGTGGCATAGCCCACGCCGACGAGCATCGCGAGGTAGATGCCGACGGCCACCCCGGCGCCGAGCGCAAGCGAGACGTTCACGGCGGGCCCTCCGGGTCGTCGGGCTCTCCGGCGTCCGGCGCTGCGGACCAGTGGCGGGCGACGACGTACACGGTGAAGACCGCCACCGCGAGGTAGGCGGCAAGCGACAGGACGACCCAGTGCGGGAGGCCGAGCCAGAGGCGCACCGGCCCGCCGGCCGGCAGGTACCAGGGCACCGACAGGGCGAAGAGCACGACGTAGACCGCCCAGACCCAGGGGCGCGTCCGCGGCTCGGCCGGATCGGGAGTATTCGGCATTGGCCCGCCGGGCTCATGATAGTGCCCGCGGTGCCGCATGTGCGTGCCCGGTTCCGCAGGCGATACAATGGGCCGACGCCCGAGGGAGCGAACCGATGAGACTGCTGTCCGTATGCGTGACACTGGCCGGGCTCCTGGCCGTCGGGTGCGGATCGGCCGGGGAGATGCCCGCCGCGCCCGGCGACGCCCCGGAGCCGCTCTTCGACATACCCGCGGGGGCGACCATCGAGCTGCTCCGCGAGCCGGTGCCGGTCGCCGACATCGCCATGCGGACGCTGGACGGCCGGACGCTGTCGACGCACGACTGGCACGGCAAGGTCACCCTGGTGAACTACTGGGCCACGTGGTGCGGGCCGTGCCGGGAAGAGATTCCCGACCTGATCGAGCTGCAGGCGCGCTATCCCGACCAGCTCCAGGTCGTCGGCATCTCGACCGACGAGGGCGACCCGGCGAACGTCGCGGCGTTCGCCCGCGCCGTGGGGATGAACTATCCGGTCGTCATGGCGACCCCGGAGCTGAACCGGCAGTTCCCCGGCGTGTTCGCGCTCCCCACGTCGTTCATCGTCGATCCGCAGGGCCGCATCGTCCAGACGCACGTCGGCCTCGTCAGCCCGGCGGTGTTCGAGCAGGAGGTCCGCCACCTCACGTCGCTCCCGACGACGGTCGCGGTCGAGCTGATCGACGGCAACGACATGACGCGCCTCGTCAACGCGGCGCACGCCACCAGCATCCCGGGGCTGGACCTCTCGGATCTGACGCCCGGCCAGAAGGAGCGCGTGCTGCAGCGGCTCAACGAGGACGGCTGTCCGTGCGGCTGCGGGCTGACGCTGGCGCAGTGCCGCATCAACGACGCGTCGTGCGGGGTCAGCCCGCCGCTCGCCGAGCGCGTGGTTGCCGAGGTCGTCGGCTCGGGCATCTATTAGACGGGGCTTCCATCAGACGGGGCTTCGCCCCGGACCCCCGGCGTCCGCTTGNNCCCTTCGCCCCGCGCCGCTCCCGCCGAGGCGCGCCGTGCGCGCCTTGCGGCGTCGCGGGGGCGTTACGTCTCGGACGACGCCGTCTCGGGTCCGAGCGGGTCGGCGGCCGCGTCCGGCTCGCGTCCTGCCAGCACGGCCCGCGCGAGCTGGCGGAGGTCCTCGACGATCAGGTAGGCCGTCGGCACCAGGACCAGCGTGATGAAGGTGGCGAAGATGACGCCGAAGGCCAGCGAGACGGCCATCGGCAGCAGGAACGCCGCATCCACGCTGCGCTCCATCATGAGTGGCGCGAGGCCGAAGAACGTGGTCAGCGACGTCAGCAGGATGGGCCGGAAGCGCGCAACGCCCGCTTCCCGGATGGCGGCGCCGAGGTCGTCGTTCACCGCGCGGCGGCGGTTGATGAACGTGACCATCACCAGGCTGTCGTTGACCACGACGCCCGTCAGCGCCACCAGTCCGAACATCGACATGAAGGTGACGTCCAGCCCCATGATGATGTGGCCCCAGACCGCCCCGACGAGGCCGAACGGGATGGCGCTCATGATGATGAGCGGCTGGAGGTACGACTTGAGCGGGACGGCCAGCAGCGCGAAGATGGCCAGCACCGCAATGACGAAGCCGGCCTGCAGCCCGCCGACCGCGTCTTCCTGCTCCGCCTGCACGCCCTCGAAGACGTAGAACACGCCCGGATGCCGCGGCAGCACCGCGGGCAGGATGCGGGTCTGCAGATCCGCGACGACCGTGCCGCTGGAGGTGACGGTCTCGTCCACGGCCGCGGTGACGTTGACGGCCCGGTTGCGATCGACCCGCTTGATGGAGGCGAAGCCGCGCCCAGGCTCGACGGCGGCGACCTGGCTGAACGGCACCTCGCCGCCGTCCGGCGTCCGGATCCGCATGTTCTCGAGGTCGCCGAGCGAGCGGCGCTGATCGGCCGGATAGCGGACCATGACGCGGATGTCGTCCCGCCCGCGCTGAATCCGCTGCGCCTCCTCGCCGTAGAACGCCTGGCGCACCTGGCGGCCGAGGTCCTCCAGCGTGAGGCCCAGCGTCTCGGCTGCGGGCCGGATGCCCAGCTTCATCTCCCGCTTGCCGGCCCGGAACGAGTCGGCGATGCCGTAGACGCCGGCGTAGGCGCCCAGCTCGGCCTTGACCTCGTCCGCCGCGGCGCGCAGCCGCTCCATGTCCGAGCCGACCAGCATGACGTCGATGTCGTCGCCCGGCGCCATGATCGAGGCGTTGAAGCTGACGTCGACCGCCTGCGGGATCGGGCCGGTGGCCTCGCGCCAGCGGTTGCTGAGCTGCTCGCTCGACCAGGCGCGCTGCTGCGACGGCAGCAGCTCGATGGTGACCTCGCCCAGGTGCGCGGCGGACGTGTTCACGAGGCCCTCCGTCGGACCGCCCTCGCGCGCCGCCATCGGCTGGTCGCCGATCGCGGTGTAGGTGTGCCGGAAGTAGTCCGTGCCGGTCTCCTCCCGCAGCTCCCGCCGCAGGCGCTCGGCACCGGCCTCGAGCCGCCCCACGGCCGCCGCGGTGTCCGACACCGGCGTGCCCTGCGGCATGGTGATCGAGGCCGACATGAAATCCGCCTCGATCGACGGGAAGAAGTGGAAGCTCGTCCACCCGCCGAGCACCATGCCCCCGGTCACGATCAGCGTCGACACGCCGATGGCGGCGGTCAGATACCGCCACTGCAGGCCCAGCTCCAGGGCCGGCCTGTACACCCGCTGGATGAACTGCTTGAGACCGTTGGCGAACCGCTGCTGGAAGCGGCGCAACGGACCCTCGCGCCGACGCCGCGGGATGTGCGAGAGGTGGGCCGGCAGGATCCACAGCGACTCGACGAGCGAGAACAGCAGGCAGGGGATGACCACCAGCGGGATGATGCGGAAGATCTTGCCCATGAGGCCGGGCACGAACAGCAGCGGCATGAACGCCGCCACGGTCGTCAGCACGGCGAAGACCACGGGCGTGGCGATCTCCCGGCCGCCCTCGATCGCCCCGCGCAGCCCGTCGCCGTGCCGCTCCTGGTGTGCGTAGACGTTCTCGCCGACGATGATCGCGTCGTCGACGACGATGCCCAGGACCAGGATGAAGGCGAACAGCGAGATGACGTTCGCCGTCACGTCGAGGCCCGGCATCAGCATGATGGCGCCGAGGAACGAGATGGGAATGCCCAGGCTGACCCAGAACGCGAGCCGCAGCTCCAGGAACAGGGCCAGCACGAGGAACACCAGCGCGAACCCGCCCAGCCCGTTCCGGAACATGGTCGTCAGGCGGGCGTTGAGCACCGTCGACTGGTCCTGCCAGATAGTGAGGGAGATGCCCTCCGGCAGGCTCGGCCGCGCGCGCTCCACGTACTCGCGGACCAGCCTCGCGATCTCCAGCGCGCTCTGGTCGCCGGTCCGGAACACCGATACGAGCAGCGTCGGTTCGGCGTCGAAGCGCGCGAACTGATCGGTCTCGGCGAAGCCGTCGACGACCGTTGCCACCTCGCCGAGCAACAGGCGGGTGCCGTCGGCCCGCGTGAGCAGCACGAGGTTCGCGTACTCGTCGCCGCGGTAGGCCTGCCCGATGGTGCGCAGGAGGATCTCGCCGCTCGCGGCCCGCACCGAGCCGCCGGGCAGGTCGAGCGACGAGCGGCGCACCGCGCCCGCCACGTCGTCGAAGGTGAGCCCGTGGCGGCGGAGCGCCGCCTCCGAGACCTCGATCGAGATCTCGTACGGCCGGGCGCTGGCGATCTCCACCAGCGAGATGGCCGGCAGCAGCGACAGCTCGTTGCGAATGCTGTCGGCCGTCGCCTTCAGCGCGTGCTCGTCCGCCGCGCCGGACACCGCCAGGTCGATGACCTGTTCCCTCGCGATCATCTCGCGGATGATCGGCTTCTCCGTCTCCTCGGGAAACGTGTCGATGGCGTCGATCTGGTTCTTGATGTCGTCGAGCACCTGCCGCACGTCGGCGCCCAGCTCGATCTCGACCATCACGCTGCCCATGCCCTCGGACGCGGTCGAGATGATCTGCTTGATGCCGTCGACGCCCTGGATGGCTTCCTCGATCCGCACGCAGACCGCTTCCTCGACCTCTTCGGGCGCGGCGCCGAGATACGGCACCTCGACGAGGATGCGGTCCAGCGTGATCTCGGGGAAGACCTCGGACGTGACCCTCGTCGCCGAGAGAAAGCCGCCGGCGACGAGAAACACCATCAGGAGGTTGGCCGCCACCGGGTTGCGCGCGAACCACGCGATCGTTCCGTTCATTCTCATTAGCAGACTTCTAGTTGCCTGTGGCCTCGCGCACGCCGCTGGTCATCGCCGACGCCACTTCGTCCTGGAGGCGCATCAGCTCCCCGATGGATCCGTCGACCTTCACGGCCCGCACGACGGAGCCTTCGCGCGCGTCGACGAGACGCGCCGTGATCCGCACGAGGTCGCCCACCCGCTGGATCCCGCCCGCCACGATCCAGCGCGCGGCGTCCTCGGAGTCGACCACGGTGAATGTTCCGGTCCGGCCGAGATGCGCGATCACGGCCTCGCCGACTTCCCGCGCCAGCATGTCGTCCGCCGGCGCCTGGCTCAAGTTCGCGAACGGGCGCACCTGCACCGTCGCGACGGCCATCGCCGGCGCGGTCGCCGCCGGCAAGCCGGGCGTCGCCGCCGGCAAGCCGGGTATCGCCGCCGCCGCGGTCACGTTCAGGGCGTCGGCGAGGCTCCGCGCGACCGCCCTCGCCGTGGCCGCCTGCAGGCGGGCCAGCTCGCTCGCGGCGCCGTCCACGCGCACCGTCCGCACGATGGAGCCGGCGCGCGTCTCGACGATGCGGGCCGTGACCTGCACCGCGTCGTCGAGCTGCTCGACCGCGCCGCCCACCACCCAGTTGGCGCCGGTTACGGCGGGCGCGACCGTCACGGCGTCGATGTTGCCGATCTCCGCGGAGACGCCCTCCGCCAGCGTCGCGCCGAGGTCCGCGTCGGCCGCCTGCTCGCTGATGTCGGTGAACGGCAGCACCGCGACCGCGCGCGCGTCCTGCAGCGGCGCAGCGGTGGCCGGCGCCGGGCGCGGGGCGACGCGCCGCAGCGCCCTCTGACTGAGGGGCGGCCGGGGAACCGGGGCTTGCGCGGCCCGCGCCGCGGCCGGCGCCGCTGGCGCCGGCGGCCCAGCGGAGGCCGGCGGACCAGCCGGAGCCGGCG
>JAAXGX010000080.1 GCA_012271165.1 Vicinamibacteraceae bacterium | reverse complement strand
CGGCGGCGCAGTTGCGCGGCGGCCAGCCGCTGGCGCCGGAGGAGTCGGTCAACTACACCGCCGGCGTGGTGTTCGACACCGGCCCGTTCACGCTCACGGCCGACTACTTCCGCATCGACGTATCCGACCGGATCGGGATCACGAGCAACTTCTTCCTGACCGACGCGGAGATCGCCGGCCTGGTGGCCGGGGGCTTCGAGGCCGCGGAGGCCGTGCGGAACTTCCGGTTCTTCACCAATGCGTTCGCCACGACGTCGCAGGGCATCGACGTCGTCTCGACCTGGACGCCGCTGGCGCTGCGCGGGAACACCGTCATCAGCGGCGTCTTCAACCACACCGACACGCGGGTGACCGACAACGCCAAGGGCCTGCTCGACGGCCGGCGGCTGGCCGAGTACGCCTACGCCCTCCCGCGGACCCGTTGGAACGTCGGGGTCACGCAGCGCCTCGGACAGCGGGCGAGCCTGCTCGGCCGTCTCAGCTACTACGGCGGCTGGTACGATTACGACAGCGGGCACGGCGAGATCTTCGCGCTCTCCGGAGGGCTCGCCCAGGGCTTCTTCGCCGGCCGGCCCATCGTCGACCTGGAGCTGAGCTTCGACCTCGGACCGGGCACGACGCTGGCCGTCGGCGGCCAGAACGTCGCCAACACCTACTCGCAGGAGTCCGTGCTCGCGAACTGGGTCGGCGAGCGGTACAGCGAGTACACGCCGTGGGGCTACAGCGGCGCCTACTACTACGTGCGGATCGGCTACGGCTGGGGCGGGTGAGGCCGCAGCGATTCGGAAGGAGACAGGACATGAAGCGGCGCATGCTCATGGCAGCGGTCGTGCTGCTGGCGGGGGTCGGGATCGCAGGGGTGGGAACGGCGTCGCTCGCGGCGCAGTCGTCCACGACGCCGCGCACGCCGTGGGGCGACCCCGATCTGCAGGGGCTGTGGACGAACACGACGACAACGCCGATGGAGCGGCCGGACGATCTGTCCGACCGAGAGACGCTGTCGAGCGAAGAGCTCGCGGCGCGGGACGTGGAGGTGGCCGAGGCGGTCAGCTTCGACAACATCAGCCGCAGCAACGTAGGCGCCTACAACGAATTTTGGGTCGAGCGGGGCGCCCTGATTGCCCAGACGTCACTCGTCGTCGATCCGCCCGACGGGCAACTGCCGCTGCTGACGGAGCAGGCGCAGCGCCGGTCCGAGCAGTTCATGGCGCGCTGGCTCGCGCCGCCCGCATCGTGGGAGGACATGAACCTGTACGACCGCTGCATCACGCGCGGCCTGCCGGGCGCGATGATTCCGGGGTTCTACAACCACAATTACCTGATCCTGCAGACGCCGGACCACGTCGTGGTGCAGGTCGAGATGATCCACGACGCGCGCATCATCCCCCTGGCGGGCCGCCGCCAGGCGCAGTCGGGCATTCCGCAGTGGCTCGGGCAGTCGCAGGGGCGCTGGGAAGGCGACACCCTCGTGGTCGAGACCGCCGGGTTCGCAGCAAAGGGCGAGCAGCGGACCTCGCTCGGCGGCTTCTTCCTCACGTTCTCGGGCGGGCCGGGCTCGCGGCTGGTGGAGCGCTTCACGCGGCTGCCCGACGGCACGCTCGACTACCGTTTCACCGTCACGGACCCGACCATCGACACTCGCGAGTGGACGGCCGCCATCCCGATGCGGCCCTACGAGGAGCCGCTGTTCGAGTACGCCTGCCACGAGGGCAACTACGCGATGCCGAACATCCTCGCCGGCGCGCGGGCCGACGAGGCGGGGGCGGCCGGGCGGCAGGAGCGGTAGCGCCCGGTCGTCGCGGCCGTTTGCTAAGCTTGTGCAGTCACGCCGGGCCGTCTCGGCGGACGGCCCGATAACGTCCATGTCCCGTTGCTTGCGTCTCATGGCCGGCGTCGTGGTCCTCGCGCTCGGGTGCGCGGGCGCCGCCGGCGCCCAGCCGTTCAGCGGCGTCGTCGTCTTCGGCGACAGCCTCAGCGATTCCGGCAATCTCGCGCTGGCGCTGGAGCTGCCGGCCGGCCTCAGCCTGACCACCAACCCGGACCCGGTCGCGGCGGAGGTCGTCGCGGAGGCTCTCGGCCGGCCGGTGCTGCCGTCGCTGGCCGGCGGCACGAACTTCGCCTGGATAGGCGCGTGCGTGAACCCGGCCGGCCCCTGTCTGGGGTCGACGCCGAGCACCGCGGCGCAGATCGCGCAGCACCTGTCGACGACCGGCGGACAAGCTGCACCGGACGCCTTGTACAGCCTCGCGGGCGGCGCCAACGACGTCATCGCCGCGGTGGCGCGGGGACCGCTCGGCGCGGCGGCCGACGCGGCGGCGGCCGGGGCCGCGTACGTGCGGCAGATCGGCTACCTGCAGGACGCGGGCGCGGGCTACGTGGTGGTCTACAACCTGCCGGATCTGGGCGCCGTGCCGGCGTTCGCCGCGCTCCCTTCCGCCCCTGCACTGTCGGCGGCCACCGGCCTGTTCAACGACGCGCTGGCGGCGGGGCTCGGCACGCTGCGCGGCGGCGTCATTCCGATCGACGTCTTCGGCCTGTTCAACGAGCTGGTGGCCGAACCGGGGCGTTACGACTTGACGAACGTCACCGGCGCCGCCTGCGCGCCGCGGGCGGCCCTGCCCTGCGGTCCCGCCGGGGCCGGCCTGCCGGGCGCCTACGCGCCGGGCGCCAACTCGGGCTGGCTGTTCGCCGACGGTCTGCATCCGACCGGCGTCGGGCACGCGATTCTCGCGGAAGTCGTGCTGTCGACACTGGCCGCACCCGTGGCCGTCTCGCTGGCAGGCGAGGGGGGCGTGCGGCTGGCGGACAACCACGGCACGGCCGTGTACCGCGAGCTGCTGTCGGATCTGCAGTTCGGGTCCCCCGACCGCGACCTGCGGGGGTACGTCACCGTGCAGTACGGGGAGCAGGATTTCGCTCTCGACTCGGTCATCGATGCCGCCCGCGCGCGGGTGGTGACAGTGACGCTGGGCGCCAACCTCCGCGCCGGCGAGCGCCTGCTGTGGGGCGGCGCGCTGACGCTCGGCACCCACGGCAACGACGCCGGCGGCGTGCAGCTCGACACGCGGGGCACGATCGGGTCGGTGCACGCCGCGTTGCGCGCCGGCAACGGTTACGTGCACGGCGCTTTCAGCGGCGGGGTGGCGAACGTGGCGATCGGCCGCGACATCACGCTCGGCCAGCCGGCCGGCCTGCCGGGCTTCTTCGCCGCCTTCGCCGGCGGGGGGGACGACGCGTCGGCCGGGGGCGTCACGCTCGGCCGGGCGGTCCGCACCGAAACCGGCTCGATCAACGTTCGCCAACTGGGCACCGAGGCTGGCGCCGGCTGGATGTTCGGTGCGCCGGGCGGGCTGCGCCACGGCCCCTTCGCGGGCGTGTCGTGGCTGCAGCAGGACATCCCGGGCTACGAGGAAGAAACAGGCTCGTCGACCTCCATGCACTTCTCGGGCTTCGAGCGCGGGTCGCTGGTCGGCCGCTTCGGGTACCAGGTGATGGCCGCGCCAGACGCCTACGGGGGCGACATCCGGCCGTTCGGCCGGATTGCCTACCATGCGGCGGCCGAGGACGACGGCATCTTCGTCACCGCCGGGTCGAACCGCTTGCCGGGCCGCTTCACGATGCAGGGCTTCGTCCCGCCGGGCGAGTACTGGAGCGCGGACGTCGGCGTGAACGTGGCCATGGACGACCGCGTCAACGTGGGCGTGGCCTACACCGGCCACTTCAGCGAGCGGCACGGCGCGCGCTACAGCTTCAGCGCGGGCGCCGGCATTGGATTTTAGACGGGGCTGCGCCCCAAGCCCCCGGCGTCCGCTTGCGGGGGCCCCTTTGCCCCGCGCCGCTCCCGCCGAGGCGCGCTGTGCGCGCCTTGCGTCGTTTCGCGGCGCCGGCTCCTACCCGCCGCGGGTGTGCATCTCGAGGTGGGGCTCCCGCTGCAGCTTCTCGAGGGGGATGAGCGGCTGGCGGTCGCCCGCGGCCAGCCGGCGCTCGGCGCCGCGGTCGTCGCGCCGTGTCCACACCGACTCGATCAGGCGGCGCAGCTCCCCGGCGCCCGCCCCGGCCCGTAGCGGTCCCCGCAGGTCCGTGCCCTGCAGCGCGTAGAGGCACAGGTACCAGAGCCCGTCGGCCGTCAGGCGGCTGCGGTCGCACGCGCGGCAGAAGGGCTCCGTCGTGGACGAGATGATGCCGAACGTCGTGCCGTCGTCGAGACGGAAGCGATCGGCCGGCGCCGACGTCACCTCGTCGACCGCAACCACCCGGCCGTAGTGCGCCGCGAGCGCCTGCAGCATGGCGGCCCGCGAGAACACGTCGGCGGCGGACCATTGCGTCGCCCCGCCCACGTCCATGTACTCGATGAAGCGCACCTCGGCGCCCAGCTCCCGCCCGTACTCGAGGATGTCGACCAGCTCATCGTCGTTCACCCCGCGGATGACGACCGTGTCGATCTTGACGATGTCGAAGTGCGCCGCCGCCTCGGCCAGACCGGCCCGCACGGCATCCAGCGCGTCGAAGCGCGTCAGGTTCCGGAAGCGGTCGGGCCGCAGCGTGTCCAGGCTGACCGTGATGCGGTGCAGGCCGGCCGCGCGCAGCGCCTCGGCCCGCTCGGGCAGCAGGACGCCGTTGGTGGTGAGCGCGAGATCCCGGACGGGCGACTTGGCCGCGAGCAGCCGGACGAGGTCAGGCAGATCGGTGCGCAGGAGCGGCTCGCCGCCCGTGATGCGCACCCGGTCGACCCCGGCGCTGGCGAAGACGTCGACCAGAAAGCCGATCTCCTCGAACGTCAGGATGTCCTTTCTGGGCAGCCAGACGTACTCCGCCTCCGGCATGCAGTACCCGCACCGCAGGTTGCAGCGGTCGGTCACCGAGATCCGCAGGCTGCGGAGCCGCCGCCCGAGCGTGTCGCGAGCCGCCATCGTGCTCCATTATGCACCGTGCGCGATGCACCTGCGCCGCGAGCCGGGCCGGCCGCCGGCAGCCGCCGCCGGCGGCAGCTATAATCTCAGGCACCCGAGACCCAAGGCGCGCACAGCGCGCCTCGG
>JAAXGX010000104.1:10783-11017 GCA_012271165.1 Vicinamibacteraceae bacterium | reverse complement strand
CAGAACACGCTGCAGTTCGCCTACGCGCTGCAGCAGGCCGGCAAGCGCTTCGAGATGATGCTCTATCCGCGCTCGCGGCACCGCCTGGGCGGGCTCGACCTCGAGCTGCACCGGCACACCATGATGCTCGACTTCGTTCTGCGGCACCTGCGGCCGGAGCGTGGCGACGCGCAGGTCCACGCGGCCGGCAGCCCGTAGGAGTCCAAGTCGTAGAACCGTGCAGACTCCGCAAGG
>JAAXGX010000104.1:0-10764 GCA_012271165.1 Vicinamibacteraceae bacterium | reverse complement strand
TTCGGGGCGCAGCCCCGTTTGATTGATGCTACGGGAGCAGGTCGCTGACCGCGATCGTCGCCACGGGCCGGGCGAGCGGCGCTATCGTCTCGCCGGCCCGGCGTGACAGGACGGTGCGATAGCCGGTCTCCGCCGGATCGCGGTACACCTCGAGACACGCGTCAGGCAGCGCCAGGATCCAGTACTCGGGGATCCCGTGGCGCGCATACAGGCGCTGCTTGACGCCGCGGTCGCGGTGCAGCGAGTCGTCGGCGACCTCCACGACCAGCAGTGCGTTGGTCGGATGCGCGTGCAGGTAGTCGCGAGCCTGCCCGGGGACGACCGCCAGGTCCGGTTCCGGCTCCGAGTCGTCGCCCGCCGCCAGCGGACACTGAATGCGAACGCGGCAGCTGGCGCCGAACGCCTCCCGCAGCACGTCGCCGGCCTGATCGACGATCGCGGCGTGCCGGCTACCCTGGGGCGTCACGGCGAGAAGCTGCCCTTCGATCAACTCGAGGCGATCGTCCGGTCCGAAGACGCCGGCTTCGACCGCACGATCGTACGCGTCCCGCGTCCAGCGATACGTCGCCTCGGCGGTCGTCTCGTGCACCGGTGTCGTCAAAGGGCTCGCCCTGCCGGCCCGTCACTCGTCGGCCGGTCTATCGCTCCGCGTCCAACCAATCGTACCGGAATCCGCGCCGTCGTGCGGCACGAACTCGCGGCACCGCGGCACCGCAGTGCAGGACCCATCCTCACTTCAGGTGCCGCCCCCCGTCAACGCGCAGCGTCTCCCCGGTGATGAAGTCCGTCTCGATGAGCGCCAGGACCGCCGTGACGAGCGCCTGATCGCCGCCCCAGCGGCCCAGCGGCGTCGCGCGCTCGACCGCTTCCACCTCCTGCGCGTCCATGTCCGCCGGCGGGCGGATCGGCCCCGGCGCCACGGCGTTCACGAGAATGCCGTCCGGCGCAAGCTCCAGGGCGAGCGCCTCGGTCAACCCGATGACGGCCGACTTCGCGACGTAGTACGGCAGGTAGCCCGGGTAGCGGGGGCGCCCGCTGCGCGCGATCCAGTCGGAGACGTTGACGATCCGGCCGCGGCGCGCCGCGCGCAGGTGCGGCGCCGCGGCCAGCGCGCACAGGTAGGCGGCGCGGGCATCCACCGCGAGCGCCCGGTCCCAGTCCGACTCGTCCAGCTCGGCGAACGGCCTCGCGACGTACGTCGAGGCCATGTTGATCAGGATGTCGAGCCGGCCCTGCGCCGCCACGGTCTCCGCCACCAGACGGCGGCACTCGGCGGGGTCGCTCAGGTCTGCCTGCGTGGTCCGCACGCGCGCCGCAGCGGCGGGCGGCAACGCCGCGGGCGCAACGGCAAGCGGCCGCCGGCACGAGAGGTTGACGTGCGCGCCGCGCCGGGCCAGCTCCGCCGCCACGGACAGGCCGACGCGCCTTGCACCGGTGACGAGCGCGACCTGCCCTGTCAGGGACATCAATCAGACGGGGCTTTGCCCCGAACCCCCGGCGTCCGCTTGCGGGGGCCCCTTCGCCCCGCGCTGTGCGCGCCCTGCGGAGTCTGCACCGTGCCGCGGCGCAGACTCCTGGTTGAGGCCAGCGGTTTGTCAATCGGGGCTGGGCTTGGCCGCGCCGGGGATGCGCGGGTTCAGGATCTCGTCGATCAGGAAGACGTCGGTGAGCAGGGCCCGCAGGTGGATCAGCGCGTTCAGGTTGTCGATCATCTGGGAGCTGATGGCCGGCTGCGCCAGCACCATCCGGACGGCGGCCTGTGCGTCGGCCGCGTCGCGTCCGAGGACCTCGATGAACGACTGGTAGCGGGTCAGCGCGTCGTCGCCGCGCTCGGCGACGACGGACGAGAACAGGCCGGCGAGCACCGTGAGTGCGCTCTCCAGCCGCTCGAGGAACTCGCGGACCTGGGCCGACGACTTGGACGCCTGCTCGCCAGCCACGCCCTGGGCCGCGTAGGCGAGACAGAACTCGTAGCTCTCCTCGATGGCGTCGATGCGAGCCTGCAGCTCGTCCGCGGTGGTCACCCCTTGTTGGATTCCTGCGAGACGACCCAGCGGTCGGGGTCGTGGTGCTCGAGATACCGATCGCGGTCGACGTAGCCGAGGATCATCGACTTCGTGAGCCAGAACTTGTCGGGCCGGATGGCGAAGTAGACGTGCGTCAGCGTCAGCGTCACGAACAGGACCCCGCCCAGACCGTGGATGACGTACATGAGCCCCCAGGTCTCGTCGGCGAGGAAGTACGCGTTGCGCGGCCAGAATATCGAGTCGATGCGGAGCATGAGGACGAGACCGGTGCCGATCACCGCCAGACCCGCCAAGGTCACGGCCAAGTGGTACAGCTTGTGGTCCAGCGGGTACTTGCCGTGCTTGCGGATCGGGGCCGTCTGCTGCCCGGCCTGCCGCCGGATGCGGTTCCACGCCTCGGCCAGGTCGCTCGGCAGGATCCAGATCGACCAGAAATCGAGGAAGAACGTGGCGTGGACCATGTGATAGACGATCGACACGGTCAGCAGCACGCCCGCCACCCAGTGGATGGTCAGCCAGGGAAACTGGATGCCGACGATCGGGAAGAAGCCCGTGATCAGCAGCGCGATCATCGACGCCGCCATCACCCAGTGGAAGTACCTGGCCGCCGCCGTGTGCCGCGTGATGCGCGCCGGCACGTTGGCAGCGGCCCCCGACTCGGCGCCCGCACCATTGGCGCGGGCCAGCCGGGGCAGCCAGACGACCGCGTAGATGATATGGAACGCGATGAACGCGACGCCTGCCCAGAACGCCAGGTAGAGCAGGTCCCAGGAGATGCGCACGAGCATCTCCTGGCCCCAGGGATCGGTGCCCCACTGGAAGATTTCCATCCTATGCCTCGCCGCCCCGAACCGACCGGGTGACCAGATTGCGCAGCAGCGCCACCTTGTAGCCGTTGTGCGCCAGCGGCCGGACGCCGGCAGTCGCCGCCTCGCCCGCCTGCGCCGCGACCTCGTCCGTGAGCTGCCGCCCGCGCACGGCATCCTCGGCGGCGCGCAGCCGCAACGGGGTGGGCGCCACGCCGTTGACCGCGATGCGGATGTCCTCGATCACGCCGTTGGTGATCCGCGCCGCGGAGGCGACGCTCGCCAGCGCGAAGTCCCACACCTGGCGATCGCGGCTCTTCTCGAAGTAGAAGCGCGCGCCGGCCCACGTCCCGGGCACGCGGATGGCCGCGAGCAGATCGTTCGGCTCGAGCACCGTCATGCGCATGATGTCCACGTCCGGGCCGAGGAAGAACTGCTCGGCAGGCACCGACCGCGTGCCGGCGCTGCTGCGGATGTCCATCTCCGCGTCGAGCGCCACCAGCGCCGGGGCAGTGTCCGACGGGTTGACCGCCACGCACCGGCTCGCGCCGAGGATGCAGTGCTCGCGATTCATCGCCGTCGGCGTGTCGGCATAGCAGATGGTGCCGCCGGCGCGGTAGCAGTTCCAGCCGTCGCGGTAGTACCAGCACCGCGTGTCCTGCGCCAGGTTCCCGCCGAGCGTCCCCTGGTTGCGGATCTGCGGCGAGGCGACCAGCCCCGCGGCCTCGGCCAGCAGCCCGTACTGGCTGCGCACGTCCGGGTGCCGGACGACCTCGCGCAGCTTCGCCATCGCGCCGATTGTCAGGCCGCCGCCCGTCGCCGAGCGAATGGCGCTCAGCTCCTCGACGCCCCCGAGGTCGACCACCGCCGCCGGCCGCTTGACCCGATCCTTGAGCCAATCGAACGAATCGAGCCCGCCCGCCAGCACCCAGGCCTGCTCCTGGTACTGATCGAGCAACCCCAGCGCCTCGTCGGTCGTCGTCGGCTGAAACAGTTGAAACGCCGGCATCATGTCGCGAATCACGGCCATCTTGTTTCTCCCTCAGCAGATTCGATCAGACGTGCGCCGCCAGATTCGAGAAGGCCGGAGGCAGGTTCTCGATCCGGGTCAGGATCATGTCGGTCATGACCGGGGTGCGGTTGAAGTACCCCTCGCCCAGCGCATCGGCGATCGCGCAGAGCACGGCGCCCGACCCGGCGCCCTCGGCGGTCTCCCCGATCCCCTTGGCGCCCATCGGGCTGAACGGATCCGGCTTGTCCTGCGCCACCCACTGCATCGGCTCCTCGTGCGGCACGTCGAGCATCGTCGGCGGGCGGTTCGAGTAGAAGCGCTTCGACACCTGCAGGCCCCAGCGCCGGTCGTAGGTCCACTTCTGGCCCAGCGCCGCGCTGAAGCCCTGGATGGCTCCGCCGTGGAGCTGCGCCTCCAGGGTCCGCGGGTTGATCACGGTCCCGACGTCGGTGGACACACGGTAGTCCTTGAGCACCACGGCGCCGGTCTCGAGATCGACCTCCACCTCCGCGAACCCGATGGCGTGCGAGATGACCCGCCCGCCGAGGGGATAGTTGTCGCGGGCGACGCCCATCAGCCCCAGGCCGGCCAGGGCCGTCGCTGCGGTCACCGTCACCGGGTTGAGGTCCCCGGGCAGCTCGTGGCCGTCGAACCGGCCGCCGAGCTCGATGGCCCGCCGCGCGGCCTGCGCGAAGCCGAGGCCCTGCCGCGGGTAGTCGCGCCGGAAGACGCGCCCGTCGGCGACGTCGTAGTCGTCCGGGGAGCCGCCCAGTGCGCCCGCCGCAATCTCCAGCAGCTTGCGCTTGGCATCCTCGCCGGCGGCCAGGTTCGCCCGGGTGTGGGCGTGGGTCGTGGTGCTCCCGGCCTGCACGGTGCTCCAGGGCAGGTGCTTGCTGGTATCGCCCCAGATCACCTCGGCCTGATCCCAGTCCGTCTGGAGCGCCTCCATCGCGGCCCGCGCGGTATCGAACACCGATCCGGTGCCGAGATTGCCGACGCCCTGGTGGATGTAGACCTTCCCGTCCGGCCGGATCGTCAGCAGGCCGTCCATGCCCCAGGCGCCGGCGTTGAACGAGCTGAGCGCGACGCCGATGCCGGTCACCTTCGAACCGTTGCGACGGCCGCTCCGCGCCCGCATCGCCTGCCAGTCGAACGTCGACTCGCCGATGTCGGCCGCTTCCCGCACGAAGGCGCTGGACACGTTGCCCTGCTCGCCGTTCGTCGGCCTGCCGAGCTTCGCCTGCCCTGCGGGCGCGTTGATGCGGATGAGCTCGAGCGGGTCGATGCCGAGCTGGTTCGCCGCCTTCTGCATGATCGGCGCGATCATCGACACCGCCTGCAGGCCGCCCGGCGCGCGCTGCGCGGAGCGCGGCGGCGTGTTGGTGTACACCGACAGGCCGCGCAGCCGATGGCTGAGCGGCTGGTACATCAGCGAGGCCTGGTCGGCCGCGTTCATGAAGTCGGTGGAGAAGCCGTAGGGGCCGCCGTCCTGGACGAAGAACATGTCCATGGCCGTGATGCGCCCGTCGCTGCGGTAGCCGATCTTCACGCGGCCCTGCAGCCCCGGCCGGGCCCGGCCGATGAAGTGCTCCTCCTGGCGGGTGATGCGCATCATCACCGGCTTGCCCGCCTTCTGCGACAGCAGGGCCGGGAGGCGCATCTGGACGAAGCCGGCGATCTTGCTCCCGAAGCCGCCGCCGCAGTACTCGGAGACGAGCACCAGGTCCTCGGGCGCGATGCCGATGCCGCGCGCCGCCGGGCCGTGCGTGCGGAGCGTGCTCTGCGTCGAGACGTACAGGTAGCACTTGCCGTTCTGCCAGTACGCCATCGCCGTGCGCGTCTCGAGCGGCTGGTGCCCCATCGACTGGTGGAACACCGTCTCGTCGAGCACCAGGTCCGCCTCGGCCAGGCCGGCCTCCACGTCGCCGACCTCCCACTCGTCGGTGATCGGACCGTCGGTCGGCATCTCGCCGCGATCGATGGCGGCCCAGTCGACGTCGTTCCACTTGATGGTGGTCAGCTCGCTGTTCGCCATGGTGTTGCCGTCGAGCCGGGCGTCCGGCCCCCCGGGCCGCAGGCTCTCCAGCGGATCCACGGCGAACGGCAGCGGCTCCAGCTCCACCCGGATCCGCTCGATCGCGTCGGCCGCCGTCGTCTCGTCGACGGCCGCGACGGCCAGAATCGGCTCGCCCTCGTACACCGGCTCGTTCGTGAGCCCGGCCTCGTTCGGCGCGTCGACGGGCGGCAGCTCGTCGGCGGTCAGGATGACCTCGACCCCCGGCATCGCCTCGGCCGCGCTCGTATCGATGCTGCGCACCCGCGCATGAGGCATCGGGCTCGGCAACAGCTTCGCGAACAGCATTCCGTCGGCGCGGAAGTCCTCCGCGTACTTCGCGCGCCCGGTCACCTTGGCGACCAGATCCGCGGTTGAGTAGTTCTTGCCGATCAGCTTGTAGTCAGCCACGTCAGCCCCTCCGCGTATACTCCGCAGCACGCAGCGCGACGTTCAGGATCTTGTTGTAGTCCGCGCACCGGCACAGGTTGCCCGAGAGGAAGTGCGCCGCTTCTTTCCGCGTCGGGTTCGGGTTCTCGTCGACCAGCGCCACCATGTTCATGACGAACCCGGGCATGCAGAAGGCGCACTGGAAGCCCTGCTCGTCCACCACGGCCTGCTGCACCGGGTGCAGCGTGCCGTCGGCGGCCTCGAGGCCCTCGATGGTCTGCACCGCCCGGCCCCGCACCTGATGCGTCAGCATCGAGCAGCCGTAGTGCGGCACGCCGTCGATCAGCACGGTGCATGCGCCGCACTCGGAGCGGTCGCACCCGATCTTCGTGCCGGTCAACCCCAACTTGTAGCGCAGCGTCGTGGCCAGCGTCTCCTGCGGCAGCACGTCGACGCGCCGCAGCAGCCCGTTGACCGACAGCGTCACCAGGCGCTCGACGGCGCCGGGAGCCTGCGCGCGAACCACCGCGCCGTTCTTGAGCACGTAGCTCGCCGCCGAAACGCTCGCGCCCGTCGCAATCACACCCTTGATGAAGCTGCGGCGCGAATAACCCTGATCGTCCGCCTGCTGCTGGTCCAGCCGTTCCGCGTCGCTCATGAGACGCCCCTCCTGAAAAGCCGATTCAGCTTATCACGGAATTCCCCGTGGTTCGCACCGGTCGCGGGAACCCCCGGCGGCTGGATCGCGTATTGATTCATACGTATGATTAAAACGAGCGTTTGACTTCGGAATCGTGGAGGCTGGGCGAATGGCGGCAGAAACGAAAGAGCGGATTCTCGACGCCGCGGAGCGCCTGTTCGCCGATTCCGGATTCGCGGCGACCTCGCTCAGAGACATCACCGGCGAGGCCGACGTGAACCTCGCGTCCGTCAACTACCACTTCGGCACGAAGGAAGCGCTGCTCAGCGCCATCCTGGAGCGGCGCTTCCGGCCGATCAACGACCAGCGCATCGCGCTGCTCGACGAGCTGGAATCGCGCGCGGGCGAGCACGGGCCGGCGCTCGAGGACATCGTGGCCGCCTTCGTGGGACCACCCTTCCACCACTGGTCCGAGGCCGGGAGCGGCGGACTGAAGTTCCTCAAGTTCATCGGGCAGATCCACTCGCAGGCCAACGAGGAGATCCGCGCCGCGTTCCTGCGCCAGTTCGAGCGGGTGCTGGCGCGGTTCACCGCCGCGTTCGAGCGCGCGCTGCCGGACCTCGATGCCGGCGAGGTCACGACGCGGGTGGTCTTCATCGTCGGCGCGATGGCGCACGCCATGACCTGGGGCGAGCAGCTCGCCGCGCGGGCTCCGCGCGCGCCCTGCCGCTCCGATCAGCTCCTCGATTCGCTGATTTCGTTCGCCGCCGCCGGGATGGCGGCGCCGCAGCTCGCCCCGGTGCGCATGCCGGCGGCCGCCGAAGGAGGTCGTTAGTGACCCGTCGTCTGAACACGCTGGCGCTTTGCGTGGCCGTCGCAGGCTGCGCGACGGCGCCGCCGGTTGCCGTCCCCGACATCGGGGTGCCCGCGCCGCCGACCTGGACGGCCGCGGAGACGCCCCCGGGCCGCATCGCGCTCGACTGGTGGACCGACTTCGGGGACGACGGCCTCGAGGCGGCCGTCGAGGCGGCCCTGACGGGGAACTTCGACTTGCAGGCCGCCGCGGCCCGCCTGGAGATCGCCGCGTCCGACGCCCGGCTGGCCGCCGCCGAGCTCTGGCCGTCCGTGGACGCGCGCTACAACGGCGCGCGCCAGCAGCAGAACTTCGTCGGCCTGCCGATTCCCGGCGCCGAAGACCAGGTCCTGAGCACGATCTTCACCAATCACGGCGTGTCGCTCGACGTCTCGTGGGAGATCGACCTGTGGGGCCGGCTGCGCGCGGCGAGCCAGCTCGTGCTGGCCAACCTGCAGGCCTCGGCGGCCGACCTGCGCGGCGCGCAGCTCTCGATGGCGGGACAGACGGCGAAGGCCTGGTTCGCGGTGGCCGAGGCGCAGCAGCAGATCGACCTGTCGCAAGAGACCGTGGAGAGCTTCAGCGACTCGGCCAACCAGGTCCGCGGGCGATTCGAGGCCGGCATCCGGCCGCCGCTGGATCTGCGGCTCGCCCTGCTGAACCTGGCCAACGCGGAGGCGGCGCTCGATCAGCGGCTGCAGCAGTTCGACGCCGCGGCGCGCCAGCTCAAGGTGCTGCTGGGCGAGTACGCCGACGACGTCATCGACGCCCCGCTCGCACTGCCCGAGCTGACGCCGAGCGTGCCGGGCGGGCTCCCGGCCGACCTCGTGGCGCGGCGGCCCGACCTGGTGGCCGCCGAGCGCCTGCTGGCCGCCGCCGAGGCGAACCTGGGGATCACGCGGCGGAACCGGTTTCCCGACATCGCCCTCACGGGGGCCGCCGGCACCGCCACCAACGCGCTCCGCTCGCTCGTCGACGGCGACTTCAGCGTCTGGAGCCTGCTGGCCAGCGTGACCGCGCCACTGTGGCAGGGCGGCCGGCTGCGCGAGGAGGTCAACCGCGCGGAGGCCGAGAGCGCGGAGGCGCTCGCGACGTTCGCGAACGCCGTCCTGACGGCGTACGCCGAGGTGGAGACCTCCCTGGCGGCCGACGAGTTCCTGCAGCGGCGCGAGCGGCACCTCGCCGCGGCGGTCGAGCAGGCGCAGGCCGCGGCGGTGCTGGCGTACGAGCGGTACATCACGGGCCTCGAGCCCTACGTCACCGTGCTCGACTCGCAGCGCTCGGCCTTTCAGGCCGAGGGCGAGCTGATCGCCGCACGCCGGCTGCGCCTCGACAACCGGGTGGACCTCTACCTGGCGCTGGGCGGCGGCTTCGAGCAGCTCGATTCGCCGTTCAGCCTGGACGATCTCGAGGCGGGCATGGATTAGGAGCCTGCGCCGTAGAACGGTGCAGACTCCCAGGAGGGTTGGTTGGGCGGCAATGGGAGCCGCAGGCGACGATTTCCGGGCTAGAGATTGCAGCGCCGGCGCAGCCGGCGCAAGGCGCGCACAGCGCGCCTCGGCCGGAACGGCGCGGGGCGAAGGGGCCCCGCAAGTGGACGCCGGGGGTTCGGGGCAGAGCCCCGTCTGATAAAGGTTGCAACCATGAAGCGCACACTCGTCCGCATACTGCAAGCCGTGCTGCCGCTGGCGTTGCTGGGCCTCGCCGGGTTGGCGGCCGTCACCATGATCCGCAACCGGCCGGTCGTCGAGACCCGGCCGCCGGAGATCGCGCCCCCCGGCGTGCGGGTCCACGTCGTCGCGCTCGAGGACGTGGCGCTGTCGGTGACCAGCGAGGGCACGGTGCGGCCGCGCACCGAGAGCGAGCTGGTCCCGGAGGTCTCCGGCCGCGTCATGTCCGTCGCGCCCTCGTTCGCCGAGGGCGGGTTCTTCGAGGCGGGCGACGTCCTCGTGACCATCGATCCGTTCGACTACGAGCAGGCGGTCGTCGCCGCCCGGGCGCAGCTCGCCCAGAGCCGGCTGCGCCTGGCCGAGGAGGAAGCCGAGGCCGAGGTCGCCCAACGCGAATGGGACTCGCTCGGCCAGGGCGACCCGCGCGAGCTCACCCTGCGGAAGCCCCAGCTCGACGATGCGCGGGCTGCTGTCGCGGCCGCCGAGGCGAGCCTGGTGCGCGCGGAGCGCGACCTCGAACGCGCGCGGATCACGGCCCCGTACGCCGGACGGGTGCGCCGCAAGGGCGTCGACGTCGGGCAGTTCGTCACCATGGGCAGCTCCGTCGCCACCATCTACGCGGTGGACCGGGCGGAGATCCGCCTGCCGCTGCCGGACAACGAGCTGGCCTACCTGAATCTGCCTCTCTCGTACCGGGGCGCCCAGAACCGGCAGGGCCCGGGCGTCACGCTGCGGTCGACCTTCGCCGGCGAAACGCACGCCTGGAACGGCCGCATCGTGCGCACCGAGAGCGAGATCGATCCGGTCAGCCGCATGGTGCACGTGGTCGCAGAGGTCGACGACCCCTATCGTCCCGGACCGGATCCCGACCGGCCGCCGCTGGCGGTCGGGATGTACGTCGACGCTCAGATCGAAGGGCGTCGGTTCCGACAGATCGCGGTCGTGCCCCGCTCCAGCCTGCGGGGGCGCAGCCAGGTGATGGTGGTCGACGGCGAGGGCCGCCTCCGCTTCCGCGACGTGGAGCTGCTCAGGATGACGGCCGAGTCGATCTATGTGCGCTCGGGGCTGGCGAGCGGCGAGCGCGTCGTGATCTCGACGCTCGACAGCCCGACCGAAGGCATGCAGGTGCAGGTGACGAACCCGGCGCCGGACCTGCTGGCCGAGCGCGCCCCGGACGGCGCCGCCGGCGCGAGCCCGCCGGCGAGCCCGGCTCCCCCGGCCCCCGCGGCGGCGAGCCCGCCGGCGATGCCGCCCGCGGCGACCGCGGCTACCCCGGCCCCCGCTGGGCCGCCGGCCCCCGCCGGACCGCCGGC
>JAAXGX010000033.1 GCA_012271165.1 Vicinamibacteraceae bacterium | reverse complement strand
AAGTGCGTGTTGCTGTCGCTGATCCCCGACCCGTACAGCAGCAGCGTGTGATCCAGCAGCGTGCCGTCGCCCTCGGGCGTATGGCCGAGCTTATCCACCAGGTAGGCGAACTGCCGGAAGTGATACTCGTTGACCTTGTGCAGCCGGTCGAGCTTGGCCGGCTCGTCCTGGTGGTGCGACAGCGGGTGATGCGAGTCGGCGACGCCGATCTCGGGATAGGCGCGGCCGCTGATCTCGCGGGCCAGCATGAACGTGCTGATGCGGGTCAGATCCACCTGATAGGCCAGCGCCAGCAGGTCCATCATCAGCCGGGCGTGCTCGGCGTAGTCGTCCGGGACGCCCGCGGGTTGCTCGATCACCGGCAGCTCGCGGGAGCTCTGCGCCTCCACCATCTGAATGCGACGCTCGGCGTCCCGCACCGCGTCGAGATATTCCGCGAACTTGCGCTTGTCGGCGGGGCCGAGGCCCACGTCGAGGCGGGCGATCTCGTCGGTGACCGCATCCAGAATGCTGCGGTCCTGCGCGATCCGCGCCAGCCGCGCCGCGCTGTCGGTGCTGCCGCTGCTCCCGAACAGCCGTTCGAACACCGAGCGCGGGTCGTTGTCGCAGGGCAGCGCCGTGGTCGGCGTGCGCCACGCTATCGTATTGGTCAGCGAGCAGCTCGTGTTGTCGCACGTGCCGAGCATGTCGGTCGACTCGATGGCCAGCTCGAGCGACGCCAGCTGCGTCGCCTGCCCGAGCTCCCTGGCCGCGACCTGGTCCATGGTGACGGCGGCGATCACGTTCGAGTCGCTGATGGCGTCGAACGGCACGCAGGAGAGGAAGGTGCCGGCGGCGCGCGCATGGTCGCCGCCCTTCCTGACCAGGTTGGCGGCCTCCACGTCGAGGCCGCCCAGCAGCAGGAGCTGCTCCTTGTGCGACGCCAGCGAAGCGGCGATGGGCGGGAGCTCGTCCAGCGGGCCCTCCGCGCGCGGGAACCACCAGGCCATCGCCATGCCGTTGGGCACGTAGAACGCCCCGAAACGGCGAATCGGCGCCGCGGCCGTCCGCGCGAGCGCGGTGGCCGCCGGGACCATGCCGTCGAGCAACGGCAGGGCGATCGCGGCGCCCAGGCCGCGCAGCACGGTGCGGCGGGGCAAGTGCTTCCTGGTGACCAGCATGGTGTCGGGCTACCTCAGGACGGTGAGCTCTCCCTGGTGCCAGGGGTGCTGCTCGCAGGTGTAGACGTACCTGCCGGGCGTATCGAAGCGGATGGAGCCGGTCGCGCCGGGCGCGATCGGTCCGGTCGTCCAGGTCTGCTGGCGAACGGAGATCGTGTGCTGCGCCTCACCCGTGTTCGTCCAGGTGACCTGCTCGCCCGCGGCCACCTGCACGCGCCGCGGCTCGAACGTCTCGTAGTCGTCGATCTCGAGGCCCGGGGGCCGGATGGTGTCCTTCCGCCGCTCTTCGAAGTCGATGACGATTGCGTTCGTCCGCTCGACCAGCCCGTGCCCCTCGAAGGTCTGCACCATCGGAGGCAACGCAGGCGGACTGGCCGGTCGCAGGGCGCCCCCGAGCTTGAAGGCCCACACCGCGTCGCCGGTCGACCTGGCGCCCATCGGCGGCCCATGCGTCGACCCGCCGCCGCTCGGCGCGAGGGCGACGTACTGCTCGCCGTCCAGCTCGTAGGTGATGACGGGGGCCGAGTCGGCGCCCAGGCCGGTCTGGAACTGCCACAGCAGCTCGCCGGTCGCGGCGTCGAGGGCCTGAACGGTGCCGTCCACCTCACCGTGGAACACCAGGTTCCCCGCCGTGGCCAGCATGCCGCCGCCGTGCGCCTTGGGATACGGGGAGCGCCGCTGCCACGCGATCGTGTTCGTGCGCGAGTCGACGGCCGTGATCAATCCGTACCATCGAATGCCCGGCTCGTTGTACGAGACGCCGAACCGCGTCGCCCACCACGGGAAGACGGCCGCCCCCACGTAGAAATACCCCGTTTCCGGGCTGTAGGCCATCGGGGCCTGCCGGGTGCCGATATAGGGCACCATCACGTCGGGCTGGTTGAGCGGGTCGAAGTAGCAGCCGGTCCGGAACCCGGGCGGCACGAGCCACGGCTCGATGCAGTTGGGGACCACCTGCTCGCCCCCGACGGGAAACGGCTGCGTGGCCTCCGTCACCTGAAAGGGATCCTGCGGGACCGGACGCTCCTCGATCGGCAGCAGCGGCGATCCATCGACGCGGTCCAGCAGGAAGAGGTAGCCGTCGGTGCGCATGACCGCAATGCCCTCGCGGGGCCGCCCGTCCAGCGTCGTGTCGTACAGCACCATGGGCGTGGGCACGTCCATGTCCCAGATGTCGTGGCGGGTGAGCTGGAAGTGCCAGCGGTAGGCGCCCGTTGCGAGGTCGAGGGCCACGACCGAGGCCGCGAAGAGCTGATCGCCCGGACGCAGGTCGCCCGAGTGCGAGGGGTGCGGCCCCGGATGCTGCGTGGGATGCTGTCCCTGCAGCCCCAGCGGATTGCCGTTCGGGTTGCCCGTGCCGAAGTAGGCCAGCCCCAGCTCGGGGTCGACGGCCGGCGGACTCCAGACGGCGCCGCCGCCGGCCCGCCACATCTCGTTGTTCGGCCACGTCTCGAACCCGACGTCGTCCGGTCCCGGGATGGCGTAGAAGCGCCACAGCTCGGCGCCGGTCCGTGCGTCGAGGGCGCTGACCCCGCCCCGGCGGCCGCTGTCGCCGCCCGCGAGCGCGACGAGCAGCACGCCGTCGGCGTAGGTCGGCGCCGAGGTAATCCGCAGGGGCATGTCGTTGGCCGAATCCCGCGCGAGCCGATGCGTCCACTCGGATTCGCCGGTTGCCATGTTCAGGGCGTGAACCGTGCCGCTGGCGCCCGCCACCAGCACGAAGCCGAGATCGGGGGCGACCGCCAGGCCGCGCCGCGCGGGCGGCTCCGCCAGCTCGGCGACCCACGCGATCGCGCCGGTCTTCGCGTCGAGCGCGGCCACGTTGCAGTTCATCAGCGCCGCGAAGATCCGGCCGTTCGACATGGTGACCGAGGACTGGTTCGTCGGACCCGGCAGGCGCGTCATCCACGCTCCGCCGAGCGCCGCGACGTTGCTCGTGGTGATCTGCGCCAGCGTCGAGTAGCGCTGGTTCGAGGAGGAACCGCCGTACAGCGGCCACTCGCTGCTCGACCGCGAACCCTGCACGCCTGCCGCCGCCCCGCCCGGCCGTTCGGCCAGCGTGCTGCAGGATGGCCGCAGCGGCGGCGCCCCGGCCGGCGCGTCCGCGCCCGAGCGGCTGGCCAGCACCGCCTCGATCGACACGGCTGTCGCCACCGTCAGGGGCATCGGACCGAAGGCCGCGCCGTTCGCCTGCAGGATGTAGGCTGCCAGGTCCGCGTGGGTCCGAGCGCCCAGCGCGCCGGGGTCGCTCGGCGGCATCGTCTGGATCGCGTCGATCAGATCGCGTGTCGTCCGCCGGCTCCAGCCCGCCGCGAACGTGGGGCCGGCCAGCGGCGGCGCGTACGGTCCGCCGGACAGATCGGCCCCATGGCAGAACGCGCAGTTGGCCTGAAACGCCGCGCCGCCCGCCGCTGCCTGATCTCCCGTGAACGGCCCCGCTGCACCCGCCTGCTGGCCCCCAGCCGAGAGCGCCGCGACGCAGGCCGCCGCAGCGAGGAGCGCGCCCGCCCAGGTACTCGCGATTCTCATGCCAGACTCCCGCGCCGCCCGCGCCGTCCAGCCGCCGAACGGGCAGCAATTGTACCTTTGGTTGGCGCGGCGGGGACGATTTCCGGGCTGGGAGTCTGCGCCGTAGAACGGTGCAGGCTCCCAGGCGGGTTGGTTGGGCGGCAATCGGAGCCGCAGGCGACGATTTCCGGGCTAGGAGTCTGCGCCGTAGAAACG
>JAAXGX010000167.1 GCA_012271165.1 Vicinamibacteraceae bacterium | reverse complement strand
GTGTGCTCGCGCGCCTCGAACCCGAACAGCGGGTGGGTCGGGGCGCGGAGCATCTTGGCGAGATTCTCGTACAGGTCGCGGAAGAACGCGTTCTGCGCGGAACCGCCGTCGTCCGCCAAGTCATCGCCCGGCTTGAAGACGACGCATGCATCGTTGAGCCGCCAACCTGCTTGGTCGAACGGGGTGTTTTCCTCCGACAGGAGGCCGTGCGTCGCCCCCGCGCGGAGGAGATCGTTGACGAGCCGGTCGAAGTCCTTCGAGTGCAGTTCTCGGGCGGTCGTGTCGCCGCCCCAGAGGCTCGACGAACGCAGCGTTCGCCCGAGACCGCTTCGCGAGCCGCCGCGCACGATCAGGTCCATGTCGCGGAGCGTGCTCGCCCTACGCGTCGGCGCGACGATCATCAGCCAGCGCGCGCCTCTTGGCTTCTCGTCACTGCCGAATCCCCAGGGCGGCCGGAGCCGGCTGTGCGACTTCGCGACCAACTGCTCGAGGACGGCGGCATCCAGAACCTGGCTGCGGATCGCCATCCACTTCCGCATGTGGTCGAGCAGCTCGCGATAGACCCCGGTGCGGACGGCGTGGCTGGCCCGCTGCAGCAGCGAGTGCGAGTCGGTGAACAGCTCGTCGTCCGCGGCAAGGTCGTCGAGGCCGAGGTACTCCACCCGCACCATGCCGAGCTGCTCGAGGTTCGGGTTGGTGTACCGCCAGCCGCGTCGCTGATCGAACCAGACGCGGTAGGCGAGCACTTGGCGAAACGTGCGCTCGGCCTCCTGCAGGTTGAAGCCGCGTAGCGTGGGTTCGAGCAGCCACTCGGTTCGGAGCTGCGCGTCCGGCCGGTCGAAGCCGAGCGTCCGCTGTGCCCCAACGCCCAGCTCCTCGCTACGGAGCCCTGTCGAACCGGCATCCCGCAGCGCACCGAGAAAGCCTGCTCGGACTAGGCTCACGAAGAGGAAGTCGTTGAAATGGCCGGCCTGGAGCGCGGCGTCCTGACGGTTGTCGGTGAAGCCGAGGAGCTTTCGCGTATAGGGGCCCAAACGCGACTCGGCGCCGTGCATCCAGCGTAGCGCGCTGGCGACGAGTACCGTGGTCGCCGAGCTGCGACCCTCGGCCGAGAGCGAGGCGAGACGCGTGCGATCGCGGGCCGCACCGCCCTGAGTGTTCCCGCAACGGAGGCAGAGTCGGAACTTTCCGGGCAAGAACCACACCGTCGTCCCTGACCCGACGTGCCCGTCGGCCGCCGCCGCGAAGCGGCGGGCACGCGCGTTGCGGTAATAGGTCTTGAGCCGCAGGTTGCCGCCGGCGTCGAACTCCCTCCACGTCTCCGGGTAGTCGTCGTCGCGGTCGGCGAAGGTGAAATCGGGATCATCGAGAGGCTGCGGCGTCAGGAAGCCGAAAACCTCGTTCTCCGGCTCCGCCTCGTCCCCATCTCGCTCGGTCTCTTCCTGCCTGGCCGGCGGTGCGTCGTCGATGTCCCGCGCGAGGAAGACAAATGCCCCGTCCTGGCGCACCAGCCGCACTGGGTGATACTCGTGCCCACACTCGCGACAGAAGTGCACGGCGTAGAGGCGCTTGTCCGCGTGGCCCGGCAGGAACTGCTGACCATCGACGGTCACCTTGCGGGTGCCGGGCCGCTCGACCGTCGCGTAAGCGTGCCCGGCGCCAGAAATGAACTGGTGGAGCTTGAACGCGAAGAAGCTCTTCTCGTTGCCGCGCGGGTTCGAGGTCCGTGCACGCTCCGGGACGCTCGACACCAGAAGGAGGTCCCGCAGCGCCTTGCCGCAGGCGGCGGAAGGCCGGCCGGACTCCTCCGAGAGCTTGGCCTCCGCCTCCGTCATCCTCATGGGCTTCGCCCGGACCCAGCGCTGGTCGTCCTCGGAGAACGAGATGCCGAGACGCGTCTCCACCCACACCGCGAGCGGGTGCTTCCTGAACTCTGCGTCGGAAATGTGCGGCGGTACGCCGGCACCGATGGCCTCGCCAAGATGCGGCCTCACCGAATCCGCGGTTGCGGTCGAATCGGTGATGCGCTCGAGAGTCTCGACGGTGACGTTACTCTCGGCGATCTCGCTCCCGAAGAGCTTCGAAGCCACGCCTGCCACCACGCGGTTCCTGTCGCCGATGGATCCCTCGCTCGCCATCGTGGCCGACGTGCCGATGCACAGGAGGTTCTCTGGCTGGAGGCGCTCGCGAACGCGGCGCACGAGCAGCGCCACGTCCGCACCCTGGCGGCCGCGGTACGTGTGGAGCTCGTCGAGAACAAGGAACCGAAGGCCCTCGCAGTTGCCGATGACACGTCGGTCGATGTCCTCCTGCCGCGTCATGAGCAGCTCGAGCATCATGAAGTTGGTGAGGAGGATGTCCGGAGGCTCGTCTGCAACGCGCTTCCGCTCGTCTGCGTCCTCCTGCCCCGTGTAGCGGGCGAACGTGACCGGCCGGTCTCCCGGCACTTGGCCGATGAACTTGTCGAGCTCCTCCAGTTGGGAGTTGGCGAGCGCGTTCATCGGGTAGACGACGATGGCGTGCGTGCGGGGCTCCGCGTTCCTCCTCCGTGCCCCCAGCACGTGGCTGACAATGGGAATGAAGAAGCAAAGTGACTTCCCGGACCCGGTGCCGGTCGTCACAACGAAGCTCTCGCCGTCCGCGGCGAGCGCGATGGCCTGCTCCTGGTGCTTGTAGAGGGACAGCGGCTGACCATCCGCGCGGAAGATGTCGACGCAACCGGGGTCGACGACGCCTTTCTCTGCCAGGGCGCCTACGTCCGTCGAGCGCTTGTAGCTCGGGTTGATCTGGATGAGCGGCTCGGGCCAGTAGCGCTGCTCGGCGTAGATGGCCTCGACCTGCTCCCGGATGTCGTGAGCGTGGATGGTAGTGAATGACGTCGCGAAGCGCTCGTACTCGTCGACGACGCGGTCGCGCAACGCGAAGACGTCGAGTGCGTGTGCGCTGCCTGCCCTTGCGCTGTCCGAACTCGGCATCGGTGAGCTACTCTGCGTCATCCCCGGCCGCACCTCCCTGCCTGAAGATCCTGCCACACGTTCACGATACGACGCATTTCGGCCCATGGCACGGGCCGTGGGCTGAGAGCTAGCAACGAGACACCCGGCAGCTCTCGACGACCGGGGCAACGACGAGCCTCTGGCCGCCTAGGACCTAGGAGGTCGCGTACGAGGGCAACCGCCGCACCGCGTCAGCCGCCTTCCCGCAGGGACCGCTAGCCGGGAGCGACCCGCCCGCAGGTGTGACGGTGGAACACCTGCCGGGGCCGAAGACCGCAGGTTTCCGCCGCCTCGCTCCGAACGGGGTGATCGGTTTCGGCCGGAATGGGTGATCGATTTCACCGGAATGCGCAGTCACGGCATTCTTGCGCTTGACCGGCTCCTCCTCCTACCCGCATCTGCTCCCAAACGTCCCCGCCTTGCTCGGCTCTCGCTCCCGTTCACCCTTCGGCTCACGTTCGGGGTGTTCTTGATGTCAGGGTCTTCGATGCCCGCGAGCATCCTCGGGTGGCCCCGAGGTTGTCGTTTCGTGCCTTGGGATCTCGCACGCGTTCGGCCTGCCCGACCCCGCGTCATGATGCCCACCTCGCTACGTGCCTGTATTCGCAGGGTTCCCTGGCGTGAGTGCGCTGTTACGGGACCCGCTTCCGCGTCCGCTTGTCCCAGCCGCACCCGGTCCAGGGCGTCGGCCGAGATCACCCACGGAGCTCCCTTGCAGGCCTGGAGGGCAGGAATCATGCCACGTTGAATCTGCCGCAGGATGGTCATCTTGCTGACCGCGAGGCGGTCCGCCGCTTCCTGCAGGGTCAGTTCATTGCGAAGCCCCTATCGTTCCAGTGAGATACGCTCCCCAGTCAGCCATCAGCCGTCGGCGGCGCTCGAAGAGCGTCGAGCGCGCGTACGCGGCTTCGACCTTGTCCTTGACCTGATGGGCGAGGGCCGCCTCGACGACCTCCCGCGGATGGTTCGTCTCTTCGGCCGCCCAGTCGCGGAAACTGGATCGGAAGCCGTGCGGCACGGCCTGCACGGCCTGCTCCTTGAGCAGCTTGGACAGGGTCATGTCGGAGAGGGGCTTGCTGCGGGGACTGGGGAACACGAGGTCGCCGCCATTCCGCAGCGCGCGGGCCGCCTTGAGGATCTCCGTAGCACGGCACGACAGCGGCACCCGGTGCTCGCGGTTCGCCTTCATGCGCTCCGCGGGAAGAGTCCAGACCTCGGCGTCGAGGTCGATCTCGTCCCAACGCGCCGAGCGCACCTCGCCCGATCGCGCCGCCGTCAGCACCAGGAACTCGAACGCCAGCTTGGCCGCGGTGGTCGCTCCCGACGCCCGGATCGTCGCCACGGCCTCGGCGACCTCCGCATGAGGCAGTGCACGCATGTGTCGGACCACGCGCCGCTGGCGCCCGAGCGTTGCGGCGACCCGTTCGCACGGGTTGTCGGTCCGGTACTCCATGGCCACAGCCCATTGCATCACGGCGCCGATGCGGTGGCGGACCCGTCGAGCCGTCTCCGGCTTCTCGTGCCAGATCGGGGCCAGGACCCCGAGGACGTCGGCGCTCGTGACCTCCGAGACGGGGCGTTGTCCGAACCGAGGAAACGCGAATCGCTCCAGACTGGCCGGCCAGTCCTGGGCGTGCTTCGGGTTGCGCCAGCCCGAGCGCTTCTGGTCCACCACGGCTGCGGCCGCCTCGGCGAACGTGGGGGCTCCCTTGGCGCGCCGCCTGTCGGCGAGCGGATCGCCGCCGGCGCGTGCGATCCTCCGGTTGGCGAACGCCTGGGTCCGCGCCTCCTTCAACGAGACCAGCGGGAACCCGCCGAGACCGAGCTCGGACCGCCGCCCACCGATCAGGAGACGCTGGATCCANNCCATCGCAGTAGCGGCCGGCCTCGCCGACGGCGCGCACGAAGGCGGCCGAGAGCGCGTTCTCGGGGTGGCGACCACGGGGCTTGGTTCTTCGCTGTCTCTTCGGGTATGGCATCGCAGACCATTATACCCCCCATTAAATGGTGGGTAACATGATATTTCGGCGGACTGTTCCGGACGCGGTTCAGCGGACGGTGGCTGGAGGGTATGATCCTGATAGATAAAGACTTATGGACAGCTATGGACGAGTGGGGACACTTCTGGACGGTGCCAATATGGGGGACGTCTGGTCCACCACTCACACCACCCGGCAGCCGGTCCGCGGCGCATTGACACAAATTGAGCGCAGGCATACATTCCATGCCTGTTGCCGCTGTTTCCGCAGAAGGAGCGCCGAATCGTCGAGTCGCTGGCGCGGCTGGCCTACGTCAATCCATTCGGCCCCGAGTTCATCGAGATCGAACGTTCTGTCCTCGGCGCCGACCATGTCCCGCACGGGCTGGTCTGGAGCCTCGAGGCAGGCTACCAGGGCAATCCGGCCCTCGAGAGGCTGGTGGCCGTCTCCGAGCGCGTGGCGCGGAGCGCCAGGGACCGCCTGCGCCGGTCGAGATCCGCGACGACGGAGGAGCTCGCCCTGTACGCCCACGTCGTCGCCCAGGTCCTCTACTGGCGGTACGAGGACGACCTGCACCAAGTCCACGTCGACCCCCGGCGGGGTCGCCGTCGGCTGGCGTGCTACCGGCGATTCTGCCGGGACGTGCAGCACTTCCTGGCGCTCGACGGGATCCGCTTCCCGTGGAGCCTGGAACCCTCGCACCTGTTCGCCTGCTTCTTCCAGGTCCGCCGCGCGTTCGATCTCATCTTCCGCAACATCGTCGGCGCGTCGAAGCCCGCCGCGAAGTTGCGGGCGGATGCCTGGCAATCGATCTTCACGCACGACATGCGTCGCTACCGGCGGTCGCTCTACCGCCGGATGCACGACGTCACGACGCTGGTGACCGGGCCGTCCGGGAGCGGCAAGGAGCTGGTGGCCCGGGCCATCGGGCTCTCCCGCTACGTGCCGTTCGACCCCCAGCGGGAGATGTTCGTGACGAACCTCGAGGGGACGTTTCACGGGCTCAATCTGTCGGCGTTGTCGCCCACCCTCATCGAGTCGGAGCTGTTCGGACACCGGAAGGGAGCCTTCACCGGCGCGCTGGAGGATCGCGTCGGCTGGCTCGAGTCGTGCCCGCCGCTCGGTACCGTGCTGCTCGACGAGATCGGCGAGCTCGACGCGTCGATTCAGGTCAAGCTGCTGCGCGTCCTGCAGAACCGCGAGTTTCAACGGATCGGCGAGACGACGCCGCGCGAGTTCAGGGGCAAGCTGATCGCCGCGACCAACCGCGACCTCGGCGCCGCCATGCGCGCCGGTCGTTTCCGGGAAGACCTGTACTACCGGCTGTGCGCGGACCTGATCGAGACGCCATCGCTCCGCGACCAGTTGCGCGACTCGCCCCGGGAGCTCCGCAACCTGGTGTTGTTCGTGAGCGAGCGGGTGGTCGGCGCCGACGAGGCGCAGGACCTGGCCGATGAGGTGCTGGCATGCGTCGAGCGGGACCTCGGCGCCGACTATCCGTGGCCGGGCAACGTGAGGGAGCTCGAGCAGTGCGTCCGCAACGTGCTGGTGCGCAAGCGGTACCGTCCCAGGACGGCTCCGGACGGGCCGCCCGCGGCAGACGGCGTTGCGGCGGCATGGCGTGACGGCGGTCTGACCGCCAGGGAGCTCCTGCGGCGCTACTGCACGCGTGTCTACGCGACGACCGGAAGCTATCAGGAGACCGCTCGCCGTCTGGATCTCGACCGGCGCACGGTCAAGCGGTCGGTCGATCCCGATCTGCTCGCGCGCCTGACGGCTGGCGACCCTTAGTACTCCTGGAACATCCGCTGGATCTCGGCCTGCTCGCGCGTGTGCGTGAGCGCGAGCATCAGCAGGACGCGCGCCTTGACGGGCGACAGGTCCTCGCCCATGACCCGCCGGGGCGGAGCGGGCAGGCGCCGCTTGCGCGGTCCCGTTCCCGGCCGCGGGACAACCCGGCCGCCGCCCGTGCGGCTGGCGACCACGACCGCGACGCCGCGCCGCAGCACGAGCCTCGTCGCGTCCAGCTGCGACGGGCTCATCGAGCCGGCGCCGCTGGCGGCCACGACCACGCCGGCCGCCCCGCGCGCGGCCGCCGCCACTATCAGGTCGCCCGGCGCCCCCTGGTAGGCGAGCAGGACATCGACGCGCGGAAGCCTGTCGATGGCCGAGACGTCGAACTCGCTGCGCCACGTGTGGCGGCGGTCGGTCCGGCCGTAGTAGAGGACCCGATCGTGGCCAACGACGCCGAGGCGCCCGTACTCGCGGCTCCCGAACGCGTCCAGTCCCTGGGCGTTCGCCTTCGTGACGTCGCGCGCCGAGTGGATCTCGGCGTTGAGCACGACCAGCACCCCGCGTCCCACCGACGCGGGCGCCGCGGCCACGCGGAACGCGTGCAGCAGGTTGGCCGCGCCATCGTAGCCGAGCGTCCCGGGCGGGCGCATCGCGCCGACGACGACGACGGGTCGCGTGTGGCGCACCGTCAGGTGCAGGAAGTACGCCACCTCCTCCAGAGTATCGGTGCCGCTGGTCACCACGATGCCGGACAGCGCGGGTCGCTCGTCGAGCAGCCGATTGACCCGCCGCGCCAGCGCCAGCCAGGCGGTCACGGTCAGCTCGCTGCTGGGGAGGTTGGAGAACTGCTCGGTTTCGGCCCGCACGTGCCTGTCGAGCGCGGGCACGAGCGCCACGAGCTCCGCGGCGGTCAGGCGGCCGCCCGGGCGGCTCGATATCGTGCCGCCCGTTGCGATGAGCCGAACCGCCGGCAACTCGACGGGCTGGGCCGCCTCGACCGCCAGCGGAAGCAGCACGAGGCAGAGAGGCAGTGCGATCCGCGGCGTTCGCATGGCTCGCAACCCGGAAGGGCCAGCCTACTATACCGAATCTTCCGTGGCGCGATGTGCGCGCGTCAGCCAGTCCACCAGCTGCTGCGCCGCTTCGTCGGGAGTGCGGCCGTAGAAGGGCATGAGGGCCGTCGGTCCGCCGCTCATGCGCACGAGATAGGCGCGCCAGCGGTCGGGTCGGACGGCCAGCACCTCGATCTCGTAGCCTTGACCGTTGATGGTCTCTGCGAAGCGGTGTGTGGTCACGGGGCCGTGCGGCGTCCTGGATCGGGTCTTGCGGTCCGGTCGATAACCAGGAGATTCTAGTGGCCTGAGGTGGGCCGTCAAGCGAAGCAAGGCGCGAAGATCGCGTCAACAGCGGGCATCGTCGCGGATCGACTCCTGGAACCGGCGCCAGGATGTTTCCGGTGCACAGTCCCGCACAAGGAAATGCACAGTTTTTCAACAGCTTTTGCACACGCGGGCGCGCCCACGACGTGCTTGACGCCGGTCGGCGACGCCACCACGCCCGCAATCGTGCGCGCACGATTGCGGTTTCACCGCGGGCGGCCTGCACTCCCTTGATCACGCCCCGCCGCACGCGCCTGCTCCGCACTGCCGGTCTCCAGGGGTTTCAGGAGGCGATCGCCGCCCTGACCCGCACGCGCGATCCGTGGCGTGCCCGGAACACGGTGGTCCTCGTGCCGACGCGGGCGGCGGCCGTCCAGTTGCGGCGAACGCTGGAGGAGCTGACGCTGCTCCACGAGCCGTGCGCACCGGTGCTGGTGTTCCCGGAGGTGCTCTCGCGGGCCGACTGGTACGCGGCGCTGGCCGAGCGGCTCGTGCGGCCGCCCGCGCTGCTCTCGACGATCGAGCGGTACGTCTGCATGCTGGCGGCGGCCCGGGAGGCGAGTGCCGGCGGCGCCGAGCCGCCGTTCCAGCTGCGGCCGGGTCTCGTGCCGGCCATTGTGAGCTTCTACGATGCACTGCTGCGCCAGGAGGGCACCGTCGACAGCTTCGAGCGCTTGGTCGTCGCCGACCTCGAGCCCAGCGCCGAGCTCGACCGGGGCGCGCGCCGACTGCTGCGGCAGACGCGCTTTCTCGCCGCCACGTTCCGGGCCTTCGAGCGGCGCGCGGCCCGGACCGGTCGGCTGGACGAGCACGGCCTGCGCCGCCGTGCCGTCGACGAGGGTCTCGCTCGGCCGCTGGTCCATGTCATCGCGGCCGTCGCCGACCACGCGGCCGACCCGGACGGACTGTGGCCGGCCGACTTCGACCTGCTGGCGCGTCTCCCCGCGCTCGAGCGAATCGATGTGGTGGTCACGGAGGCGCTGCTGGCCGCCGGCTTCCACGAGCGCGTGACGGGGCTGCTGCCGGGCATCGACGAGCAGCGGTTCGAGAGCGCCCCCGAGCAGGCGCCGGTGCTGGTCGGCCCCGCCGACGCCGACGAAGCCCATTTCGTCTGGCGCAATCGGGAGGAGGAGCTGCTCGGGGTCGTCCGTCGCCTGAAGTCCCGGAGCCGCCGGACGGGTGACGCCCGGTCGGGCGGCGGGACGGTCGACGGCACCGAGGCGGTCGTATTCCAGCGGCCCCTGCCGTATCTCTACCTGGCGCGTCAGTCGTTCGCCCAGGCCGGCGTTCCGTTCGAGACGCACGATTCGCTGCCGCTGGCTGCCGAGCCGTACGCGGCGGCGCTCGATCTCGTCGTCGAGTTCGTGACGTCGGACTACGGCCGGTCGGCCACCGTCGAGCTGCTGCGCTCGCCGCACTTCGCGTTCGAGGACGGGGCGCGCGCGCTCGGCGCCGGCGCGGTCGACGCGCTGGACCGCGCCCTGCACGAGGTCCGTTACGCCGGCGGGCGGACCGCGCTGGAACGGCTGGCCGCAGCGTGGGCCGGCGCGGACGGCGCCGGCGACCCCGGACCTGGCGAGCGGCCCGCCGCCGCCGCGCGGGTGGCGGCGCGGCTCGCCGCGGAGCTGCGGCTGCTCGAGAAGCCCGCCCCGCCCGCCGCGCAGCTCGGGGTCGTCGCGTCGTTCCTGCGGCGCCACCGGTCGAGCGCGGCGGCGCCTGCCGCGGCGCGCGAGCGCGAGTCGCGGGCCCGGGCTGCCATCACCAACGGGTTGGCCGCCCTGGCACGCGCCTATCGCGCCATCGACGACACGCCGACCGCGTTTCCCGAGCTGATGCAATCGGTGCGGCGCTGGATCGAGACGCAGACGTTCACCCCGGCCGCGGGCCCGGGCGGCGTGCAGCTGCTCGACGCCCGCGTCGCGCCCTACGGACGCTTCCGGGAGCTCTTCCTCGTCGGCCTGGTGGACGGCGAGTGGCCCGCGCGGCCGGCGCGGTCCGTCTTCTATCCGGCGTCGGTGCTCGCGGGTCTCGGTTGGTGGGCCGAGCGCGACCGCTTCCGGGCCGCGCGCGCGCGGTTCACGGACCTCGTGCGCCTGGCCCGCGAGCGCGTGACCCTGTCGGCGTTCGCGCTCGAGGACGACGCCGTGGTCGCGCCGTCGGTGCTCCTCGAGCAGCTCGCGAGCCTGGAGCTGGCCACGGAGCGGGAGCCGGGGCCGCGCCAACCCTGCGTCACGCCCGAAGAAGCGCTGGTCCATGCCGCCGCCGTGCCCGCCGATCTGCCCGACCCGGCCGGACCCTGGGTCGCCCTGCGCCGCCGCCGGCCGACGCGCGACGAGCGCTTTCGCGGCCTGGCCGGGGCGAGCCGCGCCGCGACGTACGCCGTCAGCGCCCTCGAGCGGTACCTCGCCTGTCCGTTCCGGTACTTCGCCCGCCACGAGCTCGAGCTGGCGGAGGAGGCGATCGACGAACCGGTGCTCGCGCCCCGGCAGCGCGGCCGCTTTCTGCACCGCGTCCTGGAGAGCTTCTACGCGGGCTGGCAGGCCGCCGGCAGGGGGGCCGTGACGCCGGCCAATCTGGACCAGGCGCTCGACCGTTTCGGCGTGCTCGTCGAGGCGGCGCTGGGCGATCTGCCGCCGGTCGACCGCGCCGTCGCCCGCGCCTGGCTGAACGGGTCGGCCGCGGCGCCCGGACTGGCGGAGCAGCTGTTCCAGCTCGAGATCGGCCGGCCGGCGGACATCGTGGAGCGACTCGTCGAGGTGCGCCTCGAACGCACCTATCCCGTGGACGATCGGGGCGCCCGCCGGAACGTGCGGGTCCGGGGCACGGCGGACCGCATCGACCTGTTGGCGGACGGCACGTTCCGCATCGTCGACTACAAGACGGATCGGGCGCCGCGCCGCGACCGCGCGCTGCAGCTCCCCGTCTACGCCCGCTGCGCCGAGCAGCGGCTCGACGGCCACCGCCAGCGCGCCTGGCGTCCCGGGGACGCGGCCTACGTGGCGTTCGGAGAGCCGCGCCTGTACGTGCCGCTGGCGCGCGGCAATCTGGACCGGGCGCTGTCCGAGGGCGAGGCCCGCGCCGTCGGCGCGCTGGAGCTGATCGGGCGCGGCGCGTATCCGGCCCGGCCGGCGGAGCGGCAGCTCTGCAGCCACTGCCCGTACCCCACGGTCTGCCGGAAGGACTACGTCGACGAATGACGGACGCGCCTGCCGACCGCGACGCGCGCGAGTTCGCCACCGATCCGGCCCACAACGTGGTCCTCGAGGCCTCGGCCGGCACCGGCAAGACATCCGTCCTCGTCGAGCGCTACCTGCGGCTGCTGCGGGCCGGCATCGCGCCGGCCAACATCCTCGCGATCACGTTCACCCGGCAGGCGGCGGCCGAGATGCGCGCCCGGATCATCGGCGCGCTGCGCCGCGACGCCGCCGAGTCGCCGGCGGGTCGCGCGCGCTGGGGCGAGCTGCGGGACCGGCTGGGAGAGGTCGCGGTCAGCACCGTCGACGCCTTCTGCCTGGCGCTGCTCAGGGAGTTTCCGCTGGAGGCCGACCTCGACCCCGGCTTCGGGATCGCGGACGAGACCGAGGTCCCGCGCCTCGCCGACGAGGCGGTCGACCGCACCCTGGTCGTCGCCGCGCGGCTGGCCGGGCGGGACGCCGCCGTCGCCATGCTGCTCGCCCGACTCGGGCCCGGGCGCGCCCGGGCCGCGCTGCGCAGCCTGCTCGAGCGCCGGCTGGTCGTGCCGGGCGCCCTGCAGCGATTCCTGGTCGGGACGCCGTCCGATCTCACGGGCGAGGGCGCCTGTCGGGCCGCGGTGAGCCGGCTCGCCGACCGGCTGTCCGGCCTGCGCCGGGAAGTCGAGCTGCTGGTCGCGGCCGGCGAGGCCGAGGATCCCCGCGCCGCGGTCCTGGCCCGGGACCTGCGCCGGCTGCCGGACCTGGCGCGGGCCGACGCGCCGGCCATCCGGGCCTGGCTGGAGCGCTTGCGGGATGCCTTCCTGACCCGGCAGGGCGATGCGCGCAAGTCCTTCCCGCTGGACACGCGGGCCGCCGCCGTGAAGCGCCGCTACCGGCAGGCTGCCGCGGCCCTGGCGCCGGCGGTGCGCGACGTGCTGCGGGCCTTCGAGCGGGACGTCAACGTCGTGCTCGCCCGCGCCGTGCGCGTGCTGTTCGGCGTGGTGGTCACGGAGTACCAGCGCGCGCTGCGCTCGCGCGCGCTGCTCGACTTCTCCGACGTGCTGCAGCGGGCGGTCGACCTCCTGCGGCAGATGGACGAGTTCGCCCAGTCCCGGTACCGCCTCGAGTCGCGCTACCACCACGTCCTGGTCGACGAGTTCCAGGATACGAGCCGCAACCAGTGGGAGCTGGTATCGCTGCTGGTCCAGTCGTGGGGCGAGGGCAGCGGTCTGGTGGCGGAGGCGCCCCTGCCGCCGACCATCTTCGTCGTCGGCGACCACAAGCAGTCGATCTACCGCTTCCGGGATGCCGACGTCGCGACGTTCCGCGAGGCGACGGACGAGATAGCCGGCCTGCGCGCCGGCGGCGACGTGCGCCGTTCCATCAGCCACAGCTTCCGGGCGGTGCCCGACCTGCTCGGGTTCGTCAACGATCTGTTCGCCGAGATCTGCGGTGGGGGGGCGGGCCGCGACAGGTTCCGGTTCGAGGCTCGAGATCGCTTTCCCGTCCCGCAGCCTGCGCGGGACGCGGCCGCGGGCGACGCGCTCGGCGTCATCGCCGGGCAGGATCTCGAGGCGTGCGCGGACGCGGTCGCCGCCGAGATCGCGGCACTGCTCGACGGCGGTCAGGTGCGCGGAAAGGGAGGCGCCGGCGCCCGCGCCGTCCGGGCGCAGGACGTGGCCATCCTGTTCCGCACGCGCGAGAGCCACCGCGAGTTCGAGGGCGCGCTCGCGCGCCGGCGCATCCCGACGCACGTCTACAAGGGGATGGGCTTCTTCGACGCCGACGAGATCAAGGACGTGCGCGCGCTCGTCAGGTTTCTCGCGAATCCGTCGTCCGAGCTGCGCGCGGCGGCGCTGCTGCGCTCGCGTCTCGTCGGGGTCTCGGACCCGGGCCTGCTGGCGCTCGCGGGCGTGCTGTCGCCGGCCCTCGTGACCGCCGAACCTCCCGCCGCGGCCGCTGCGCTCGGCGACGACGACCGCCGCGCGCTCGCCATGGTCCGCCGCGGCGTGCGCGAGTGGACCGGGCTCGTCGATCGACTCCCCCCCGCCGAGGTGCTCGATCGCGTGCTGAGCGATGCGGCCTACGCGTTCGAGCTGCGCGGCCCGCGGGCCGCGCAGGCGCAGGCGAACCTGAGCAAGATGCGCGCCCTCGTGCGGCGGATTCAGAACCGCGGGTACGCGACCATGGCGCGCGTCGCGAATCAGATCGATCGGCTCTCGGCCGGCATGGCCAACGCGGTCGTCGAGGCGGTCGACGCCGTCGCGTTGATGACCGTGCACGCGGCCAAGGGGCTCGAGTTCCCGATCGTGTTCCTGGTCGACCTCGGCCGCGGCACCCGCACCCACCTGCCGCCCGTGCGGGTCGTTCCGGACCGCGGCGACGGGCAGCCCGCGGTGGCGGTCTGGCCGTATCGGGACGAGGCCGCCGAGGCGGAGCGCGAGCGCGACATCGAGGAGACCAAGCGGCTGCTCTACGTCGCGGCAACGCGGCCCCGTGACCGCCTGTACCTGTCCCTGGTCGTCGAGGACGGCGCCGCGAAGTGCAGCCCGGGCAGCTTCGGCAGCGTGCTGCCGGCGTCCTTCCAGGCGCTCCTCGGCCAGGCCGCCACGCTGCCGGCCGGCCAGCGCGTGGCGTGGCCGGGGCAGAGCGGCGTGCGGCACGGCCTGCGGGTGTGCGGGTCGGCGCCCGCGGCGCCGGGGCATTCGGACGCGGAGCCGCCCGGCAGCGACGGAGCACGGCCCGTCCTGCTGGCGCGGCTGGATGCGCGGCCGCTTGTCGAGCGGCTGTCCGTGACCGGGCCGACGGCGAGCCACGCCGAGGGCGGGCGGGGCCGGGAGGCCGCCGGCAGCCGCCGGATCGGCCGGCTCTTCCATCTTCTGCTGCGACGGTACGAGGGCGCGCCGGTCCCGCCCGAGACGCTCGAGCGCGCGGGCCGCGAGCTGGTCGACGCGCTCGAGCCCGCGGAGGGGGCGGGGGACGAGAGCGCGGAGGCGGCTCGCCTCTACGCGCGGTTCGTCGCCGCCGGCGGCAGCGCCCCGCTGCTCGGCGGCGAGCGGCTGTGGGAGGTGCCGTTCGCGCTGCGCGATCCGGCCGCGCCGCCGCGCGACGGCGGGCCGGCGGTCGTGCGGCGCGGCACGATCGACTGCCTCGTGCGCGACGCGGACGGCCGCATCACCGTGCTCGAGTTCAAGACGGGACGCCGGCGCGCCGCGCACGCGCGGCAGCTCGACGTCTACGTCGCCGCCGCGCGGGCCATGTTCCCCGCGGCCGCCGTCGACGGCCGGCTGGTATATACCTAACGGCGCTGCAGGCGGGGGTCGTCGTTGAGGCGCACCGCCCAGCGCCGGGCGTTCGCTTCGGCTTCGTCCTGCGTCTGGCCGACGAGGATGGCGGAGCCGGCGGGTTGCGTGTCGTCGCCGGCGGTCAACCAGGCCACCCAGTGGCCTCCGCTCGGCTTGCTGTGCACCTGGTACTGCGCGTCGGATGTGCTCATGGAAAGTCGCGCCTATCCTATCGCAGAGGGCCCATCCGACGCCACGTCCGGCGTTGCGCGGCCCGTTTCCCGCCGCCTTGACAACCACCAGGGCTGACCCTATCGTAGCTTCCATGCCTGTCCGGCGCGCGATTCTCGAGCGCGAACGGCGCGATGTCGGCGATTGGCTGGCGGACGAAATCGTGGTCGATTTTCCCTCGATGGCCGGTGTCGTCGACCGCATGTTCCGGTCGTTCTGCGGTGCGCATGAAGACTGCCGGGCCACTCACAGGGCCGAAGTCGAGCTGACGCCGAAGGAAGCCGGCGAGGGAATTCGCGTGCCCCTCGACCTGCCCGTGCGACTGACGTGCCCGGTGTGCGGAGGGCGCGGCGAGGTGTGGAGCGAAGCCTGCGGCGTCTGCGCCGGCACGGGCGGCGAGCTGCTCTCCCACCAGCTCGACCTGCGCGTGCCTCCCGGCGTGCACCACGGGACGCGCCTGCGCTATTGCGTGAACCCGCCGTTCGCGCCGGAGACGCACCTCGAGGTGCGCATCGCCATTCCGTGACCGAGCCTGTGCCTGCCATCAGCGAGTCGGCCGTTCTGGACGCCCTGAAGGTCGTGACCGATCCCGACCTGGGTCGGGACATCGTCAGTCTCGGTTTCGTCAAGAATCTGGGGATCGCCGACGGGGCGGTCTCGTTCGCCATCGAGCTGACGACGCCCGCCTGCCCGGTCAAGGACCAGATGCGGGACGAGGCCCGGGCCGCCGTGGCGGCGCTCCCGGGGGTGACCGGTGTCGACGTGCAGATGACCGCCAGCGTCCGCTCGGCCGTGGCGCCCGGCGGTGAGCGCGCGCCGATTCCGGGCATCAGGAACGTCATCGCCGTCGGCGCCGGCAAGGGCGGCGTCGGCAAGACGACCGTCGCGGTCAACGTCGCCGTGGCGCTGGCCCGCTACGGCGGGCGGGTCGGCATGATCGACGGCGACGTGTACGGCCCGAACCTCCCGATCATGCTCGGCATCGACGCGCAGCTCTCGTCGGAGGGCCGGAAGATCGTGCCGGCCGAGAAGCACGGGATACGCGTCGTGTCGATGGGATTCCTCGCCGACGGCGACGCCCCCATCATCTGGCGCGGCCCGATGCTGCACGGGGTGGTGCGGCAGTTCTTCCAGGACGTCCGCTGGGGGGAGCTCGACTACCTGGTCGTCGACATGCCGCCCGGGACCGGCGATGTCGCCCTGAGCCTCACGCAGACCGTGCCGGTGTCGGGTGCTATCGTCGTGACCACGCCGCAGACGGTCTCGCTGGCCGACAGCCGGCGCGCCGTCGCGATGTACAGGAAGCTCGACGTCCCCACGCTCGGCCTGATCGAGAACATGTCGTACTTCGCGTGCCCCGCCTGCGACCAGGAGAGCGACATCTTCGGGCGTGGCGGCGGCAACGCGGTGGCCGAGGAGCTCGGCGTGCCGTTCCTGGGACAGATCCCGCTCTACGAGCCGATCCGGGTCGGCAGCGACCGCGGCACGCCCATCGTGACGACGGAGCCCGACTCCCCGGCCGCGCGCGCCTTCGTGCAGGTGGCGGAGCGCGCCGCCGCGCAGGTCTCGATCGCCAGCTACGAAAGCGCCGCCCCCGCCGCCTCCACCGGCTGATCCGCGCCCCGCTCAGCGCCGCTCCGCTTCTCCCGTCATCGGCACGAAGCGCACCGGCAGCGTGGTTTCGGACACCGGCCCGTCCTCGGTCATCGTCACCACCCGCATCTCCTGCGCGTAGCGCCCCACGGGAATGACCAGCCGCGCGCCGACGGCGAGCTGCTCCACCAGCGCGGGCGGCACGTGGTCCGGCGCCGCGGTGACCATGATGCCGTCGAAGGGCGCGGCCTCCGGCCATCCGCGGTAGCCGTCGCCCAGCCGCAGGTGCACGTTGTCGTAGCCCAGCTCGGCCAGCAGCCGCGCCGAGCGCTCGGCCAGCTCGGGCACGATCTCGATGCTGTACACCTCCCGGGCGACCTCCGCGAGCACCGCCGCCTGGTAGCCGGAGCCGGTGCCGATCTCGAGCACGGTCGCGTCGGGCGGCAACCGGAGCGCCTCGGTCATGTAGGCCACGATGTACGGCTGCGAGATCGTCTGTGAGGAGCCGATCGGCAGCGGCGTGTCGGCGTACGCCTGATCCTGGAGCTGCGGCGGAACGAAGCGGTGGCGCGGCACGGCGGCCAGGGCGTCGAGCACGCGCGGGTCCCGCACCCCTCGTCCGCGGATCTGGCGGTCCACCATGTGCTGGCGCTCGGCCGACCGCGCGGTGTCCTGCGCCGCCGCCGCCGTGCCGGGGCGCAGGCGCTCGGCCGCCGGATCGCCGGCGCAGGCGACGAGCAGACCCAGGGCCGTCAGCGCCGGAAGCGCCGGCAGCGGCGAGCGCACCGCCCGGCGCCGCCCGGGCGTCTCCCGGGGGGCATCCCGCTGGATGCGTCCGGCGCTGCGCTCCGCACGGGGAATGCGCTGGGTCGACATGGCTTGCCTCCTGTTATGCTGGAGCGGTTCCGGGGATTCCGTTCAAGCGATGTTCTTCCTGCTGGTCGCCGCGGGCTTCGGGTTGCTGTCGCTGGCGCACGTCGCGCCCTTCCCGTTCATGCTGGACGCCGTGGCCCCCGCCGACGCGCTGTGGAACATGCCCCCGAGCCGCGGCGCCCCGACGGTCTATCTTACGTTCGATGACGGCCCGAACCCGACCGCGACGCCGGATCTGCTCGACGTCCTGAGCCGGGAGCAGGCGGCGGCGACGTTCTTCGTGATCGATCGCCACCTCGACGAGGCGACGGCGCCGATCGTCCGCCGGATGTTCGACGAGGGCCACGCGGTGGGCCTGCACACGCATACCCGGCGGCCGATGGTGCTGCCCCCCGACGAGGTCGCGGGGATGCTGAGCGCCGCCGCCGAGCGCATCGAGCGCCTGGCCGGCCGGCGGCCGTGCCGCGCCTTCCGGCCCCACGGCGGCGCGCGCAGCGGGAGCATGTACGAAGGGCTGGCGCAGATCGATCATGTGCTCGTCGGGTGGGGCTGGGGCCTGTGGGACTTCAACTGGTACCGCCGCCCGGAGGCGGCGGCCCTGGCCGAGCGGCTGGCCCGGCGGGTCTCCGACGGCGACATCATCGTGATGCACGACGGGCACCACGAGAATCCGCGGGCCGACCGCCGTTACGCCGTCGAGGCGGCCGCGCTGCTGGTGCCGGCGCTGCGCGCGCGCGGTTTCCGGTTCGGGACCGTCTGCCCCTGAGCGCGGGTCCACGCATCAAGCTCAGGCCGGGACCTCCAGCGCGAGCCGTTGCGCCGCTATCGCGGCGCCCAGCAGCGCACCGTTCGGCTCGAGAATGACGGCAATCGGCATGGCGTCGACCAGCGCCTCCATCGGGGCCTTGGCGCGGAACGCATCGAGAAAGGTCGGCGTCCGCAGCGCGGGGAGAATCTTCGGCGGAATGCCGCCGCCGAGGTACACGCCTGCGGTCGCGACCGAGCGCAGGCCGAGGTTGCCCGCCTCCGCGCCGAGCGCACCGACGAACAGCTCGAGCGTTTCCGCGCAACCCGGGCAGTGCCGCCCGAGTCCGGCCCGGGCGATCAGCGCCGGCTGGTCGGCTGCCGGCGCGTCCGGGGGGACCGCGCCGCAGCCGGCGTCGCCGTGCGCGAAGCGATGGATGTTGACGAGCCCGGGACCCGAGATGACCTGCTCGTACGATACGCGGCCGAAGCGTGCGGCCAGCACGCGCGCCAGATCGGCTTCGCGGTCGCTGCGTGCCGCGAAGTCCGCGTGGCCCGCCTCGGACGGCGCCGGCACGAAGCGGCCCCCGACGCGGTGCAGCAGCGTCTCGCCGAGGCCCGTCCCGGGCGCGATGAGGGCGGCGTTGCCGGCGGCGTCCGCGTCGCCCGGCCGGATGACGGCGAGCTGGTCGTCCGCCAGGGCCGGCACCGCGTGCGCGAGCGCGGCCAGGTCGTTCAACAGCGTGACGCGTGCGATCGCGAGCTCCGCGCCGAGGCGCCGGGCATCGACGCCCCACGGGACGTTCGTCAACTGGCAGACCTGGCCGCGCACCGGGCCGGCGACGCCGAAGCAGGCCGCCTCGAGCGGTCCGCTCCAGCCGACGCCGCCCAGAAACGCCGTGACGAGCTCGGCCAGCCCGCCGAACTCGAGCGTCGGGAAGCGCCGCACCGCCTGCGGCTGCGGCGCCGGCGGCCCGCCGGCATAGAGCCCGAGCAGCGTCTTCGTGCCCCCGACGTCGCCAGCCAGCAGCATCTTGGTCCGTGCGCCGCGCCGCGCGGCAGCTTGACATTATTATCATTCTCATTCATCTTTCCAGCGCGCGACGGGCGCAATCTCGCAAGATGACGCGGTCCTCCGAGCCGCACGAAGACTCCCCCCAGGGCACCGAGTTCGCCGGCCACGTCGTCGTGTTCACCGGCAGGCTGTCGTCGATCGGACGGCGCGAGGCGGCCGAGCTCGTCGAGCGTCTCGGCGGCACCGTTGCGGGCACGGTGACCGCGCGCACCACGATGCTTGTCGTCGGGTCGGAAGGCGTTTCCGCGCCCGAGAAGACCGGCAAGCTGAAGCGCGCCGAGGAAGTGAACGCCAAGTCGCCCGGCTGCGTCCGCATCCTCGGCGAGGACGAGTTCTGCCGGCTCGGCGGCCTGCGGACCGCCGCGGCGCTCGAGGAGCGCTACCACGGCCTGCGGCGCGTGCGCGACCTGTACCCGCTGGTCCACGATGCGCGGCTGCGCTACCTGCTCACGTGGGGCCTGGTGCGTCCGGCGGCGCGCACGAACGTCGACACGTACTACACGCTGGCGGACATGGCCGTGATCAAGCAGGTCAACGACGGCCTGCGGCAGGGGCATTCGTTCCGGGGCATCGTGCGGCGGCGGCTCGCGGCGCGCGCCGGCCAGTTGACGTTCAATTTCAACGCCCGGGGCGACGCGCGGCCGGCCAAGGTCGTGGCCCTGCGCCGCCGGGCGTCGCAGAAGTTCGCGCCGCGCGACGATCAGCCTCCCTGGACCGACAGCGACAATCCCCAGTCGGCCATCGCGGCGCGCTTCTTTCTCGAAGGGGCGGAGCTCGATGAAGGGACCGAGGCCGACCGCGAGCAGGCCCGGACGGCGTATCGCAAGGCGCTGCTGCTCGATCCCGCGCTCGTGCCCGCCATCGTCAACCTGGCCAACATCCACTACGCGCACGACGAGCTGGTCGAGGCGCAGGCGCTGTACGCCTGGGCGTTGAGCCTCGATGCGGACTGCTTCGAGGCGCGCTTCAATCTGGGCAACATCCACCACGACCTGGGACGCTACGAGGAGGCGGTGGGCTGCTACACGGATGCGCTGGGCCTGAACCCGGGCTACGCGGACGCGCACTTCTACCTCGCCGTGACCCTCGAGAAGATGGGCCGGTCGGGGGAGTCGAAGTCACACTGGCGGGCCTACCAGCAACTGGCGCCCGACGGCGAGTGGGTCGACCTCGCGAAGCAGTTCAGCGAATAGCGGCGGCGGGACCGCGCGCCCTCAGTAGTCGTCCAGCAGATAGGCGGGGCGCTTCTTGACGCTGCGACGCACCTTGAAGTGGTCGCACTCGGGGCACCACGCGTCCGGGCTGAAGCCGTTCACGCCGGCGTACGGCAACACGTCGCGGTGCGAGCAGTAGGGCGAGCCGCCGTTGTCCTGCGTCGAGCGCCAGCGGCAGGAGGTGAAGCGGACCAGGGCGGCATCGGCGCCGGCCTCCGGCCCGTTCGCCGCCGCCGTCGGGCCCGATTCGTCGAACATGCGCTGCCTACCTCGCGCGGAAGGTGATGATGCCGCGGGTCGGGTCGTAGGGCGAGACGCCGACGGTCACGCGGTCGCCCGGAACGACCTTGATCCGGAATCGCCGCATGCGGCCGCTCAACTGCGCGAGCACTTCGTGGCCGGGGTCGCACTGTACACGGTACAGCCCGCCGCTGTGCACGGCCGTGACCGTACCCTGGACATCGATGAGGTCATCCTTCGCCACCCTAGCTCCCGGCCGGTGATTATAGCAGGTGGCGCCGGTGCCGGGAGTCTGCGCCGTGGAACCGTGCAGACTCCGCAAGGCGCGCACGGCGCGCCTTGGCGGGAGCGGCGCGGGGCGCAGGGGTCCCCGCAAGCGGACGCCGGGGGTTCGGGGCGCAGCCCCGTCTGATTGAAGCCGGCGCCCCGTCCGGCGCCTCACGCCAGCGCGGCCACCGCGGCCCGGATCTCTTCGTAGTCCGGTTCGACGCCCAGGCTCCCGGCGACCCAGTGGTAACGGACCACCCCGCCGCCGTCGATCACCGTCACGGCGCGGTTGGCGGCGACGTACCCCTGCATGCCGGCCAACCCCGGGAACGCGACGTCGTAGGCGTTCACGACCTCCCGGTTGTAGTCGCTCAGGAAGGTGTAAGCGACGTTGTTCGCGGCCTTCCAGGCCTGCTGGACGAACGGCGCGTCGACCGTGATGCCGATGACCTCGGCGTTCAGGGCGCCGAACTGGTCGATGCGGTCGCGCAGCGCGCACATCTCCGTGGTGCACACGCCGGTGAACGCGCCGGGGAAGAAGACGAGCACCACGTTCCTGCCGCGGTAGTCGTGCAGGCTGCGCTGCCGGTCAGGGGTCTCGTGCAGCGTGAATTCGGGAGCGGGTTGTCCTACGGTGACGGCCATCGCTGAACCTCCTGGCGGGCAACCCTACCACGCGGCGCCGGGCGCAGGGGTCCCCGCAAGCGGACGGCGGGGGTTCGGGGCGCAGCCCCGTCTGATTGAAGCCGGCGCCCCGTCCGGCGCCTCACGCC
>JAAXGX010000170.1 GCA_012271165.1 Vicinamibacteraceae bacterium | reverse complement strand
TGGGTCTTGTGCTTGAGCCGGCGAAACGCCTTCGAGTGCACGATCCGGTCCCGGTCGCGCTGGAACGCCGGACGGATGGGATCGGGCGGCTCCGGGCGCAGGCGGCCCCGGCTGTCCGCACTCTTCGCGGCCCAGGCCGACAGAGCCTGCCGCTCGCGCTCCTCGAGATCGGCGCGGATCACGTCGGCAGTCTCCACGCCAGCGTTCACGGCGCGGAAGCGGGCGGGCGATCCGCCCTGGCGGGCCGGATCAGCGCGATGGCGTGCTTGAAGATCAGCTCGTCGGACCCGTCGCGGTCCACGACGACGGAGAAACGATCGAAGCTCTTGATGCGGCCGTCCAGCCGCGTGCCGTTCGTCAGGTGGATCGTCACCTCGAGACGCTCGCGCCGGGCCCCGTTGAGGAACACGGACTGGATGTCACGCGGCACCGGCGCCGCGGCTACGTCATTCGGCATAGGACCCGTTGCGCGGCGTCGGCGTGTTCGCCGGGAAGGTCAATCCAATGTAGGTTAGGCTCTTTGCGAAACCAGATCAACTGCCGCCGGGCGTACTGCCGGTTGGCCCTGACGATCAGCTCGCGCGTTGCCGCCTCGTCGCGCACGCCGTTCAGGTGCTCGAGCACCTGCCGGTAGACCAGCCCGCTGAACGGGTGCGCGGACGCCGGCACGCCGGCCGCGAGCAGACCCCGCGCCTCCGCGAGCAGACCTGCCTCGAACTGCCGCTCGACGCGCCGCGCCACCCGCGCCGCGGTGACCGAAGCCTCCAGCCGAATGGCGAACGCCGTCACGTCGTACTCTGCGAGGGGCGGCCGCGTCTCGCGGAAGTGCGCGCTCAGGGGGCGGCGCGTCAAGCGGTAGACCTCCAGGGCGCGGACGAGACGCTTCTCGTCCCGGGGATGGATGCGGTCGGCCGAGGGAGCGTCGACCCGCGCGAGCATGCGGTGCAGTTGCTCGACGCCCCGCCCCCTGGCGATCCGCGTCAGGCGGCCCCGCAGCGCCTCGTCCCGGCCGGGCCCGTCGAAGAGCCCGCGCGTGAGCGCCCGGTAGTACAGACCCGACCCGCCGACGACGATCGGCAGGTTGCCGGCGGCCGTGATCCGGCGCACGGCGGCGGCGGCGGCGCGCGCGTAGCGGGCCGCGGTGTACGATTCGCCGGCATCGACGATATCGATGAGGTGGTGCCGAATCCCGCGCCGGAGCGCGGGCGGCACCTTGTCGGTGCCGATGTCGAAGCCGCGGTAGACGGCGGTCGAGTCGCAGCTCACGATCTCGCCGCCGACCCGCTCGGCGACGGCGATGCCGAGCGCGCTCTTGCCCGCCGCCGTCGGACCGACGATGGCCAACAGCCGGGGCCGCCCTGCACGCCTCCCCATGCGATTCGGAACCGGCGGCCCCGGATCCGGACGACCGGGAGCTACCAGGAGCCGGCGGCGACGCGGAGCCACGCGAGCGCCGACACGGCGGTCAGCAGCACGAACCAGCCCAGCCGCTGCATCCGGGTCGGATACACCGTCACGCCGGCGGCGCCTCGTTGAAGTAGAAGATGACCGTGAAGAAGGCGTGGTCGTCCGGATACTCGGGCGGCAGCGGCTGCGTAGGATCGGATGACCGCAGCGCGTTGTACGCCGAGTTGTTGAACGCCTCCACGTGCGAGGGCTTGAAGATGGTCAGGTCGGTCAGGTCGCCGTTCTCCTGCACGTTGAAGGTCAGCACCACGTGCCCGTGCATCGACCAGATCGCGTACGGCACGAACCAGTTGCGTCGAATCTGCGCCACGAACCGGCGCAGCCAGGGACCGAACTCCACGCCCTTGGAATCGAACTGGATCTCGGGCCCGTAGCGGCCGGTGTCGCCGCTGTAGTTGCGAAACGTCTCGCGCCGGACGCGTTGCCGGAGGTTCTCCACCTGGCGCCCGAACAGGCCGTCGGGCGTCAAGTCGATCCGCCGCTCGTCCGCGGCATCCGGGTCGCCCGGACCAGCGCCCGCTTCGGCGAGCAGGGAGTCGGGGAGCCCCGGCCCGTCGACATCGTCCGGCTCGGGCACGGAGCCGGGATCGTCGGCGACCGCGCTCTCCGTCTCGATCTCCTCGCCCTGGCCCGCCGACGCGTCCGCGAGCCGCGGCTCGTCGGCTTCGGCGGCGCCCTCGTCGACCTCCGCCTCGTCGGCGTCGTCGGCGCCGTCCTCGATGCCCGTGACATCGGCGGCATCCAATCCCTCGTCCTCGGGCGCCTCGGGAGCGACGATGAACTCCGGCGAGTTGCCTTCGGCCACCGGCAGCCGGTTCTCCGGATCGAACGTGCGGACGGGCGACTGCGCGACACGGTCGCGATCCGACAGGACCGCGTCGGGCGGCGGCGCCTCCGGGGGATCGAGCTCGACGCGCGGCTGGATGAAGACGAACGTGCGGCCGTCGTCCGGTGGCGGCGCCTGTTGCAGCTGCGCTTGCAGCTCGGCGGTGGCCGCCATCTCCTGCAGGCGTTCCGCGCGGCGCTCGGCCAGCTCCTGGACGAACGACAGGCGCGGCACGATCAGCACCAGCACGAGGGCAGCCAGATGGAAGAAGAGCGAGAGCAGGACCTGCTCGCGCCAGGACATCGCCGACTCGATGGTCGGCGTCTCGAAGCTCCGATCCTCGAAGTTGAAGTACATCGGGAGCCAGCCCGATTATAGCAACCGCATCACGAAACGCGACGGCTTGCGAAAACCGGCGCGTGGCGAAGGGGTCCCGCAAGCGGACGCCGGGGGTTCGGGGCGAAGCCCCGTCTGATTCATGCCCGGGCGCTGTACAGATAGACGATGCCGAACGTCAACGGGTCGACGCGCACGTCCGTGAAGCCCGCCCGCCCCAGCAGCTCGCAGAAGGCGGGCGGGGCCGGGAAGGCGCCTACGGACGCCGGCAGGTACGCGTAGGCGCTCCGATGGCGGGAGCCGAGCCTCCCGACGAGCGGCAGCAGGTGATGGAAGTACCAGCGATACATCGCGCGCACCGGCGCCGGCCCGGGCTCGCCGAACTCGAGGATGGCCAGCCTGCCCCCGGGGCGCAGCACGCGCCGGACCTCCGCCAGGGCCCCGATCCGGTCGCGGACGTTGCGGATGCCGAAACCGATGGTCGCGCCGTCGACCGCCGCATCGCACAGCGGTATGCGTTCGGCGTCGGCCCGCAGTAGGCGCACGGCGCCGGCCGGCCGGCGCCGCGCGGTCTTGACGCGGCCGAGACGCAGCATCTCGGCCGAGAAGTCGACGCCGACGACGCAGCCGGCCCCGCCGCGCGGCGACGCCAGGGCCAGCGCCAGATCCGCCGTGCCGGTGCACAGGTCGAGCACCCGCTCGCCCCCCTGCAACCCGAGCGCGTCCACCGCCCGGGCGCGCCAGGCGCGGTCGCGCCCCGCGCTCAGCAGGCGGTTCAACAGGTCGTAGCGGCGGGCGATCGCGTCGAACATCCCGGCGATCTCGCCCGGCGGCCGGTCGAGAGGGAGTGGGCCGGCGGCGTTCGCCGCCTCGCCGCGATCTCCCGGCGCGCGGTCCCGCCCGGCCCCTGCCCCGCTTCGCTTTCCGCCCGGATCGAGCATGCCTGCTACCCGGTCCACGCGGGATACAGCTCGTGCTCGAAGCCCAGCGCCGACAGGATCTTGCCGGCCATGAAGTCGGCGAGATCATCGAGCGAGGCGGGGCGCTGATAGAACGCCGGCATCGCCGGCAGCACGATGGCGCCGGCCTCCGCGCACAGGACGAGGTTCTTCAACTGCGGCAGGCTCATCGGCGTCTCCCGCGGCACGACGACCAGACGCCGGCGTTCCTTGAGCATGACGTCGGCGGCGCGCTCGATCAGGTTCCTCGACGCCCCGTGCGCAACCCCCGCGAGCGTCTTCATCGAGCACGGAACGATGACCATGCAGTCGCAGGCGTAGCTGCCGCTGGCAATGACCGCACCCGCGTCCCGGTTGCTGTGGATTGCCAGCGCGCCGTGGCGGACGGACTCCCCGTAGCGCGCCGCGACGTAGTCGCCCAGACGCTCGATCGCGGCGTCGGGTCCGAGCTCGTCGCGCAGCAGCCGGCGGCCGAATTCGGACGCGACCAGCTCGACGCGGCAGCCGCGGGCGAGCAGGGCCGACACGGTGCGGACGGCGTAGACCGCCCCGGACGCGCCGGTGATGCCGACGGACACGACGCGGGACCGCTCAGACATACAGCGCCGCGGCGGTGGCGGCCAGATACAGCAACCCCACGTAGCCGTTCAGATCGAAGGCCTGCTTGACGCGCGACAGATCGTCGGCCCGCACGAGCGACTGCTCGTAGACGAGCAGCACCGCGACGCCGGCGACGCCGGCGACGTACAGCGGACCCAGCGGCACGACGAGCGCCAGCGCCGCGAGGCTCGTCACGGCGACCAGATGGAACCCCCTCGAGATCCAGAGCGACCGCTCGACGCCGAAGCGCGTCGGGATCGAGCGCAGGCCCTGCCTCCGATCGTGCTCGATGTCTTCGCAGGCATACAGAATGTCGAATCCGGCGACCCACAGCGCGGTGCCGAGCGCGAGCAGCCACGGGGCCCAGCCGGCGCGGCCGCCCGCCGCCAGCCAGCCCCCGACGGGCGCCACCGCCAGCGCGAGTCCGAGGTACAGCTGCGTGTAGCTGGTGAACCGCTTGGCCAGCGAATACCAGAACACGATGGCCAGTGCGACCGGGGACAGCGCGAAGCAGAGCGTTCCGAGCCGGGACGTGACGCCGACGAACGCCAGCGACGAGACGACGACCAGCGCCCCGACCTCGCGCCTGGACACGCTGCCGCGCGGCAGCTCCCGGCCCGCCGTCCGCGGATTGGCAGCGTCGTAGCGCGCGTCGACCAGGCGGTTGAAGCCCATCGCCGCGGTGCGCGCCGTCACCATCGCCAGGACGATCCACAGCACCCGGCTCGCCGTCAGCGGCGACGTGCGGGCCGCCAGCAGCATGCCGGTCAGCGCGAACGGCAGCGCGAACACGGTGTGGCTGAAACGAATCAGGGACGCGTAGGTGCGCGCCCGCGCGAGCATCCTCATGTACTCACGACTCCCCGGGCGCCGCCAGCCAGGTGACCTGGTCCGCCCGGATGCCGCTCACCAGGTATTCTTCCACATCGTCGACCGGCGCGGCGCAGGCCACCGCAATCAGCGACGCGCGGCGGCCGGGTGCGATGACGCCCAGCGCGTCCCCGTACCCCAGCGCCGCGGCCCCCGCCAGCGTAGCGCTGCGGAGGATGGCGGCGGCGGGCACCGCCGGCGCGAGGCGGCGCATGGCGCGCAGCTCGCTGAAGAGATTGAGGTCCGCGACGCTGGCTAGGCTGTCCGTGCCCACCGCCAGCCGCACGCCGGCAGCGTGGAAGCGCGCGATGGGCGGGTTGCCCGCGCCGGTGTGGCGATTGCTGCGGGGACAGGTCACCAGCGTCGCGCCCGCGCGGGCGATGCGGGCGAGCTCCGCGTCGGTCAACTGCACGCCGTGGACCAGCAGCGTGCGCGTCCCGAGCCAGCCCAGGTCGTCGAGATACTCGACCGGACTGGCCGTCCCCGATACCCAGGACGCATCCCAGCGGCCGCGCGCCTCCAGAATCTCGCGCCACGCGCCGGTTCCGGAACGGAGGAACTCGAGCTCCTCGCGCGACTCGGCCACATGCACGGACAGGGGCCAGAGGCGGCCCCGGTCGGCCGCCGCCCGCAGCGCGGCGAACAGCGCCGGCGACACCGAGTAGGGCGCGTGGGCCGCGAGCCGCAGCCTCGGATTCTCCGCGCCCCGCTGCCCCAACTCCGCGCAGGTCCGCGCGACGAGCCCGGTCGGATCGTGCTCGTCGAACCCCAGCAGCTCCTTGAAGACGACGCTCGCCAGGCCGGCGTCGCGCAGCGGAGCGACGGAGGCCAGCGTGTTGCTGATGTCGCCGACGAGCCCCGTGCCGGTCCGCCGCGCCTCGGACGCGGCGGCGCGGATGGCGGTCTCGTCCAGCGCGACGCGCGCCGTCCGAGCCATCAGCTCGCCAGCCCACTGCGGCATGCTCGACGCCGCCGGCAACTGGCCGCGGAAGACCGACAGCTCGAGGTGGGTATGGGCGTTCACGAGACTGGGCAGGACGATGCGCGACCCCAGGTCCACTTCCCCGCGGCCGGGCTCGCGGGCGCTGCCAGCCGCCGCGCCGACCGCGGTGATCAGGCCGTGGTTGACGTCGACCCACCCGTTTCTGATCGGTGGCGCCGCGATCGGCAGGACCCAGGCGGCGCGATAGCGAGGCATCTTCTAGATGGGGCTGCGCCCCAAGCCCCCGGCGTCCGCTTGCGGGGGCCCCGGCGCCCCGCGCCGCTCCCGCCGAGCCGCGCCGTGCGCGGCTTCCAGCAGACGGGGCTGCGTCCCGAACACCCCGGCGTCCGCTTGCGGGGGCCCCGGCGCCCCGCGCCGCTGCCGCCGAGCCGCGCCGTGCGCGGC
>JAAXGX010000024.1 GCA_012271165.1 Vicinamibacteraceae bacterium | reverse complement strand
TTCGACAACGTCAAGAATTATGCGGGCTAGACGCGGCACAACGTGATGAGCAGTCGCTTGACCGGCGTTTCCGGGGTCAGGCATTGGGTGAGATCCTACCGGACGTGTCGGGCAGCGGTGCGTGCCGAGGTCAAGGACGCCGGTTCCTGGCCCTTCAGCTCCGCGCGTCTACCTGGTCTCAGTTCCAGAACGCTGCCGGGCAGGTTGCCCGCGTCGAAACCCTTCGTCTCGATCCGGGCTCACCAGCCGGCTCGTTCCGGGCCGAGCCGTCTCTCGTCGGCCGTGTCGACCTGATGATCGGTCGAGGGATGTCGTCGTCAGTGAGACCTGCAAGCCAGGAGGCGACCGTGCGGCGACGCCACAGGATCGGGATCTGCACCCTACGCGAGCAGGCGCCGCGACCGTCGCGCTAGCTAGGCGTGCGGCCGTAAATGACTGAATACAAGGGTGAAAATCTGGAGCCGGCGAGCGGACTCGAACCGCTGACCTGCTGATTACGAATCAGCTGCTCTACCAACTGAGCTACGCCGGCTGGCGGGGAAACATCCATCCTAGCACAGGCCTACCCGGCTAACGTCCGACGGCGCGCCGCTGTTCCGGCGTCGGGGGCTGGCCGCCGACGCCGATGCTGACGAACATGCGGACGCCCTGCGCGTAGCGCTCCTCGAGGCCGGCGGTGCCGTTGATGCCGGCGGGCAGCCCGAACTCGCGCGCGGCGGCGATGACGCGGTCGAGGCCGGCCGCGAGCGCCGCCTGGTCGCCGGCGTAGGAGACTCGCATGTCGCCCGAGCCGGCCCAGAGGATGGCGCCGATGCCGCGCTCGGCGAGCGCGCGGGCGATGTCGCGGGCGTTCTCGACGCCGGTGCGGTTCTCGATGATGAAGATCGGGATCAGGCTGCCCTGCGGGTCGAGCCGCCAGATGTCGGCTCGCTGCAGGTACTCGCCCGTCGTCAGGCCCCAGTAGCGGGCGGCGATGGCCGGGCTTGAGCCGCGGATGCCGGCCGGCTCGGCGTCGGCGGCGCCGGGCGCCTGCGGGTAGCGCATGGCGCGGACCGCGTGCAGCGCCTGCTCGGCCGTCTCCGTATGGGGGAAGACGAGGCCGTGCACGCCGGTGTCGAGCACGTTCTTGGTCACCCACTCGTTCATCTCGCGGGCGTTGACCGGCATGCGTACGAGCACCGTCTTCGTTGCCGTGAGGCCGGCTTCCGCGATGGCGCGCCGGTCGAGCAGCCACTGCAGGTACTCGGTCAGGCGCGGGACGTCGAACGGCGTGTGCTCGAGATCGTAGACCACGAAGTCGAAGTCCCGGTTGGCGGCGTGGCCGACGGCGGACTCCCGGTCGCTGCCGACGCCGAGGTAGTTGACGAACTGCCCGAATATGGGAAGGTCCGCGGCGAGGAGCGGCAGGACGTTGTTCACCGGGGCGGGCGGCGCCTGCGCCGCGGCCCGGTGCGCATCCGTGCCCGGCAGCAGCAGTCCCGCGCCCGCGGCGACCAGCGCGCCGGCCGCGAGCACGGCGGCCCTGCACCCCACGGCCGCGCGATCCGGCAGGCTCGCCCTGCCTCGGGCGTCACGCATCGGGCGCCTCCTCGAACAGGGGCGCCCTGGCCTTCGCGTAGGTCGACTTGCGGACGAGCACGTCGCCCTCGAAGTGCAGCAGGTCGAGGCCGCGCCAGGATGTCGGCTGGCCCTGCATCTCGAGCGTGCAGCGCCAGCTCGCCATGACCTTGCCGGCATCCGGGTCGACGAACAGGTCGTCGTCGATGAAGTGCATCGCACCGTAGCGGCCGGTGAACTGCGGGTGGAGGGCCGCGCGGATGGCGGCCTTGCCGCGGTTGCGGGTGCCGTTGAACTCGTCGTAGACCCCGTCGTCGGCGAAGTAGGACATGACGGCGTCGAGGTCGTTGTCGTTGAAGGCGGTCACGAAGCGCCGGGTCAGCTCGGCCAGGCGCTGGCGGTCTGTCGACATCGTCTGTGCTCCTCCCGGGCCGGCGGCTTCCGCGGCGCGGCTCGCGCCAAGGGTAGCGCAAAGCGCCAGGCGGGGCCGCCCGGTTGAACCGGGCCGGCCATGCCGATAGAATCGTCTGCTACCGTTCGGACGGAAATCGTCCGCAGGGAGCCCGCGGGTTCCCAGGGCCCGCGCATGCCAGAGCCGACCCCGGCGGAGCAGCAGCAGATCGTCATTCGCGGCGCCCGCACGCACAACCTCAAGAACATCGACCTGACGCTGCCGCAGCGCCAGCTCATCGTCGTCACCGGGGTCAGCGGTTCCGGCAAGTCGTCGCTGGCGTTCGACACGATCTACGCGGAGGGGCAGCGGCGCTACGTCGAGTCGCTGTCGGCGTACGCGCGGCAGTTCCTCGACCGGATGGAGAAGCCGGACGTCGACGAGATCGACGGCATCTGCCCGGCCATTGCCATCCGCCAGAAGAACAGCCTGCGCAACCCGCGCTCGACGGTCGGCACCACGACGGAGATCCACGACTACCTGCGGCTCCTGTACGCCCGCATCGGCCGCACGATCTGCCGGCAGTGCGGCAGCGAGGTGCTGCGCGACAGCGCGGAGGTCGCCGCCCGGGCGCTGGCGGCGCTGCCGGACGGCACCCGCCTGCTGCTCGGCTACCAGCTCCCGGTGGTGGCCGGGCTGACCGGCGCGGCGGCGCCGGACGAGGAGGATGGGGCGGCGGACCTCGGCGCGCCGTCGGATGCGGCCGCGGCCGGCAACGGCCACGGCGACTCGCCCGTGGCGGCGGCGCTCGACGCGCTGCGGCGGAAGGGGTTCCGGCGCGTGGTCGTGGACGGACGGGCCGTCGGGCTCGATGACCTCGAGGCCGGGGCGCTCGACGGCGAGACGGTGCTGCGGGTGGTGGTCGACCGCGTGAAGGTCGGCGCCGAGGCGCTGAGCCGCCTGACGGACTCGGTGGAGACGGCCTACGCGGAGGGCGGGGGCGCCGCCTTCGCCATCGAGGCGGACGGCGGCCGCACCCATCAGTTCAGCGAGCTGTTCGAGTGCCGCGCGTGCGGCATCCCGTACGAGGTGCCGCAGCCGCGGCTCTTCTCCTTCAACAACCCGTTCGGCGCCTGCCAGACCTGCCACGGCTTCGGCAACGTCATCGAGCTGGACATGGATCTGGTCGTGCCGGATCCGTCGAAGTCGATCCAGCAGGATGCCATCGAACCGTGGAGCAAGGCCCACTACCGGGCCCGGCTGGCCGACCTCAAGCGGGCGGCGCGGGCCAACGGCATCCGGACCGGCGTGCCGTGGGCGGACCTCACGGAGGCCGAGCGGACGTTCGTGGTCGACGGCGACGGCGGCCGTTACACCGGCATCCGGGGCTTCTTCCGCTGGCTGGAGAGCAAGAAGTACAAGGTCCACGTGCGCGTCTTCCTCAGCCGCTACCGCGGCTACCTGGTCTGCCCGGAGTGCCGGGGCACGCGGCTCCGGCAGGAGGCCCGCGCCGTGCGCGTGGGGGGGCACCCGATCGACGTGCTGTGCGGCTTCACGGTGGCCCGCGCGCGGCGGTTCTTCGACGAGCTGACGCTCACCGAGAAGGAAGCGGCCGTCGCCGAGCGAATCGTTCGGGAGATCCGCCGCCGGCTGTCGTTCCTGAGCGACGTGGGGCTCGACTACCTGACCCTCGACCGCCTGTCGTCGACCCTGTCGGGCGGCGAGGCGCAGCGCATCAACCTGGCCACCGCGCTCGGGTCGGCGCTGGTCGGCACGCTGTACGTGCTCGACGAGCCGTCGATCGGGCTGCATCCGCGGGACAACGAGCGCCTGCTGCGCATCCTGCAGCAGTTGCGCGACCAGGGGAACACGGTCGTGGTCGTCGAGCACGACACCGAGATGATCCGCAGCGGCGACTACCTCGTCGACCTCGGGCTGGGCGCCGGCACGCGCGGCGGCAAGGTGGTGTACGCCGGCCCGTCGGCCGGCATCGCCGACGAGCCGACGTCGCTGACCGGCAAGTACCTGCGCGGCGAGCTGGCCATTCCGGTGCCGGTCGCGCGGCGCAGGCGGCTGCCGCAGAGCCACGCCATCCGCCTGCGCGGCGCGGCCGAGCACAACCTCAAGCGCATCGACGTCGAGATTCCGTCGAACATGCTGACCTGCGTCACCGGCGTGAGCGGGTCGGGGAAGTCCACGCTCGTGCACGACGTGCTGTACGCCGCGATCAAGCGGGCCAAGGGCGAGTGGGACAAGCGGGTCGGCACGCACGAGGCTCTCGAGGGGCTCGAGCTGGTCAGCAAGGCCGTGCTGGTCGATCAGGCGCCCATCGGCCGGACGCCGCGCTCGAACCCGGTCACCTACCTCAAGGCGTTCGATCCCATCCGGGAGCTGTTCGCCTCGACGAAGGACGCCCGGGCGCAGGCGCTGACAGCGAGCCACTTCTCGTTCAACGTGCCGGGCGGCCGCTGCGACGCGTGCGAGGGCGAGGGCGAGGTGCGGGTCGAGATGCAGTTCCTGGCCGACGTCTTCGTGCCGTGCGAGCACTGCGACGGCCGGCGGTTCAAGCCGCAGGTGCTCGACGTGCAGTACCGCGGCCGCAACATCGACGACGTGCTGCGGCTGACCGTGCGGGAAGCGCTGTCGTTCTTCAGCACGGCGCCGAAGGTGTGCCGGCGGCTGCAGGTGCTCGACGAGATCGGCCTGGGCTATCTGCGGCTGGGCCAGCCGGCGACGACGCTGTCGGGCGGCGAGGCCCAGCGCATCAAGATCGCGGCGCACCTCGTCTCGCGCGGCGGGGACCGCACGCTCTACATCCTCGACGAGCCGACGACCGGGCTGCACCTCGACGACATCGCCCGGCTGCTGGCGGCCTTCCGGAAGCTGCTCAACGCGGGCCATACGCTGCTCGTCATCGAGCACAATCTCGACGTCATCAAGACCGCCGACTGGGTGATCGATCTGGGACCCGAGGGCGGCGACGACGGCGGCTACGTGGTGGCCGCGGGCGCTCCCGAGGAGATTGCCGCGCACGACGGCTCGCACACGGGCCGCTACCTGCGGCACGCCCTGGAGACCGGCCGGACGCACGCGTACGCCGAGCCGTGACCCTGGGTGCCGTCCTGCCGCGCGCGTTCTACGCGCGACCCACGCTGGAAGTGGCGCGCGACCTCATCGGCAAGCGGCTGGTGCACGTCACGCCGGGCGGCACGGCGGCCGGGACCATCGTCGAGGTGGAGGCCTACGTCGGGGAGGGCGATCCCGCCTGTCACGCGGCGGCCGGCCTCACGCGGCGCAACGCCCCGCTCTACGGGCCGCCGGGCCGCGCCTACGTCTACGTCAACTACGGGCTCCACCATCTGGTCAACGCCGTGACCGAGCCGGAGGGCACGCCGGCCGCCGTGCTCATCCGGGCCCTCGAGCCCGCGGGCGGCACGCCGTTGATGCGGCGCCGGCGCGCGCGGGACGCCGGCCGCCGGGCCGCGCCGCTCACCGACCCGGACCTGTGCCGCGGCCCCGGGAACCTGACCAGCGCGCTCGGCATCACGCTCCGCCAGAACCGCTGCGATCTGTCCGCCGGCCGGCTGTTCATCGAGGATTGCGGCCCGTTCGAGGGGGCGGTGGCCTGGAGTCCGCGGATCGGCATCACCGCCGGCGCCGCGCGGCCCTGGCGCTGCTATGCCGCGGAGAGCGCGTACGTGTCGGCGCGCGGCCGCGCCTTCACCACGGACTGCTAGCGCTGCTGCTGCGGGCGCGCCCGGGAGACGGGCACCTCGAAGGTCAAGCGCTCGCCGCCGCGGATGACGTCGAGCGTGACCGTGCTGCCGATCTCCGCGTCCGACAGGAGGCGGGCGTAGTCGGCGCCGTCCTCGAGCGGAACGCCGTCGAATGCCACGATGACGTCGCCCGGCTCCATCCCGGCGCGCGCGGCCGCCGACGCCTGGTGGATGCGCCAGACGACCACGCCGCGCGTGTCGGGAATCCCGAGCTCGCGCGCCAGTTGCGGCGTCAGCCGGCGGACGTCCACGTAGCCGAACGAGCCGCGGCGCACCTCGCCGTGCTCGATCAGCTCGTCCATCACCCGCCGGGCCAGGTTGCTCGGCACGGCGAACCCGACGCCCTGGCTGCCGCCGCTGTCGCTGAAGATGGCGGTGTTGATGCCGACCAGCTCCCCGTGCGCGTTGACGAGCGCCCCGCCGGAGTTGCCCGGGTTGATGGCGGCGTCGGTCTGGATGAAGTCCTCGTAGCGCGCCACGCCGAGGTTGTCGCGGCCGACCGCGCTGACGATGCCCAGGGTGACCGTCTGGTTGAGCTGGAAGGGGTTGCCGACGGCCAGCACCCACTCCGCGATGCGCAGGGCCGACGAGTCGCCCCACGGCAGCGTCGGGAGGCCCTCGGCGTCGATGTGCAGCAGCGCGATGTCCGTCGATTCGTCGCGGCCGACCAGCGTGGCCTCATGCTCCTCGTTGCTCGGGAGCATGACCGTGATGCCCGCGGTCTGCCGCCCCACCACGTGCGCGTTCGTCACGATGTAGCCGTCCGGCCGCACGATGACGCCCGAGCCGAGGCTGGGCCGCTCGCGGTAGCCGGACAGCCCGCGCGAGTCGCCGAAGAAGTAGCGGAAAAAGGGATCGTTTCCGAAGATCGACTGCCGCCGCACGACCTGCCGCGACGAGATGTTGGCCACCGTCCGGATGCTCGCTTCGGCCACGTCGGCGAAGCTGGGCAGGGCCGCGGCGCCGGGCTGCGCGGCCAGGGCGCGCGGCGGGCGCGCGGCGACGGACGCCGGGCCGCTGCCCGGGTGCGGCGCCTCGCGCGTCTGCCTGAGGGCGACCGGGGCGGCCTCGATCTCGTCCCGGGTGTCGAGGCGGCCGGTCAGTACGCTGCCGGCGGTCAGGCCCGCGAGAAAGAGGAGTGAGCCGAAGAGAATCGCACCGGCGCGCATCGCTGTGCTCCCTGCCTGCCGTTCCGATCCATTGTAGCGCCTCGTCCGCGGCTCGCCGGCGTGCCATTTCAGTTGCGGTACGATAGGAAGAGTGACTTCGATTCAGGCGACCCGACTGCGCAAGGGGATGCTGATCCGGCACGCCGGCAACCTGTGCCGCGTGCTCGACCTGCAGCATCTGACGCCCGGCAACAAGCGCGGCTTCGTCCAGTGCCGGCTCCGCAACCTGCGCAGCGGCACCTTGACCGATCACAAGTTCCGTTCCGAGGACGACGTGGAGCGCGCCGCGCTGGACTCGCGGCGGATGCAGTTCCTGTACGCGGACGGCGACGGCTACCATTTCATGGACACGGAGAGCTTCGAGCAGGTGCAGTTGACCAGCGAGACGCTCGGCGAGTCGGTCAGCTACCTGCTGCCCGAGGCGGTCATCGTCGTGGAGCTGTTCGACGGCGAGCCCGTGGGCATCCAGTTGCCGCTGACGGTCGACCTGCAGGTGACGGAGACGACACCGGCCATCAAGGGCGCCACGGCCAGCGCCCAGCTCAAGCCCGCGCAGCTCGAAACCGGTCTCGTGGTGCAGGTGCCGCCGTTCATCGCCAACGGCGACCGGGTGCGCGTGAACACGGAGACCGGCGAGTACCAGTCGCGCGTCTGACGCGCGCGGCCCGGTCAGGAGAACAGCGCGCCGAGCAACCCGATGAGTCCCGGTCCGTCGACCATCGGGTCGCCCAGCCACCCCGGGGGCGTCACCCAAACGAACGCCAGGATGGCGAGCACCATCAGGTCGTACTGCCAGGTCGCGCGCTCGAACGTCCAGAACAGCGCATGCCAGACCGCGATGGCGGGCAGCGCGAGCGCGCGCTTGAACGTCATGCGCACGCGCCGCGGGACGTGGTCCTGGTCGGCCGTCCGGAGCTCGTGCCAGGTGTAGTAGATCCGGTCGACCACCGTCACGACCGACAGCACCAGGATCACCCACATCACGGCGCCCATGCGGTTCGTGAACGCGCCGATCATGAACAGCACGATGCGCTCGGGGCGCTCCATGAAGCCGACCTTGCACTTCTCGATCAGCGACTCGGCGCGCGCGCGCGTGTAGCTGGTCATCACGGAGAACATGAGCGCCAGCGCCGTGATCAGCACGTAGTCCGTCCGGTCGAGGGCGGCGTACAGGTAGATGAGGCCGATGAACAGGAGGATGTCCGAGAACCGGTCCATCACCGAGTCCCAGAATCCGCCGAAGCGCGACGAGAGCGCGGTGCGCTCGGCGACCTTGCCGTCGATGAAGTCGAAGATGTTCGCGATGACCATGACCAGGCCGGCGGTGCGGAAGTGGCCGGTTCCCAGGGCCCAGCCCGCGCCGGCGTTGATGATGACGCCGGTCAGGGTCAGCAGGTTGGGATGCACGCCCAGGCGGACGCACAACTCGATGATGGCGCGCAGGGGGTACATGCAGAGCGCGCCGATGGTGCCGGTGAAGGTCATCGTGGACGAGGATCGAGAGCCGAAGGCCGGACGATATAATTTTCCACCGGGGATTGGCAACGCGCGCCGTTGCGGCAGCGGGTTCCGCGCGCCGCGGGCGGCCGCAGGCGCGGCGGCAGTGCAGGACATGCCCATTCGGGACCTCAAGGACCAGATCAGCCGTCTGCCCGAGCAGCCCGGGGTCTATCTGTACTCCGACCGCGCGGGCGTGACCATCTACGTGGGTCGCGCGACGGCGCTGCGCGACCGCGTGCGAAGCTACCTGGGCGCCTACGGGTCGAGCCCCAAGACCGACGCCCTGCTCGACGAGGTGGCCGGGCTCGAGGTCATCGTGACCGACTCGCTCGTCGAGGCGCTGGCGCTGGAGAACAACCTCATCAAGCAGCGCGCGCCGCGCTACAACATCCTGCTGCGCGACGACAAGAACTACCCCTACCTGCAGGTGACCACCACCGAGCGCTTCCCGCGCGTGCTGGTCGCGCGCCGCGTGGCCCGCGACGGCAACTTCTACGCCGGGCCGTTCCTGCCCGCCACGTTCGCCCGCAAGACCATGTCGCTGACGCACCGGCTGTTCGGGATGCGATCTTGCAACGAGGTCATCAACGGCCGGCGCGGGCGTCCCTGCCTCGAGTACGACATCAAGCGCTGCATCGCGCCGTGTGTCGAGGAGCTGTGCGGCGAGGCCGAGTACGCGACCGCCGTCGCCCACACCCAGATGTTCCTGGACGGCCGCAACGACGAGCTGCTCGCCGAGCTGAGGACCCAGATGCAGGCCGCCGCGGACGGGTTGCACTACGAGCAGGCGGCCCAGATCCGGGACGCGGTGCGCACGATCGAGACGCTCCGGGACCGCCAGCAGAAGATGGCGACGGCGCGGTTGGGCGACCGCGACGCGTTCGGCGTCAAGGTGGGGCCGGCCGGCGCCGTGGTGCTGGTGTTCCAGACGCGCGGCGGGCGGGTCGTGGAACGGATCGAGCTGGTGACCGACGCCGTCGAGGCGCCGCACCGGTCCGAGCGCGACGTGGTGGAGGCGGCCCTGCAGCAGTTCTACGAGGTGCGCGACGTGCCGCCGGAGGTGCACGTGCCGGTCGCGCTCGACGACGACGAGGCGCTGGCCGGCTGGCTGTCGGCGCGCGCGGGCCGGCGGGTGCGGCTGCACGTGCCGCGGCGCGGCGACAAGCGCGGGCTGCTGGAGCTGGCCGGCCGCAACGCCGCCCTGGGCTACGACTCGCGCTACGGCGAGCACGCGCAGGCGCAGGGGGCGGCGCTCGACGAGCTGCGCGCCGTGCTGGGTCTGCCGGCGCTGCCGCGGCGCGTCGAGTGCTTCGACATCTCGACGATTCAGGGTGCGGAGAGCGTCGCCTCGATGGTGGTGTGCGAGGACGGCGCCATGCGCCGCAGCGAGTACCGGAAGTACCGCATCCGCAACAGCCGGGCGGCGCATCCCGACGACTTCGCCGCCATGGAGGAGGTCGTGCTGCGGCGCTACCGGCGTCTGCTGGAGCAGGGCGGGCCGTTTCCCGACCTCGTGGTCGTCGACGGCGGGAAGGGGCAGCTCTCCGCCGCGTACAAGGCGCTCGAGCAGCTCGGCCTCGCGAACCTGGTGGCGATCGGCATCGCCAAGCGCGAGGAGCTGCTCGTGACGCGGGACCGGCAGGAGCCGCTTGCGCTCGACCGGCACAGCGGCGCGCTCAGGCTCGTGCAGCGCATCCGCGACGAGGCCCACCGGTTCGCCGTGACGTTCCATCGCCGCGCGCGCAGGATGCGCGACCTGCGCTCGGACCTCGACGAGGTGCCGGGCATCGGGCCGAAGCGCCGCAAGCTGCTGCTGGAGCAGTTCGGCAGCGCCGCGAACGTGCGCCGCGCCAGCCGCGACGAGCTGCAGCGCGTCGTGGGCCCGCGGCTGGCCGGCGTGCTCGCCGCGCACTTCGCCTAGGAGTCTGCGCCGCATAACGGCGCAGACTCCGCAAGGCGCGC
>JAAXGX010000191.1:7020-15018 GCA_012271165.1 Vicinamibacteraceae bacterium | reverse complement strand
GTGCGGGCGATCCTGCGCGAGGCCGCCCGCGACGACCACGCCTTCTCGTCGATCGTGCTGGCCGTCGCCCGCAGCGTGCCGTTCCAGATGCGCATGTCGTCGGAGGCGCAAGGCGCGCACGGCGCGCCTCGGCGGGAGCAGCGTGGGGCGCAGGGGTCCCCGCAAGCGGACGCCGGGGGTCGGGGCGCAGCCCCGTCTGATGGATCGATTGACAGGCATCGGCGGAATCGGTAAGCTCACCGCGCTGCCGTGTAGCCCGAGGCGGACTCGGCGCGCACCGCGGCGTCACGTCTGACAGTCTTCGAATCTGTTATCAGGAGAGGATTATGAAATCCCCATGGCGACTGCTGCTGGCTGTGAGCATCTGTGCCACTGTCGGGCTTGGCGCTGCCTCCTGCGCAAGCAACCCGCCACCTGAGCCGCCGCCTCCGCCGCCGGCCCCGGAGCCTCCGCCTCCGCCACCTCCGCCGCCGCCTCCGCCGCCTCCGCCTCCTCCGCCGCCTCCGACCGAGGAGGAGCTGTTCGCGGCCATGTCGCTGGATGAGCTCAACGCCCAGATGCCGCTCGGCGCGGTCTTCTTCGACTACGACCAGTCCGAGATCCGAGCCGACGCCCGCACGGTGCTGCAGCAGAACGCCCAGTGGATGAACCGCTGGACGTCAACGAGCATCCGGGTGGCAGGTCACTGCGACGAGCGGGGTACCAACGAGTACAACCTGTCGCTGGGCGAGGAGCGTGCGGCTGCCGTGCGTGACTACCTCGTCGGCCTCGGCATCGACGCGAGCCGGATAGCGACCGTCAGCCGCGGCGAGGAGTCGCCGTTCTGCAACGAGGCGACCGAGAGCTGCTGGCAGGAGAACCGTCGCGGTAACTTCACCGTGACGGCGAAGTAGCTCGCGACACGGCTGCGGCCAGGTTCTGCGCCGTCGTTCGATGGCGGGCGATGACCCGCCCGCCATCGAGCAGTACCGGAATCTCCGTGCCCCAGCGGCGTTCGAGCGCCGGCTCCGTGGAGATGTCGACCTCGGTCAGCGACAGGCGGTGAGACCGCTGCACCTGTCGGACGACCTCCTTCATCTCGTCGCAGAGCCGGCACCCGCCGCGGGTCAGCAGGGTGAGGCGGATCATTGCGGCCCGACCTCCCGACCTGCCCGGGCCGCGTCCGGTGCGGGCAGGTCGATGGCGCCGACGATGTCGCTCACCGTGCTGTGGCCGTGCCGTGCGAGGTATCCGGTCAGTCCCTCCAGGAGCTTCGGCCACACGAACGGATCGACGAAGTTGGCGGTGCCCACCTGCACCGCGGCGGCCCCGGCGATGAGGAACTCCACGACGTCGTCGGCCGTCATGACGCCGCCCATGCCCATGATGGGAATGCCGATCGCCTGGCGGCACTCGTACACCATGCGCACCGCGATCGGACGAATCGCGGGTCCGCTGAGCCCGCCCAGGACGTTCGACAGGCGGGGGCGGCGCGACTCGATGTCGATGGCCATGGCCAGGAAGGTGTTGACGAGCGAGACGGCGTCGGCGCCAGCCTCCTCGGCGGCCCGCGCGAACGAGGCGACGTCCGTGACGTTGGGCGTCAGCTTCGGGATGACCGGCAGCGGCGTCGACCGGCGCACGGCGGACACGACGTCGGTCAGGCCGCGCAGGCTGCACCCGAAGGTGATGCCGCCGGCCTTGATGTTGGGGCACGAGATGTTGAGCTCGAGGGCGGCGACGCCCGGGGCATCCGACAGAATCCGGGCCAGCTCCGCGTACTCGTCGACCGTGGTGCCGCAGATGTTGACGATGGTGACGGCCTCCCGCGCCCGCAGTTGCGGCAGCACCTCGTCGACGAACCGGCGCACGCCGATGCCCTGCAGGCCGATCGCGTTCAGCATGCCGCTGGGCGTTTCCACGATCCGCGGCGGCGCGTGGCCCTCGCGCTCCTCGAGGAACAGGCCCTTCACGGCGACCGCGCCGAGGGCGGACAGGTCCACGACGTCGGCGTACTCCACGCCGTAGCCGAAGCAGCCGCTGGCCGCGACGAGCGGGTTCTTCAGCCGGAGGGGTCCACACGAAACCGCCAGATCGACCGCGGACATGGTGTGCGAGCCTTCAGGCGGCCCCCGCGAGGGCATCCCACGCGATGCGGTCGCCGGGGAACACGGGGCCGTGCACGCAGGACCGCACGAAGCGCCCGCCGGCGGGCAGCCGCTCGTCGCGGACGCGCACGACGCAGCTGTAGCACCCGCCGAGGCCGCAGCCCATGACGGGCTCGAGGGACACCTCGGCCGGGCACCGGTGCCGGCACGCCAGCGCGGCCACGGCGCGCATCATCGGGGTCGGCCCGCACGCGTAGATCATCCCCGGCGGCGCCCCCGCCGCCAGCATCCGCTCGAGCGCGCCGGTGACGAGCCCGGGCTCGCCCCGGCTGCCGTCCTCCGTGGTCAGCCGGACGCGGACACCGCGCCGCCGGAACCAGTCCACGTACACGAGGTCCGCCTTCGAGCGGCCGCCGTAGAGCAGCGTTGCCGGGACCTGCGCCGCGCGCAGCGCCTCGGCCAGCGTGGCGAACGGGGCCAGCCCGACCCCGCCCGCGACCATCCACGCCTCGCCCGGCGGAGAGCCCAGCGAGAAGGCGCGGCCGAGCGGGCCGAGGCACCGCAGCCGCTCGCCGGGCTCGAGCGCGTACAGGGCTTCGGTCACGATGCCGACGCGCTGGTTCAGGAGCGAGAGGCCGAGGATGTCTCCGCGCTCGTCGCGCAGCACCTCGAAGACCGAGAACGGGCGGCGCAGCAGGGGCGCGGCGGCGAGATCCTGCTTGACCATCACGAACTGGCCGGGGCGGGCCGCCGCGGCTACCGCCGGCGCCGCCAGCTTGAGGACGTTGCAGGTCGCGGACAACCGATCGTTCGACATGACGAGCGCGTCGACGTCGATCGGCACCCCCGGAGTATACCCGACCGGGTCGCGCCGGCCGCGCGATTGACAGCCGCATCCCGCGCCGGTACGATCGAGCCATCTCTTTAACGACGACCCGGTGAGGTCGCGAAGAGTGACCGTGCCAACCTCGCCATCGACGGGCGCTTCGCTCCCGCCCGGGCCGCTCCCGGCGCCATCGCCGCGGGGCGCGGCCGGCCGCCGCGGATTCCCATGGCTGTCGTGATGGAAGCGGCCCTCATCGACCGCGCGCTCATGCGCATCTCGCACGAGATCCTCGAGCGCAACCGCGGACTCGAAGAGCTGGCGCTCGTCGGCATCCGGACGCGCGGCGTGCCGATCGCGCAACGCATCGCCGGCAACCTGTTCGAGATCGTCCGGCACCGGGTCCCGAGCGGCACGCTCGACATCACGTTGTACCGGGACGATCTGATGCGGCACCCGGTCGGTCCCCAACCGGTGCTGCGGCGTACCGAGATTCCGTTCTCGATCGACGAGCGCCGGATTCTGCTCGTCGACGACGTGCTCTTCACGGGCAGGACGATCCGCGCCGCCCTCGACGCACTGGTCGATTTCGGGCGGCCGCTGGCCATCCAGCTGGTCGTCCTGGTCGATCGCGGTCACCGGGAGCTGCCCATCAAGGCCGACTACGTGGGGAAGAACCTGCCGACCTCGATCCGCGAGAGCGTCCAGGTGCGGCTGGCGGAGACCGACGGGTTCGACGAGGTGTCGATTCGGGAGCCGGCCAGCGAGGACCGGTCATGACCCTGCCGCCCGCCGCCGACCGTGCGGCGACCGGCGTCCCGGCGCAGCCCGTTCAACGCTTGCGATCGAGGCACCTGCTGGGCGTCGCCGACCTGACGCCCGCCGAGGTGCTGCTGATCCTGGATACCGCCGAGGCCATGCGCGAGGTGGGCACGCGGACGATCAAGAAGGTGCCCGCGCTGCGGGGCAAGACGGTCGTCAACCTGTTCTTCGAGCCCAGCACGCGCACGCGCACGTCGTTCGAGATCGCCGAGAAGCGCCTGAGCGCCGACACGCTCAGCGTCGCCGCGTCCTCGTCGAGCGTGGCGAAGGGCGAAACGCTGGTGGATACGGCCCGCAACATCGAAGCGATGGCGCCCGACATGATCGTGCTCCGGCACCAGTCGTCGGGCGCGTGCCAGATGCTGGCCGGCGTCTGCAGCTCGCGCATCATCAATGCCGGCGACGGCATGCACGAGCACCCCACGCAGGCCCTGCTCGACGTCCTGACGATTCGCGAGCACAAGCCGGCGCTGGCGTCGCTCAAGGTCGCGATCGTCGGGGATCTGCTGCACAGTCGGGTGCTGCGGTCCAACGTGGCGCTGCTGGGCATGCTCGGGGCCGACGTCTGGGTCTGCGGGCCGACGACGATGATCCCGCCCGGCGTCAGCCGCTTCGGGGTCACGGCGACGTCGTCGGTCGACGCGGCCGTCGAAGGCGCCGACGTGGTCATGCTGCTGCGCATCCAGCTCGAGCGCATGCGCGGCCATTTCTTTCCGTCGCGGCGCGAGTACTTCCGGCTGTTCGGCATGTCGGCCGAACGACTCGCCCGCGCGAAGCCGGACGTCATCATCATGCATCCCGGCCCGCTGAATCGCGGCGTCGAGATCGCGTCGGACGTGGCGGACGGCCCGTACTCGGTCATTCTCGAGCAGGTGTCGAACGGCGTCGCCGTGCGGATGGCCGTGCTCTACCTGCTCGCCGGCCTCGAGGAAGGGGGCGCATGACGACGACACCGCGGGGTGACGAGCAACCGCTGCTGCTCAAGGGCGGCCGGATGGTCGATCCGGCGCAGGGCATCGACGGCGCGTGCGACCTTCTCGTGCGCCGCGGCGTCGTCGAGCGCGTGGGCCGTGATCTGCCGGCCGAGGGCGCCGTCGTGATCCAGGTGCCGGCCGACCTCGTCGTGTGTCCCGGTTTCGTCGACATGCACGTCCACCTGCGCGAGCCGGGCCAGGAGCACAAGGAGACGATCGCCAGCGGGGCGGCGGCCGCGGTGGCCGGCGGGTTCACCGCCGTGGCCTGCATGCCGAATACCGATCCGGTGAACGATCACGCGGGCGTCACCGAGGAGATCCTGCGCAAGGCGGCCGCCGCCGGGCTGGCCCGGGTCCATCCGATCGGGGCGGTCACGCTCGGATCCCGGGGCGAGCGGATGACCGAGATCGGCGAGCTTCGCGCGGCGGGCTGCGTGGCCGTCTCCGACGACGGACATCCGGTGGCCGACGCGCTCATGATGCGGCGCGCGCTCGAGTACGCCTCGATGTTCGAGATGCCGGTCGTCGATCACTGCGAGGATCCGTCGCTCAAGGGCGACGGGTCGGCGCACGAGGGCTACTACGCTTCCGCCCTGGGCATTCGCGGCATCCCGGGGGCGGCCGAGGAGATCATGGTCGCTCGCGACGTGACGCTGAGCGAGCTCACGGGCGGCGCGGCGCACATCGCGCACATGAGCACGCGCGGATCGTTGCGGGCCGTGCGGCAGGGCAAGGAGCGGGGCGTGCGCGTCACGTGCGAGGTCACGCCCCATCACTTCATCCTGACCGACGAGGCGCTGAGCTACGACACCAACTACAAGATGAACCCGCCGCTGCGCGAGGCGGCCGATCGGGACGCGATGATTGCCGGGCTCGTGGACGGCACGATCGACGTCATCGCCACCGATCACGCGCCGCATCACGCCGACGAGAAGGCGGTCGAGTTCGACGCGGCGCCGTTCGGCATCATCGGCCTCGAGACGGCGGTTCCGCTCGTGCTCGATCGCCTGCTGCACGCCGGGCTGCTCCCGCTCGGGCGGCTCGTCGAGCTGCTGGCGACCAATCCCGCCCGCATCCTCGGCCTGCCGGGCGGCAGCCTCGCTCCCGGCTCGCCGGCCGACGTGACCGTGCTCGCTCCGGACGCGACCGCGACGGTCGCGGCCGGGGAGTTCCGGTCGCTGGCGCGCAACACGCCGTTCGACGGGTGGCGCCTGCGGGGCGGCGTCGCAGCCGTCCTGATCGCGGGCCGGACGGTCCATGCGAACGCGCAGGTCGCCGGCGCCGGGGTGTTCGCCGCCGCGGCGGACGATTCGGCCGGCTGAAGACGGCCCCGCGGCGCGCGGCCGTCAGGCGCCGGACGCCGCGCGGACGCCATCGAGATCCGCGTACACCGCCAGCGTCTCGTCGACCATGCGCCCGGCGTCGAAGGTGGTCCGCGCGCGGGCGAGGCCGGCCCGACCGCAGCGCGCCCGGAACGTCGGGTCTCGCAGCAGGCGGATGATGGCCTCCGCCAGCGCCGCGGCGTCGGCGACCGGGACGAGGAGGCCGGTCTCGCCGTCCACGACGACCTCGGCCAGTCCCCCGGCGCGCGTCGCGACCACGGCCCGCCCGCACGCCATGGCGTCGAGGGCCGAGGTGCCGAGACCCTCCGTCGTCGAGCTCATGACGAACAGGTCGCAGCCCTTGTGGAGCGCGAGCACGTCGGATCGGAAGCCGGTCAGGACGACGTGCCGGTCGAGGCGCAGGCGCCCGACCTGCCGCCGCAGCGTCGCGGCCAGCTCACCCTCGCCGGCGATGAGGAAGCGTGCATCCGGGATCGCGCGCACGACCCGCGCCGCCGCGTCGATCAGGTGGCGCTGCCCCTTGTGCGGCACGAGCGCCGCCACGTTGCCCACGACGGGCGCCCGCGGAGGCAGCCGGAACTCCCTGCGGACGTCGAGCGCACGCGCCGCGGCAATCTTCTCCACGTCGACCCCTTCGTAGACGACCGTCGTCCGCGCCCCCGGGATGCCGTCGGCCGTCAGGATCGAGCGAATGCAGGCCGACGCGCAGATGAAGCGCTCCACCTGGCGGTACTTCCAGCGCGACAGGACGTTCCCGCCGACGCGGAAGTCGACCCGACGCGAGGCGACCAGGCGGGCCCGCAAGGACCTGCCCCCGAGAGCGAGGGCGAGCGCGGCCAGCGCGACCGCGTGCGCATCGTGGGCGTGGACGACCGCCGGGTCCAGCCGCCGGAGCAGGCGCTGCAGCCGCCAGGCGGCCCCCAGGTCCAGCTCGGTGCGCGGCGCCAGCGGGAAGAGGTCGGTTGTGCCGGGCATCCGCTTGCGCAGCTCGCCGTGCGGATGCGCGACCAGGCCCGTGCGGTGGCCCCTGGCCCGCAGGCCGAGCACGGTGAGGAGCACCTGATTCTGGCCGCCGCGCCACGTGCGCGCGGTGTCGACGTGAACGGAGAACATGGTGCGGCCGCTACGGGGTTGCAGAGCGCCGGTGATGCTCCCACAGCTTCGCGAACTTGAGAAACACGTAGTACGAGTTCATCAGCGAGACGATCAGGCCGGGGATGCCGTCGCGGAAGCCCCCGCGCAGGACGTAGTTCCGCAGGAACACGAGCGGCGGGTGGGCGATCAGGTCCAGCGGCCCGGCCCGCCGCCCGTCGTCGAGCATCTGCCGGGCGGCCAGCGTGGTGTAGTGGTTGATGGTCGACAGATGGTCGGACAGCCCGTCGTAGGCGTAGTGCAGCACCTCCGAGCGGAGCCTTCCGACGCGGCCGTCGACGGTGACGGACTCGTGCACGTAGCGCGCGTTCCACTCCGCGACGCGGCGGTCGTAGAGCCGCAGCTGGTGGTCGGGATACCAGTCGGTCGACCGAATCCAGCGCCCCAGGTAGCGGGTGGTGCGCGGGATGCGGTAGCCCTGCACCGGCGGGGAGCGCCGCAGCACGCCGTCGATCTCCGCGGCGAGCTCCGGCGATACCCGCTCGTCCGCGTCGAGCGACAGCACCCAGTCGTGGGCCGCCAGGCCCGTCGCGTAGTTCTTCTGCGCGCCGTAGCCTTCCCACTTGCGGGTGAACACGCGATCGGTATGGCGGCGTGCGATGGCGACCGTGTCGTCCGTGCTGCCCGAGTCCACGACGACGATGTCGTCGATCCACGACACCGACTCGATGGCGCCGGCGATGTTGGCGGCTTCGTTCTTGGTGATGATCACCACCGACAGGTCCACGGCCACGGAGCGAGTCTAGCGGCATTCATCAGACGGGGCTACGCCCCGAACCCCCGGCGTCCGCTTGCGG
>JAAXGX010000191.1:0-6955 GCA_012271165.1 Vicinamibacteraceae bacterium | reverse complement strand
TTGTCGATCGCGTCCAGCATGCCGCCCGTGGCCAGCTGGCGAATCGGGCTGTCCCCGGCGTGGAGCAGATAGTAGGTCCAGGGGAGCGTGGGGGCGCTCAGCTCGTTCAGCGCTTGCATGTCATCCGCAGGGAGGTCGAGTGACAGATACTGCAGGCTGTCCTCGATCTGAGTGACCCTGCGAGCTCCAACCATCGGGATCACGCCGCGATCCCGCACCCACGCCAACGCGACCGCGGCAGAGCTGGTTCCGAGCCTGTCGGCGACCTCGTCCACCTTGCGGGCGATCTCGTAGGCCCTCTCGTCGAACTGGAAGGCCACCTGCTTGAAGAGCCCGCTGTCGTACCGTCGGCCCGCCTCTCCGTCGCCCCGCGTGTACTTGCCGGTCAGGAATCCGCCCGCGAGCGGCGAGTAGGCGTTCACGCTGATGCCGAGGGCTCGAGCGCAGGGAATGATCTCGAACTCCAGATCCCTCGAGATCAGGTTGTACTGGTACTGCAACGCCGAGACCGGCTCCCAGCCCCGCTGTTCGGCCACCGTCTGGCCCCGAGCCACCACCCAGGCGGGCGTGTTGCAGAGGCCGAAGTGCAGGATCTTGCCCTGTTGCACGAGGTCGTTGACGTTGCGCATCACGTCCGCGATGTCGGTGCTGTACTCCCAGCAGTGAATCCACAGCAGGTCGATGTAGTCGATGCCGAGGCGTTTCAGGCTGCCCTCGACCGAATGCACCATGCTCTTCTTGTGATTGCCCCCGGCGTTGGGGTGGTCCCGAATGCTCGGGTCCACTCCGCTGTAGAGGGTGTTGGTGTACTTCGTCGTCACTACGTAGCGATGGCGATCCGCTGCAACGAACTCCCCCAGGATCCGCTCGCTGAGGCCCGCGCTGTACACCTCGTTGGCCGTGTCGAAGTAGTTGCCGCCACGGTCGGCGAACGTCTCCAGGATGCGGCGACTCTCCTCGGGCCCCGCGGAGACGGGTGACTCCGTGGACATCATCATCGTCCCCAGGCAGACTTCCGACACGCGCAGACCGCTCTTTCCCAGTAGCTTGTATCGCATCGTGTTTTCCGGCACCCGCGGGTGCGACCATGCTCGACTCGGCGTCATCATACGGCATGCAGCGGCCTGTATACTCCGGCCGGAAGCCCCGGCGCAGCTGCCGGGTTCCGCATGCGGACCTTCAAGCTCACCCTGGCGTACGACGGCACCGACTACGCCGGATGGCAGCGGCAGCACAAGGCGGCAACGATCCAGGCGGCGGTCGAGGCGGCGCTGCGGCCGATTGAAGGACGACCGGTCACCGTGCACGGCGCTGGCCGCACCGACGCGGGCGTGCACGCGTTGGGTCAGGTGGCCAGCGTGCGCCTGGCCCACCCGCTGGCGCCGCCCGCGCTGGTCAGGGCGCTCAACGCGCGGCTGCCGCCGGACGTCCGGGCGCTGCACGCCGAACAGGTGGCGGATCGGTTCCACGCCCGGTTCGACGCGCGCGGGAAGGTGTACCGCTACCGGCTGGCCGCCGGGCCGGTGGCCAACCCGCTGGACCGGCGCTACGTCTGGCACCTGCCGCAGCCGGTCGATCCTGCCGCGATGCAGGCGGCCGGCGCGCTGCTCCGCGGCCGGCACGACTTCGCCGCGTTCCAGACGGCGGCCGGCGAGCGCGGCCCGGGCTCGACCGAGCGCACGATTGCCGCTCTGCGGGTCGTGGCGGAGCCCGGCCCGGCCTGGTCGGCGGCTGCGGGCGAGCGCTGCGGCGGCGTCATCGACGTCGAGGTGGAAGGCGACGGGTTCCTGCGGCACATGGTCCGGACCATCGTCGGGACGCTCGTCGAGGTGGGCCGGGCACGCCGGTCCGTGACGGACGTCGCGGCGGTGCTGGCTTCGGGGAGGCGCGCGCGCGCCGGCCCCACCGCGCCGGCGCGCGGGTTGTTTCTCGTGCGGGTCGACTATTCTTGAACGCGTCGCGAACACTCCGTATCATCGAGAGTCGACCGCTGTCTGATGAGCCTCGAGAAGATCCTGGCCTGGGTTCCGGACGGATCCGCCGCCGCGGCGCTCGCCCGCCAGGTCGACTATCTGCGCCTCCCCGGTCATGTCGCCGTCATCATGGACGGCAACGGGCGCTGGGCCGCGCAGCGCCGCCTGCCGAGAATCGAGGGCCACCGGGCCGGCATCGACGCCGTGCGCGACGCCGTCGAGGTGTGCGCCCGGCTGGGCGTCGAGGTGCTCACCCTCTACGCGTTCTCGGTCGAGAACTGGAAGCGGCCGCGGTCCGAGGTCAGGCTGCTGATGGAGCTCCTCAAGCGCTACCTGCGACTCGAGCTCGACACGCTGATGCGCAACGACATTCGCCTGCACGTGATCGGCCGGGCCGGCGAGCTGGCCCCGGACGTGCGCGAGGAGCTGGCGGCCGGTTGCTCGCGGACGGCCGGCAACGGCGGCATGCGGTTCAACATCGCCCTCAACTACAGCGGACGCGCGGAGATCGTGGAAGCCGCGCGCCGGGCGCTGGCGGCCGGCATGGCGCCGCGGGATCTCGACGAGGCGCGGTTCAGCGGCCTGTTGTATACCGCCGGGCAGCCGGACCCGGACCTGCTCATCCGCACCAGTGGAGAGATGCGCGTGAGCAATTTTCTGCTCTGGCAGATTGCCTACGCTGAAATCTGGGTCACCGATACCCTCTGGCCCGACTTTCGAGCCCGCCACCTCCTGGAGGCCATCGTCGCCTACCAGAAGCGCGACCGCCGGTACGGAGGCCTCAAGCCCGAGCCGGCGGCCGTGGGACAGTGACGGCCGTTCCGCGCGAGACGCATGCTGCGTGTCCTGAGCGCCCTGGTGCTCCTGCCGCTCGTCGCCGGCATCGTCGGGTTTCTGCCCCCGCTCGCGACGCTGCTGCTGGTCGAGGCGGTCCTCTTCGCGGCGTTGCGGGAGTACGCCAATCTGGCGGCGCGCGCCGGGGCGCCGGTGCCGGCAGCCCCGACCGCGGCGGCGGCGCTGGGCACCTGCGCGGTCGTGGGCCTGGCGCCTGCGCTGCTGCCCGTCACGCTGATGGCCGTCACGGTCGGATTGGCCGCGGCGCAGCTTGCGTCGTGGCCCCGGCAGCGAGCCCCGGTGCCGGGCTCGACGGCGACCTTCGCCGTCCTGTACCTGGCGCTGCCGCTCGGCGCGCTGGCCGCGTTGCGGTACGCTCACGGGCCGGAGGTGCTGCTGCTCCTGCTCGCCGCGATCGTCGCGAGCGACACGGCGCAGTACTACGGTGGACGCGGGCTGGGCAGGCGCGCGCTCGCGCCTGCCATCAGTCCCGGCAAGACGGTCGAAGGGGCCCTGTTCGGCCTCGCCGCGGGGGCGCTCGTCGTGTGGGCCCTCGGCGGCTGGTGGCTCGCCGGCCTGGCGCCCGGCTGGCGGCCGCTGCTCGGACTGGCGCTGGCGGGCCTCGGGATCGCCGGCGACCTGTTCGAATCGATGCTCAAGCGGAGCGCGGGGCTCAAGGACGCTTCGCACGCGATTCCCGGGCACGGGGGCGTGCTCGACCGGCTCGACGGATTCCTGTTCGCCGCACCCGCGTACTACACTGTCCTGCACCTCACGAGCGGCACTTGAAGCGAATCGCCATTCTCGGCTCGACCGGCTCGATAGGCCGCAGCGCGCTATCCGTGATCGAGGCGCAGGCCGGCCGGCTCGAAGTCGTCGGGCTCGCTGCGGGACGGAACGCGGGGCTGCTCGCCGAGCAGGCGGGTCGCCATCGCCCGCGGATCGTGGCGGCGTCCACGCCGGACGCGCTCGACAGGGCGCGGGCGGCGCTGCGCGGCGCGGGCGTGAAGGTCGAGCGGGCCTGCGCCGGCCGCGACGGACTGCTGGCCGTGGCGACGCATCCCGCCGCCGACCTCGTGCTGTGCGCGACCGCCGGCACGGCGGGTCTGGACGCCACCCTCGCGGCCATCGACGCGGGCAAGACGATCGCCCTCGCCAACAAGGAAGTGCTGGTCATGGCCGGGGGGCTCATGATGCGCGCCGCCCGGCGGCGCGGGGTCGCCATCCTGCCGGTGGACAGCGAGCACAACGCCATCCACCAGTGCGTGCACGGACGGGACCCCCAGGAGGTGCGGCGCCTCATCCTGACGGCCTCCGGCGGCCCGTTCCGCGAGCGCCCGGCCGCGGAGCTCGAGGCCGTGACGCCGCGCGAGGCGCTCGACCACCCCACGTGGCGGATGGGGCCCAAGATCACGGTCGACTCGGCGACGCTCATGAACAAGGGGCTGGAGGTGATCGAGGCGCGCTGGCTCTTCGACGCGCCGCCGGACCGGATCGACGTGGTGGTCCATCCGCAGTCGATCGTCCACTCGCTCGTCGAGCTGCGCGACGGCTCGGTGATCGCCCAGCTCGGCGTCACCGACATGCGCCTGCCGATTCAGTACGCCTTCTCCTACCCGGAACGGTGGGAAGCGCCGCTGCCGGCGCTCGATCTCGCGCGCTGCGGCCGCCTGGACTTCGACCGACCCGACCTGGAGCGCTTCCCGTGCCTGGCGCTCGCCTACCGCGCCCTGCGCGGACCGACCGCGCTGCCGATCATCCTGAACGCTGCCAACGAGCGGGCCGTCGAGGCGTTTCTCGAGGGCCGGCTGGGGTTCACGGCCATCCCGGCGGCCATCGAGCAGGCGCTCGACGCGGGGGAGCGCCGTCAGGCCGGCGACGTGCGGACGCTCGCGGCGGTCCGGGATGTCGACGCGTGGGCGCGGCGATTTACGGACGAGCTGATCCGCGGGTTAGAATCAGGACAGTAGCCTGCGCCACGACACGGCGCAGCGGAGCGTTGCCTTGACCAGCCTGCTTGCATTCGTCTTCGTCATCGGCGTGCTGGTGTTCGTTCACGAGCTCGGGCACTACCTGGCCGCGCGGCGCGTCGGCGTGCGCGTGCTCACCTTCTCGCTCGGCTTCGGCCCCAAGCTGCTCAGGACGCAGCGCGGCGACACCGAGTTCTGCGTGAGCGCCATTCCGCTGGGCGGCTACGTCCGCATGGCCGGCGAGAACCCGGACGATCGCCGCACCGGCCGCGACGACGAGTTCCTCTCCAAGACGAAGTGGGAGCGCTTTCAGATCCTCATCGCGGGACCGGCGATGAACGTGGTGCTCGCCATCGTCGTGATGACCGGGGTCCTGTATCAGGGGGCGGAGGTCCCCGCCTACGAGACCCAGCCGCCGGTGGTGGGCACGGTCGCCGAAGGCTCGGCCGCCGATCGCGTCGGGATCCGGGCCGGCGACCGCGTGGTCAGCGTCGCGGGCCGGGTCGTCGAGACGTGGGAGGAGCTGTTCCGCGCCGTCCTGCCGCGCGCCGCGCGCGAGATCGAGGTGGTCGTCCGGAACGCGGGCGGCGAGCGGGTGCTGCGGGTCACGCCCGACAGCCAGACCCAGTTCGAGATGGGCGACCTGGGCATCGCCCCGGTGCTGCAGCCACAGATCCGCAGCGTGGCGCCCGGGGAGCCGGCAGAGGCCGCGGGTATCGAGGCCGGCGACGTCATCGAGGCAATCGAGGGGGATGCGGTATCGAGCGACGAGCTGGTGACGCGGATCAATGCGCACGCGGAGGAGCCGCTGCGCCTGTCGGTGCGCCGCGGCGAGTCGCGCCGCGACGTCGTCGTCACGCCGGCCCTCCGGGGCGACGTCGGCCTGATCGGCGTCTCGATCAGCCCGTTCGAGGTGCGCACCATCGAGCCGGGATTCTTCGAGGCCTTCCAGCTCAGCCTGGCCCGCAACTACGAGTGGTCCGGTCTGATCTTCGAGACGCTCGTGGGCCTGTTCACCGCCGAGACCTCGCCGCGGCAACTGGTCGGGCCCCTTGGCATCGCCCAACTGTCGGGCGGCGCCGCCGAGATCGGCCTGATCGCGCTCCTGAGCCTCATGTCGATGATCTCCCTGAACCTGGGGATCCTGAACCTGCTTCCGATTCCGGTGCTCGACGGGGGCCACATCGCCATCATGGCCATCGAGGGCGTGTCGCGGCGCGACTTCAGCATGCGCGTCAAGGAGCGCATGCTGCTGGTCGGCTTCGTCGCGCTGATGATGCTGATGGTCACGGTCATCTACAACGACCTGACGCGCATCGCCTGGATCGAGCGCTTCATGCCCTGGCGCTAGCCGCCCACAGCCCGCCTCCGCCCACGATCCCGCAAGGCGCGCATCGCGCCTGAATGAAGCTGCATGCCGCCGCTCACCCTGCTCCGCAAGGAGCTGCGTCCCGTCGCCGCGCTCGCGGCGCCCGTGGTCGTCGCCGAGGTGGGCTGGGTGTCGATGCAGCTCGTCGACATCGCCATGGTGGGGCGGCTCGGCCCGGAGGCCATTGGTGCGGTCGGCGTCGGCAGCGCGCTGTTCCTCGCGTTCGGGGTGTTCGGCATGGGCCTGCTGCTCGGCCTCGACACGCTCGTCTCGCAGGCTCACGGCGCCGGCGCCCGCAGCGAGTGCCGCCGCTGGCTGCGCCACGGCATCTGGCTCGCGCTGGGAGTCGCGATTCCAATCGGCCTGATCGCGCGGGCGGTCGGCGCCACCCTGGACGCCTGGGGTTTCGATCCCCGCGTGCTGCCGCTGGTCCGCGACTATTTCGACATCGTCACGCTGAGCCTGCCGCCGCTGCTGCTGTACGCCGCCTTCCGGCGTTACCTGCAGGCCGTCACGCGGGTCGCCCCGGTGATGGTCACGCTCGTCACGGCCAACGCGGTGAACGCCGCGGCGAACTGGGTGCTGGTGTTCGGCAACCTGGGCGCGCCGGCGCTCGGCGTGGAGGGGGCGGCCTGGGCCACGTGCATCTCGCGCACGTACCTGGCGGTCGTGCTGGCGGTCGTTGCCGCGCGCCAGGGGGGCGTGCTGCGCCCGCTGGCCGGGGTGCGGCCGTCCGGCTTCCGCCGGCTCCTGGCCCTCGGCTGGCCCGCCGCGACGCAGACCACGCTGGAGTACGGCGCGTTCGCGGC
>JAAXGX010000130.1 GCA_012271165.1 Vicinamibacteraceae bacterium | reverse complement strand
GTCCTCGTCGTCGTGGTCGTCCTCGTCCTCGTCGTGGTCGTGATCGTCGTGATCGTCGTCGTGATCGTCGTGATCGTCGCGGTCTTCGCTATGCAGGCCGATCATGCGGTCGCCGGCCCGGTACGAGTTCCGCTCGATGCGGCCGCCGAACTGCAGGCGGACGCGCCCGAAGTCCACCTCCTCGTAGGCGAACGCCGCCATGGACGTCAGGTCGGTGCGGGGCGCCAGGGCCTCGAAGCCGGCGGCCTGGAAGTCGCGTACCTGCGTCCAGGCGCCGAAGCGTCCGGAGAGCCGCTCGGTCTGCCGCTGGTCGAACTCCGCCCGCACGATGTAGGTGCGGTTGTCGAAGCTCGTGCCGACGTTCTCGAAGCCGTCCTCCACCTCGAGCTCGTCGTGGCCCCAGTCGATGACGTTCATCGTCACGCGCAGCCCTTCGATGAGGCGGTTGCTCAGGTTCCGCAGGCCGAGGTCGATGCGGCCTACCTGGCGCCGCGAGGCGAGGTCGATCTCGAGGCCCCCCTCCTCGCCCTCGTGCTCGTCATCACCCTCGTCCCCGTGGCCGGCGTCGTGCGCGTCGTGCGCGTCGTGGACGTCGTGCGCGCCGTGGAACTCCTCGGCGAACGGCACGCCGTAGCGGCCCTGCTCGAAGGTGAAGCCGCCGCTGGCGAAGAAGGTGCCGTTGTCGTAGCCCGCGCCGGCGCGCGCGTTCGAGAGCTCGGTCGCGGAATTGGGAACGGCGCCCTCCGGGGTGTCGTAGTCGCCGGTGCGCCGCGTGCTGCCGCCGGCCCACACGCGGAGAGCGCCCTCGGCGTGCTGCATGTTGACGTTGACCCCGGCCTGGCCGTTGGCGCTCCCGAAGTCGGTGGAGAGCTGGGCGCGCGTGCCCTCGAACATCGACTCGTGCATGGCCTCCTGCGGCGAGATGACGTTGACGAGGCCGCCCACGGCGTTCGACCCGTACAGCAGGGTGGCCGGACCGCGGACGATCTCGATGCGATCGGCGCCGTTGGGGTCGATGGTGACGCCGTGGTCTCCGGACTGGCTGGAGAGGTCGCCCGTGCGAACGCCGTCGTCGAGGATGAGCACGCGGTCGCCGTCGAAGCCGCGGATGATGGGCCGGCTCGAGCCGGGGCCGAAGCTGCGGACCGCGATGCCGGGCTCGTTCTGCAGCGCGTCGCCGAGGCTGTTCTGGCCGGCCTGGATGAGGTCGAACGAGTCCAGCGTCGTCACGGCGTTGAACGCCTCGAACGTCGTCTGCGTGCCCCCGGCGGCGGCGGTGACCGTCACCTGCTCGTGCACCGGCGACGGGGCCAGCTCGAAGTCGGCCATCGCGACCTCGCCGGCGGCGACGGTAATCATCTGCCGTCCGGCGGTCAGGTGCTCGCGCTGGGCGAGCACCTCGTAGGTGCCCGGCGGCACGTTCTCGAGCGCGTAGGTCCCGTCGTCCTCGGTGAGCGCCGTCGCGCCCGTGCCGACCACCAGCACCATGGCGCCGTGCACCGGCCCGGCGTCGCCGACCAGCGTCACCGTCCCCTGCACCGTCCCGGTTTCCTGCGCTCCGGCGGACGCCCCCGCCAGGGCGACCGCCGCCGCAACCGCCGCCGCGAACCACCTCGACCTTCCTCTTCCGAGCTGCATCGCTTCCCCTTCCGCCCGCTTCACGCGGACCTCCACCTGCTGCACGCTAGCCGCCGCGCCGCGGACGCGCGCAGTCACCGCGCGCACGCACCCGGAACCCCTGGCCCGCCTTGCCTTCGCTTTCTCACGTGGCGAGGGCAAGTCTAGCCAGCGGGTCTGGAGCCGCCTCTTAAGGGTCCCTTAAGAGTTCCTTAAGAGTGCCTTAAGAGGTGGCGGCATTCAGAGAGAGACGTAAGTCAGGCGGGCGGTGCACGGGCGGGGAGCAGCCGGGCGTGGCCGGAGGCGACCTCGCCGGTCCGAGGCGCGCGAGCCGGAGGCTCGGCGAGGTCGGCCGGCTCGAACTGGACCGAGCCGGGCAGGGTGTCGGCAGGCTGGTGCCTGAGCTGGCAGACGGCGCAGTCCGTGTCTCCCGCGTGCGCGTCGTGCCAGCCAGCCGCCACGGATGTCGCGGCTACGGGCGCCATCGCCAGGAGGGCGATCCAGATGCGCCAGCCGCGACCCCGTTGCAGGGGCATTCGCATGGTTCCTCCCGTCGCTATTCGCCCTGCCAGACTAGCAGGGAATAGGTAGGGCGACAAGTAGGGCGATCCAGGGGGGCGGCAAGTGGGCGGGCTACCCGCCGGCGGCCCCCGGCGGGAGCACGGCGGCCTCGATGGTCGACAGGCGCTGGTCGATCGTCCCGACAGTGACCTCGAGCGAGCCCAGGCGGGTGTCGAGCCGCGTCATGTCCGCCCGCAGGCCGCGAATGTCGGCCCGCACGTCCGCTCGCAGGCTGTCCATGTCGGCTCGCACCTCGGCCCGCAGGCTGTCCATGTCGGCTCGCACCTCGGCCCGCAAGCTGTCCATGTCGGCTCGCAGGCTGCCCATGTCGGCCCGCAGGCGGTTCATGTCGGCCTGCACGCCGGTCCGCAGGCTGCCCATGTCGCCGCGCAGGTCGTCGATGCGCGCGTTCACGCCGGCGATGAGCGCGTACATGATGCCGGCCAGCAGACCGGCGATCACCAGGCCGGTCCCCACGATGGTCCCGAGGATCGCCCTGGTGTCCGCGCGCATGCCTTCAGCGTAGCACACGCGCGCGCGCATTGTGCCATTTGCGACACGCGGTCCCGGCGCGCCCGGGTCGGTCGGACCACTTGACCTGGTCGGTTCCAGCTCGGGGTAGACTGGCACGCAATGGAGCCCACCGGCTCGAGCGGTCCGGACGACTGGTGGTCGGCGCGCCTGCCGGAACGGCAGATCGACTATCACGTGCGCGTCGTGACCCGGGCGGGCGCGGCGTCGCGCAGGCCGCTCGTCTACGTGGCGACCCCCAAGGCCGCTTGCACGACGCTCAAGGCCACGCTGTGGCGCTGGCACCTGCGCGACGCCGACTGCGTCGTCGGGCCCGAGGTCGTCCACCGCCAGACCGACGCGACGTTCCGCGCGCCGCGGGAGCTCGGCTTCCGGGCGTTCATGGCGGACATCAACTCGCCCGACTACGTCCGCCTCTGCTTCGTCAGGAACCCCTACACGCGGCTGCTCTCCTGCTACCTGAACAAGATCGTCGGCCGCAACGCCGCGGGCCGGATCCGCAAGGACGGCCTGGCGTTCCGGGCGAAGTTCGGCTTCGCCGAGGACGACGACATCCCCTTCGCCGCGTTCGTCGACCGCATCGCGTCCGAGAGCTGGTACGAGGCAAACCCGCACTGGCGCGTGCAGACCGAGCAGCTCTTGTGGGGCGACGTGCGCTACGACTTCGTGGGCCGCTTCGAGTCGTTCCTGCCGGAGCTCGACCGGCTGGCGCGCGAGTGGGACGTCGACCTGCGCGGCTACCTGCTCGACCGGGTGCATCACGCGACCCACGCGCACCGGCACGTGGGCCGCTTCTACACCCCTGCCCTGCAGGCGCGCGTCCACGACCTGTACCGGGCCGACTTCGACGCCTTCGGCTACGACCGCGCCCTGCCGGGGCCGGCGGGCTGACCGGCGGCGCTGCTTGGCGGGCGGACGGCTGCGTGCTATCGTCGACACATGGACCGCAGCAGCGGCGCAACATTGCCTACCGTCCTGCAGATCCTCACGCTGCTGATCTCGCTGGCAGGCGCGATCGGGGTCCTGGTCGTCAACGGCAAGGTGGACTACCTGACGGGGCAGGTCGAAGCTCTGCAGGAACTGCTCGTGACGCACGTGACGACGCCGGGCCTGCACTCCCTGCGCTGACCCCTTCACCCCGCGCCGCTTCCGCCGAGGCGCGCTGTGCGCGCCTTCAGCGCGAGCCGAACAGGTAGTTGATGGTGACGCTGAAGGTCTGCAGGCCCGGGAAGTTGAAGCCGCCCTTGATGCGCACCTTGAGGCCGGGCGCGGCAATCACGGCCGCAGCGAGCTCGGCCCTCGCGAGCGGCACGATCGGGATGCCGTGCTCACGCAGGGCGTCCGCGACGTCCAGGACGCCGATGTCCGCCCGGTTGGTGGCAACGACGTCGCCGGCGAGCGTGCCGACGCCGCCGCCGTACTCCATGCCGATCTGCACCGCGCCCCCCACGGTGACGAACGGCGAGAACCTGTGGATCTCGACGCCGGTCAGCGAGACGCCGTCGGTGACGTAGCGCGCATCGCCGGCCGACGTGAAGTCGATGACCGACTCGTCCCGGAAGCGCCGCCGGACGAACGAGATGCCCCAGTCGCCGCCCAGCTCGCTGCCGCGGACGATGCCCACGCGCAGCGCGGAGCCGGACAGGTCCAGCTCGTCGACGTTGTCCCACAGGACGCCCACCGGCATCGTGGACTGCGTCGCGCTCCAGCGCGGGGTGAACCCGAACGAGACGCCCCAGTGCGAGTCGCGGTCCTGGGCGCCGGCCTCGCCCGGCAGCATCGCGAGCGCCAGCGTCGAGAGGAGCCCGGCGAGCGCCGGACCGGCGGTCTTTCGCAACGACATCGATCGTTCCTTTCGAGTTTCTAGATGATAGCCCACGGGCGGTCGCGGCTCCCGGCCGGGTTCAGGTCAGCCAGGGCGTCCAGCGGGCGCGCCAGTCCGAGCTGCGCCGCCAGATCCGGAGGAGGAGCCGGGTGACGAGGTGCGCGCCGTGCCGCCCGGGATGCTGGGCGCAGGCCGCCGCGTACGCCCGCCAGGCGCGGTCCTCGTCCGAGAGGCCGTCGACGTACGGCTGGAGGATCCGGCGCTGGGCCGCCTCGGCGGAGCGGTTGCGCTGCTTCATGGTCGGGCCGCCCATGCGGTAGTAGTAGACGGGGTCGGGCAGCGGCTCGATGCGCCGGCCGTCGCGGATGAGCCGGTTGTAGAAGGCGAGGTCGTCGAGGCCGACGCGGTACTCCTCGGTGAAGCCCCCGGCGGCCTCGAAGACGTCGCGGCGCACCAGGGCGCAGGCGTCGCCGACCACGTTCGAGAAGTGGCTCCAGGCGCGGGCGGCGCCGAGGAAGCGGATGGGGGCGCCGAGCGGCGCGCCGTCGGCGCGCGGGTCGCCGTCGCCGGTGAAGCGGATGCTGGCGGCCGGCACGCAGTCGGCCTCCGCGAAGCGGGCGGCGCGCACCAGGCGCGAGACGGCGTCGGGGAACAGGACGTTGTCGTCGTCGAGGAACAGCAGCCACTCGCCCCGGGCCGCGCGGGCGGCGGTGTTGCGGGCGGCGCCGCAGTAGCGATTCTCCTGGCGGACGGCGCGCCAGCCGCGGGCGGCGAAGTCGGCCTCGACCTGCTCGAGGGCGGCCAGGGCCGCGGGGCTCCGGCTGCCGTCGTCGACCAGGACGGCGTCGAGGTTGGGGTAGTCCTGGGCCAGGGCGCTGTCGGCGGCCATGCGCAGCAGCTCGGGACGCTCGTGGTGGACGAGGCAGACGGTGACCGGCGGCGTCTCGGCGGCGGCCGCCGCGGCGCGGGCCTCGAAGCGCCCGGCGGCGGCGGCGAACGGGACGCTCTGAACGTGCCAGCGCCGCCAGACGTCGAGGACGTGGTCGAAGCCGCGGCGCGGCCGGACGGCGCGCAGCGGCGCGGCGGCCAGCTCGGCGAGGCGGTCGCCGAGGGCGATGTGGTCGGGCGCGACGAGCGCGCGCGGGTGGTCGCCGGGGTCGATCAGCTCGGGCGTCCCGCCGGTGGCGGCGGCGACGAAGGGAATGCCGGCCTGCAGGCATTCTAGCACCGCCATCGAGCAGTTCTCCTGCAGCGAGGGGATGACGGCGAGCCGGCCGGGCCGGGCCAGGTAGGCAACCGCCTCGTCGGCGCCGGCGTCGGTGATCGTGCGCACGGCGACCGGCCACTGCTGCGCCGCGCGCCGGATCAGCTCGGGACCGTCGACGCGCGGCGACCGGCCGCCGAGAAAGGTGACGCGGGCCGGCGCCCGGCCCCGGCGCACGAGGCGGTCGACCGCGTCGGCGAACAGCAGCAGGCCCTTGCGCGGCTCGAGCCGGCCGAAGAAGACCACCTCCTCGAGCGGCGCGCCGGCGCGCGCGGCGCGCGCGGCCGCGGCGGCCGGCGCCGGGTCGGGCGGGGGGAACGCGTTGGGCCAGACGAACGACCGTGCGGGCAGGGCGTAGCCGGCGTCGCGCATCCACTCGATGAGGTGCGCGCTGACGGAGACGAACGTGTCGGCCAGCTCGACGCTGCGCCGCTCCAGGAAGACCCAGCCGAGCTCGGCCTCCGTGTGGACGAGCTGGCGGCTGCCCTCGGTGGCCCACAGCGAGGGCGAGTGGCCGATGACGACGAAGTGCGTGTCGCCGAACGCCAGGCCGAGCGACTTGGCGAGCAGCGCGCCGTAGCCGAGCCCGTGCCAGTCGGGGACGTGGACGATGTCGAACGGCCGCTCGCGCGCGCGCAGCCAGTCGAGCATGGTCCAGCCGGGCGCGGGGACCCGCGCCAGCGGGGTATCCGCGGCCGGGCGGGGCACGACGGGCTCGAAGGCGATGCAGTGGCGGGCGTAGAGGGCGCGGGCGGCGGCCATCTGCGCGGCGTCGGCCGCGTTGTGGTTGACGTAGGCGATGACGACCTCGTGGCCCCAGGCCGCGAGCTGCCGCGCCAGGTGGTGATAGGCGGTGCCGATGCCGCCGTTCTTGATGGGGCCGAGGATGTCCGGCGTCGCGATGCAGACCCGCTTGGGCCGCGCGGCCGGCGCGCCGGCCGCGCCCTCGAGGTCCGTGTCGAGGGTCGGCCAGGCGGCCGCGCCCCGGCCGGCGTCCGCCGCGCCAGGCGCGTCGCTCATGCCTCGTCATCCCCGGCCGCCGTGGCCCGCCCGCCCGCGACGTGCACGGGCGAGCCGCGCAGCGGCCGGCCGGTGTCGGCGTCGAAGACGTCCACCCGCGCCCCCTCGGCCTCGAGTGCGGGGACGCGCCAGAGGAATCCGTGCTGCCCGTCCGTGCCCTTCCAGCGCGCGATGTCGCTGCGCGGCTCCTCGGCGACGATCACGTCGCGGAGCCGGCCGTCGAGCTCGATGGCGACGCGCCGCCGCCGCTCGGGGCGGGTCGTGTCGAGCAGCCAGCCGCGGATCTGCGGTCGCGGCCGGCTCTCGACCGCGCCCTGCACGCGTCGGGCGCGCCAGATCGCGGGCGCGGTGAGCGCGGCCAGCCCGACGCCGGTCGCGGCGTCGTGGACGCTGTAGAGCGCCTCGGCGGCGCCGCGCCGCGACGCCGGGACCGGAATGCGCAGGGTGTCCTCGTCCGCGGCGGGGACGGCGGCGCGCGCCAGCGCCCGTCCGTTGCGGCGCAGCTCCAGGGCCGGCCCGGCGCCGCGCGCGCGCGCGGCGGCGAGCCACTCGGGGTTGGGCCGCACGACGGCCTCCAGGGCCTCGAACCCGAGCCGCCGCCCGCGCCGCGCCAGCGCCAGGAGGTGCCCGCGCCGCGCGACGTCCAGGTCGGCCGCCAGCTCCGCGATCCGCGCCGCCTGCCCGGCGACGGTCTGCCGGGCGTCGTCGCGCTGTCGTTGAGCGGTGTCGCGCTGTCGCTGGGCGTCGTCGCGCTGCGCCCGGGTGGTATCGAGGAGCCGCCTCCGCTCGACCAGGGTCCGCCGGGCGGCCTCGAGATCGTGCCACCGGGCGGCGAGCCGCCGCCCGCGATCGGCCAGCTTGCGCCGGGTGGCCGCGAGGCTGCGGGTCGTGGCGCAGGTGTAGGCGCCGTACGCCCGCTCGTCGGCCGGCAGCCCTTCCAGGTGCGGTCCCAGCGCGCGGGCGCGGCAGGCCTCCGCCTGGTAGCCGTCCTCCATCATGTCGATCATGCTCGCCGCGGCGTGCTTGCGATAGTAGTACACCGGATCCGGCAGCGGCTCGATGCGGCGGCCGGCGACCATCAGGCGGTTGAACAGCTCCAGGTCCTCGAGCCCGAGGCCGTAGACGTCGGTGAAGCCGCCGGCTGCCTCGAAGGCGTCGCGGCGGATCAGGGCGCAGGCGTCGCCGGCGACGTTGCGGATGCGGTTCCAGGCCCGTGCGGCGCCCAGGAAACGGATTGTCGCTTCGTGCGACGCGGCGTCGATGCGCGGGTCGCCGTCGCCGGTGAAGCGGATGCTGGCGGCCGGCACGCAGTCGGCCCCGGAGAAACAGGCGGCGCGCACCAGGCGCGAGACGGCGTCGGGAAACAGGACGTTGTCGTCGTCCAGGAACAGCAGCCACTCGCCCTCGGCCGCCGCCGCGGCGGCGTTGCGGGCGGCGCCCAGGTAGCGGTTCTCCTGGCGGACGACGCGCCAGCCGCGGGCGGCGAAGTCGGCCTCGATGGCGTCGAGCGCGGCGCGCGCCGCCGGGCTCTCGCTGCCGTCGTCGACCAGGACGGCGTCGAGATTGGCGTAGTCCTGGGCGAGCACGCTGTCGGCGGCCATGCGCAGCAGCGCCGGGCGCTCGTGGTGGACGAGGCAGACGGTGACCCGCGGCGTCGCCCGGGCCGCGGCCCGGGCGCGGGCGGCGAAGCCTTCCACGGCGGCGGCGAACGGGGCGGTCTGGGCGTGCCAGCGCCGCCAGACGTCGAGCGCGGCGGCGAAGTCGCGGCGCGGCCGGACGGCGCGCAACGGCGCGGCGGCCAGCTCGGCCAGCCGATCACCCAGGGCGGCGTGGTCGGGGGGGACCAGGGCGCGGGCGTGGTCGGCGGGGTCGACCAGCTCGGGCGTCCCGCCCGTCGCCGCGGCGACGAACGGAATGCCGGCCTGCAGGCACTCGGTGACGGCGATCGAGGCGTTCTCGAGCAGCGAGGGGATGACGGCCAGCCGTCCCGGCTCGGCCGCCAGGTAGGCGACCGCCTCGGCGGCCCCGTGGTCCGTCAGCGAACGCACCTCGCCGGGCCAGCCCTGCGCGGCGCGTTCGATGAACGCCGTCGCGTCGAAGCTGTCGACCGGCTTGCCGAGGAACGTGACGCGCGCCGGGGCCCTCCCCTGGCGCGCCAGCCGCGAGACGGCGTCGGCGAACAGCACCAGCCCCTTGCGCGGCTCGAGCCGCCCGAAGAAGACCACCTCGCGGAGCGGCGCGCCGTCGCGCGCCGCGCGGGCGGCTGCGGCGGCCGGCTCCGGGTCGGGAGCGGGGAAGACGTTGGGCCAGACGAACGCGCGGGCGGGCAGGTCGTAGCCGGCGGCGCGCATCCAGCCCAGCAGGTGGGCGCTGCCGCAGATGACCGTGTCGGCCAGCTCGACGCTGCGGCGCTCCATGAAGACCCAGCCGAGCTCGGCCTCGGTCGAGACGAGCTGGCGGTTGCCCTCCAGCGACCAGAGGGTGGGCGACGAGCCCTTGACCACGAAGTGCGTCGTCCCGAAGTCGAGGCCGAGCGCCTTGGCCAGCAGGGGGCCGTAGCCGAGGCCCCGCCACTCGGAGACGTGCACGAGGTCGAACGGCCGCTCGCGGGCGCGCAGCCAGGCGAGGAGCGCCCAGGTGGGGGCCGGTCCGCGCGCGAGCGGGCTGTCGCTGGCGGGGCAGGGCACGATGGGCTCGAAGCCGACGCCGAAGCCGGCGTAGAAGTCGCGGGCGGCCGCCATCTGCGCCGCGTCGGCGGCGTTGGCGTTGACGTAGGCGATGACCACCTCGTGGCCCCAGGCGGCCAGCTTGCGCGCGACGTGGTGGTAGGCGGTGCCGATGCCGCCGTTCTTGATCGGGCCGAGGATGTCGGGCGTGGCGATGCAGACGCGCTTCGGCGGCCCGGGCGGCGCGCCGTCCAGGTCCGCGTCGAGCGCCGGAAACGCCACGGCGGCGGCGGCCTGGCTCATGAGGATGCCGGCCCGCCGCCGCTCATTCGGCGGCAGCGACGGGCGTGGCCGCCTCGGCCCGTTCCCGGGTCCAGTAGGAGGTGCACGGGATTTTCGTGCGGTCGCAGCGGTGGGCGTACTTGCGGGCGATGTCGGTGACCTCCGCCATCAGGCCCTCCCCGAGGGTGATCGGCTCCCAGCCGAGCGCGCGCAGCGCGTCGTTGCTGGCCAGCAGGTCGTTCTCGGCCCGCTCGTTGCGCGGGTTCGGCAGGTAGGCGATCTCGCAGCCCGTCATGCGCTGGACCAGCGCGGCCAGGTCGCGCAGGCGGTGGGCTTCCGCCATCTGGTTCATGATGCGCGGCCGCGCCCCGCGCGGCGGCGCGCTGGCCACGGCCCGCTCGATGCAGCGGCACGTGTCCTGGACGTGGATGAAGGCGCGCGTCTGGCCGCCGGTGCCGTGCACGGTCAGCGGGTAGCCGACCGCCGCCTGCATCAGGAACCGGTTGAGCACCGTGCCGTAGTCGCCGTCGTAGTCGAAGCGGTTGATCAGCCGCTCGTCGCGGCGCGTCTGCACGGTCTGCGTGCCCCAGACGATCCCCTGGTGCAGGTCGGTGATCCGCAGGCGGTCGTTCTTCGCGTAGTACTGGAACATGTGGGCATCCAGCACCTTGGTCATGTGGTAGACCGAGCCGGGGCTGGGCGGGTAGACGATGCTGTCGGTCGCCTCGCGCCCGTCGGCGGTGTCGAAGCGGACGTCGAGGTAGCCGTCCGGCAGCACCACCGGCTCGTCGTGGCCGTAGCCGTAGACGCCCATCGTGCCGAGGTGGACGAGGTGGGTCTCGCCGCCCGTCTCGACGATGGCGTTCAGCAGATTGTGCGTGGCCGTGACGTTGTTCTGGACGGTGTAGTTCTTGTGCGCCGGCGACTTCATCGAGTACGGCGCGGCGCGCTGCTCGGCGAAGTGCACCACGGCGTCCGGCCGCTCGGCGCGGAGCAACTCGACCAGGACGTCGAAGCGGCAGGCGTCGGCTTCGACGAAGCGCAGCGTGCGGCCCGCGAGCGACTGCCAGACCTCGAGGCGCTCCGCGATGGGCCGGATGGGGGTGAGGCTCGACGCGCCCAGCTCGTCGTCAATCCGGCGACGCGACAGGTTGTCGGCGATGAGCACGTCATGGGCCAGATCCGAGAGGTGCAGGGCGGTGGGCCAACCGCAGAAACCGTCCCCACCGAGCACGACGATCTTCATTGTTCAAGCTTCTCGACTGACCCGGTGGACCTCCTGGAAGCGTGCATTGCCGCCATGCCGTCGCCAGTGTCAGGGTGTCACATATTACCATGGTGAGGGTGACCATGGACGTGACGGGCCTGGTGTACCAGTGGCTGGTGGATCGGGAGCGGGCGTAGTGGCTGCGCCGCCCCGCAGGGCCTGCCAGCGGCGGCGCTCGGCTAGGTAGGAGAGGCGCAGCAGCCAGGACGCGAGGCGGTGCCGGCGGCCGCCGCGGTCGGTCGGGTAGACGATCTCGGGGGCGATCCGCACGCCGTCGTCCACGCCGAGGAAGGCGAAGACGCGCCGCAGGACCGCGTCGTGGCGCCGCAGCAGGTCCTCCGCGCGCACGACGAGCACCCGCCGCGGGTCGAAGCTGCGGTACAGGTTGCGGAGCTGCAGGCTGTACAGGCCGCGCCGGCGGTACGAGTGCACGCGCAGGGCCGCGTCCCGCCGCGCGCGGTCGCGCCGCCGCAGCCGGAACGGCTCGCCCAGCAGCGCCAGCCACAGCGGCCGCCGCTCGCGCTCGCGGTTGCGCTCCATGTAGTAGTGGGAGATGGCCCGCTCGACCGGGTCGCGCACGAGCACGATGAGCTTCAGGTCGGGGTTGTAGCGCCGCAGCTCGCGGGCGATGCCGGGCAGGAACAGGTAGATGGGCGTGGCCTCGCCGCGCAGGGGCTGGCCGCCGGCGTGCGCGAAGAACGGGGCGTAGCGGGCGTCGATCTCGGCCGGCGTCCAGGCGGGCGAGTAGTCCGGCGCGTCGAACAGGTGGGCCTCCTTGGGCGCCGCCATGGCGATGGCCGGGTGCTGCGCGAGGAAGCGGGCCAGCGCCGTGGTGCCGCACTTCTGGGCGCCGACGATCATGAAGCCGAGCGCGGGCCGGTGGGCAGCGGGCCGGGCGGCCGCCGATTGCCGGTCGGGCTCGGGCGCGGCAGCGGGCAGCGGCGCTACTCCAGCGCGAGCCGCGCGGTCGCCTCGGCGCGCACGTCGCCGTCCGGGCCGGAGACCACGAAGCGGGCGCGGTAGGCACCCCGGGACCAGCCGTCCGCCGGCGGGCGCCTGCCCGCGAAGTTGAAGTACTCGGCGAAGTCGCGCTCGACGACGGCGCGGCTCTCGAAGATGCGCTCGCCGCCCGGCGCGTTGATGAAGGTGTCGATGGTCGTGCCCCCGGCCGCGCCGAGCACCAGGACGTAGCCCACCAGCGCGGGCGCCGTCACGTCCGCCGCGGCAGGGTAGCCCTCGTGGCGGGCCCGGTCGCGGTCCGGCGGGCCGGTGGTCAGGCCGGCGCGGAAGACGACGGTGGGGCGGTAGGCGGCGAACGCCTCCGCGCGGGGCGCCCGCCACAGCCCGCGGCCCGGCGCGCCGGCGGCGTCGCAGCGCGGCGGGCTGGCGGCCTGCGCGCCGCTGAACGGGTCGACGGGCACGCCGTCGCGCTCGACCTGGAAGTGCACGTGCGGCGTGTCCGACGCGCCGGAGCTGCCGATGGCGCCCAGCACGTCGCCCGCCGCGACCGCGTCGCCGCGGCCGACCGTGACGCTGCCGCGGCGCAAATGGCAGTACTGCGACGACCAGCCGCCGCCGTGGTCGATCCGCACGCCGTTGCCGCACTCGCGGCCGCGCCGGCTGTCGTCGCCGTCCCGCAGCGGGCTGTCGTCCATGCCGTCGCGCGCGCCCACCACCGTGCCCGCGGCGGCCGCCAGCACGGCGATGGGCGCCCCGTCCGGATCGGTCGGGGCGATGTCGGTGCCCGCGTGGCCCTCGGAGGCCCGCAGGCCGCAGCGGTGGTCGTGGTAGGTGCGCCCGGCGTCGAGGTCCATGTACTGCCGGAACCAGCAGTCGCCCCCGATGTCGCAGCCGACCGGCAAGCGGAGGCGGAGCCCGGCGGCGTCCTGCGCAGCGGCGCGCGGCGCGCCCGCGAGGAGCACGGCGGCGGCCAGGGCGACCGCGCGCGTGGTGCGCAGCATGTGCTCTCCAGTCTACTTCGGCGCCGGCGCAGCGCCGTGCGCGCCTTGCTCGCGGAACCAGGCCCAGGTGCGGGCCAGCCCGTCGGGCAGCGCGGTGCGCGGCGTCCAGCCCAGTCGCTCGCGCGCCTTCGTCACGTCGGTCCAGGTGTGGCGGATCTCGCCCGCGCGGAACGGCTCGTGGCGCACGCGCGGCCGGTGCGCGGGGCCCGTCACCGCGGCGATCCGCTCGATGAGCGCGGTCAGGGTGGTGCCGCTGCCGCTGCCGAGCTGGAACGTGCCCGCGGCGCCTGCCGTCATCGCCGCGACGATGCCGTCGCACAGGTCCTCGACGAAGACGTAGTCGCGCGTCTGGCTGCCGTCGCCGTAGACGACCAGCGGGGCGTCGTCGAGGATGCGGCGCATGAACGCGGCCACCACGCTGCCCTTGTGGAACGAGAGCGGGCCGTAGACGTTCGAGAAGCGCAGGGAGACGGCGTGCAGGCCGTAGCTCTGCGCGAACGCGGAGCAGTACGCCTCGGCGGCGGCCTTGGCCGCTCCGTAGGGCGAGGCCGGCCGGGGCGGCATGTCCTCGTGGACGGGCGGCGGCGCCTCGCCGAGGATCGCCCCGCCGGTGGAGGCGTTCACGAGGCGCGGCACGCCCGCCTCGCGCATGAGCCCGAGGAGGCGGAACGTGCCGACGACGTTGACGTCGAAGTTGCGGGCGGGGTCGGCGATCGAGTCGATGACGCGGGTGTCGGCGGCGAGGTGCACCACGGCGTCGACGCCCCGCAGCGCGCGGCGCAGCAGGTCGGCATCCCGGATGTCGCCCGGCACGAACTCGGCGCCGGCGCCGGCGATGGCATCGCGCGAGCCGAGCGATTCGTCGTCGACGACGCGGATCGTCCGGGCGAGGCCGCGCGCCGCGACGCGCCGCACGAGGTTCGCGCCGATGAACCCGCAGCCGCCCGTGACGAGCAGATGGCCGAGCAAGGCCCGTAAGTGTAGCCGTCCCGCGCGCCGAGCTGTCAAGGACAGGGGAAGCGTGCGAAACATGTCATACTCGCCGGCGGGATGAAGCCGGACGTGTCGGTGGTGGTCGTCAACTGGAACAGCGGAGCGCAGCTCCGGGCCAACCTCGACGCCCTCTTCGCCAACATGCCCGGCGCCTGGGAGGTCGCCGTCGTCGACAACCGGTCGTCCGACGGCAGCGACGGGTTCGCGACCAAGCGCGGGGCGAACTGCCACCTGATCCGCAACCGGCGCAACCGCGGCTTCGGCGCGGCCGTGAACCAGGGCCTGTCGAAGACGCGCGGGCCGCTCGTCCTGATCGTGAACCCGCACTGCCTGATCGAGCCGGCCACCGTGAGCACGCTCGCGAAGGCGCTCGGGAGCCACGACGACTGCGCGGTCGCCGGGCCGCGCGTGTTCGGCGACCCGCGCCTGGGGCTGAGCGCCTTCGGCCGCTCGTCGCTGCTGGCCCGCCTGTTTCCCCGGGCCGGGATGGCCCCGGGCTCGCTCTCCGACGCGGAGCTCGAGAGGCCGGGCCTGGCTGTCGAGGTCGACTGGCTGTCCGGCGCGTGCATGCTGGCGCGGCGCGCCGCCCTGCGCGCGGTGGGCGGGTTCGACGAGCGCTACTTCCTGTACTGGGAGGACGCGGACCTCTGCTGCCGCCTGCGCCACGCCGGCTGGACGGTGCGCTACGTGCCCGAGGCCCGGGTGCAGCACGTCACCGGCGGCACGCGCCGGACGGCGGCGCCCGCCGCGGTCCGGGCGTTCCACGACAGCGCGTTCCTCTACTACGCCACCCACGTCGCGCCCGGACGCTGGAACCCGAAGCGCTGGATGACGCGGTCGCTGCTGCGGGCGCGCTGCCGCTGGCAGCTCGGCCTCCGGCGCGGCGAGGACGACGACGAGGCCTAATCGTGGGCTAGCGACGCCGGGTGCCGCAGCCCGCGCAGCGCACCGGCCGGCGCTCCTCGACGGTGAACCCGAGCTCGTAGTACTCCCAGCCGTCCGCGACGTGCGGCGCTAGGAGCAGGATCTCGAAGCCGCGCCGCTGGCCGATCGGCAGGGCCCTGGCGAGATAGTCGTAGTCCTCGAACAGCAGCGACCCGTCGGGGCCGTGGAAGCGGGCCCAGACGCGCGGGTAGACCCCGTCGAGCACCCGCGACCCGCTGTTCCGGACGGTGCCCCGCACCCAGTAGGATCCGGTGGCCGCCCGCTCCAGCCGCACGCCCGAGACCGTGACGTGCCGGGCCGCGGCGCGGTCGGGCTGCGGCCCGAGGCCCTGCTCCGCGCTCGGCGCGCCCGCCACGGCGATCAGCAACCCGGTGACCATCAGCATCCGCATCGCATCGCTCCTTGCTTGCCGCGATTGGCGACGTCGGCCGGCGCGCTTCCGGCCGCAACGTCCGGGTTATCGGACGCTCGGCCGGTGTCCCGCAGCGCCTGCTAAGCTTGTAGCGGGCCGATGGCTGAAGCGAAGAGGCGGCTGACCGCGGGCGCGTGGCAGGAGGCGCGCGCGCTGATCTGGCGCTACCGGTACCGCCTGGCACTGGGGCTGCTGCTGATGCTGGTGAGCCGCGGGGCGGGGTTCGTGCTGCCGGCGATGACGCGCTACGTCATCGACGACGTCATCCCGGGCGGCCGCTCCGACGAGCTGCTGCTGCTGGCCGGCGTGGCGGTGGGCGCGACGGTCGTGCAGGCCGGCACCTCGTTCAGCCTCTCGCAGCTCCTGGGCGTCGCCGCCCAGCGCGCCATCACCGAGGTGCGCAAGCAGGTCATGGCGCACGTCACGCGCCTGCCCATCCGCTACTTCGACGCGACCCAGACGGGCGTGCTCATCTCGCGCATCATGACCGACGCCGAGGGCATCCGGAACCTGGTGGGGACCGGGCTCGTGCACCTCTTCGGCGGCGTGGTCACGAGCGTGCTGGCGCTCGGCTGGCTCTTCTACCTCAACTGGCGGCTCACCAGCGTGACGCTGGTGATCCTGGTCGTCTTCGGCGCCTTCATGTCGCTCACCTTCTCCCGGCTGCGGCCGATCTTCCGGGCGCGCGGCAAGATCAACGCCGAGGTCACGGGGCGGCTCGGCGAGACGCTGGGCGGCATCCGCGTCGTGAAGGCCTACACGGTCGAGAAGCGCGAGCAGATCGTCTTCGCCCGCGGGGCGCACCGCCTGTTCCGCAACGTGGCGAAGTCCGTGACCGGCGTGTCCGCGGTCTCCTCGGTCGCCACCCTGGTGATGGGGACCATCGGCGCGCTGATGATCGTGCTCGGCGGGCAGGCGCTGATGGCCGGCTACTGGACGGTCGGGGCGCTGGTGCAGTACCTGATCTTCACCGGCCTGGTCATCGCGCCCATCGTCCAGATCTCGTCGATCGGGACCCAGATCACGGAGGCGTTCGCCGGCCTCGACCGCATCCGCGAGATCCAGGCCACGCCGACCGAGGACGAGGAGGACGAGGTGCGCGCGGCGGTGGACGCGATGGACGGGGGGGTGCGCCTCGAGCACGTCTGGTTCGAGTACGAGAAGGGCGTGCCGGTGCTGCGCGACGTGTCGCTGAGCGCCCCGCCGGGCACCACCACCGCGCTGGTCGGGTCGAGCGGGTCCGGCAAGAGCACGCTGATCAGCCTGGTGCTGGCGTTCAACCAGCCCACGTCGGGACGCGTGCTGGTGGACGGCCGCGACGTCGGGGCGGTCCGTCTGCGGGACTACCGCTCGTTCGTCGGCGTCGTGCTGCAGGACAACTTCCTGTTCGACGGCACCATCGCGGCCAACATCAGCTTCTCGAAGCCGGAGGCCACGCCCGACGAGATACGCGCCGTGAGCCGCATCGCCCACTGCGACGAGTTCATCGAGCAGTTTCCGGACGGCTACGACACGGTCGTGGGCGAGCGCGGCGTGAAGCTGTCGGGCGGCCAGCGGCAGCGGGTGGCCATCGCGCGCGCCATCCTGGCCGATCCGCGGATCCTGATCCTCGACGAGGCGACCTCGAGCCTCGACAGCGAGAGCGAGGTGATGATTCAGGACGGGCTGCAGGCGCTGCGCGCCGGGCGCACGACGTTCGTCATCGCGCACCGCCTCTCGACCATCCAGACGGCCGACCAGATTCTGGTCCTCGAGGCGGGCGAGATCGTCGAGCGCGGCACGCACGCGGAGCTGCTGGCGGCCGACGGCCGCTACCGCCAGCTCCACGACACGCAGTACCGCCTCGAGCGCAACCGGTTCATCAACCCGGGCGAGGACTTCACGCCCGACCTGCCGGCCGTCGTGCCGGCCAGCTAGGGGGAAACGCGATGAGACGACCGCTGGCGGCGGCGATTGCGGGGTGCCTGGCCGTGGCCGGGCTGACGGCGCTGGTGCGCGGGGAGCAGCAGGGCGGCACGCTGGCCGGCCGCGTCACGGTCGACACCGTCCCCGCGCGGGTCATGGTCGAGGTGGACACCGACCAGGCCGTCTGCGGCAACGAGATCGAGGACCAGGCGACCCTGGTGGACCCGTCCGGCGGCGTGGCCAACGCGGTGGTGCTCGTCCCGGGGCTGGAATGGAGCGCGGACCCGCCCGCGCCGTCGATCAACAACGCAGGCTGCTTCTTCGTGCCGCGCGTGCAGGTGGCCCGCACCCGCAGCCAGCTCGCCATCACGAGCGAGGACGACACGCTGCACTCCACGCACGCCTACGACGACCGCCAGCGCACGCTGTTCAACATCGCGCTGCCGTTTCCCGGCCTGAACGTCAACCGCCCGCTGCGGCGGCCGGGCGTCGTGCGCATCGAGTGCGACTCGCACGGCTGGATGCGCGGCTGGATCTACGTCACCAACGACGTGGCGGCGGTGACGGCCGCCGACGGGCGCTTCGAGATCGCGGACGTCCCGCCCGGGACGTACGAGCTGTCCATCTGGCACGAGCGCTACGAGGGCGACGCGCAGACCGTCACGGTGACCGCGGGGGGCGTCACCGAGGCCGACTTCACCCTGCGCTGACCGTCCGCACGCGGGCCGCCGCATGGAGCCGCGCTTCGTCTACACGATGAAGGGCCTCGGCAAGGTCCTTCCCGGCGGCCAGCCCGTGCTGCGCGACCTCTGGCTGTCGTTCCTGCCCGGCGCCAAGATCGGCGTCCTCGGCCTCAACGGGGCCGGCAAGTCCACGCTGCTGCGGATCATGGCCGGCGAGATCGCCGAGTTCGAGGGCGAGGCGTTCCCGGCCCCCGGCGTCACGGTCGGCTACCTGCCGCAGGAGCCGCGGCTGGACGGTTCGCGGACGGTGGCGGCCCTCGTCGACGAGGGCGTGGCCCACGCCCGGAGCCTCCTCAAGCAGTACGACGCCGTGACCGCGTCGCTCTCGTCGGGGCTCACCGACTACGGGCCGGCGATGGAGGAGCAGGGCCGGCTGCAGGACGCGATCGACGCGGCCGGGGCGTGGGACCTCGACGCGCGCGTCGCGATGGCGATGGACGCGCTCGGGCTGCCGCCGGGGCAGACGCCGGTGGCGACGCTCTCGGGCGGCGAGCGGCGCCGCGTGGCGCTGTGCCGGCTGCTGCTGCAGGCGCCCGGCCTGCTGTTGCTCGACGAGCCGACGAACCACCTCGACGCGCAGGCCGTGGCCTGGCTGGAGCGCTTCCTGGCGCAGTACCCGGGCACGGTCGTGGCGGTCACCCACGACCGCTACTTCCTCGACAACGTGGCCGGCTGGATCCTCGAGCTCGACCGCGGCGCGGGCATCCCGTGGGAGGGCAACTACTCGTCCTGGCTGGAGCAGAAGCAGCGCCGGCTGGCGCTCGAGGCCCGCCGCGAGGCGAAGCGCCGGCGCACGCTGGAGCGCGAGCTCGAGTGGATCCGCATGGCGCCGCGCGCGCGGCAGGCCAAGGGCAAGGCGCGGCTGAGCGCCTACGAGCGAATGCTCGCCGAGGACCCGGCGCAGCGCATCGAGACGGCCGAGATCACCATCCCGCCCGGCCCGCGGCTGGGCGAGGTCGTCGTCGAGGCCGTCGGCCTGCGCAAGGCCCTGGGCCGGCGGCTGCTGATCGACGACCTGTCGTTCACGCTGCCCCCGGCGGGCATCGCCGGCGTCATCGGGCCGAACGGCGCCGGCAAGACGACGCTGCTGCGCCTCATCGCGGGCGAGCTGGCGCCGGACGCCGGCACGCTGCGGCTGGGCGAGACGGTGCGCGCGGGCTACGTCGACCAGACGCGCGACGCGCTCGATCCGGAGCGGACGGTCTGGGAGGAGATCTCGGGCGGCGGCGACGAGCTGACGCTGGGCCGCCGCACCGTGGCCTCGCGCGCCTACGTGTCGTGGTTCAACTTCCGGGGCGCCGACCAGCAGCGCCCGGTGGGCGCGCTCTCGGGCGGCGAGCGCAACCGGGTGCACCTGGCGAAGCTGCTGCGGGGCGGCGCGAACCTGCTGCTGCTCGACGAGCCGACGAACGACCTGGACGTCGACACGCTGCGCGCCCTCGAGGACGCGCTGGTCGCCTTCGCCGGCTGCGCGGTCGTCGTCAGCCACGACCGCTGGTTCCTCGACCGCATCGCGACCCACATCCTGGCGTTCGAGGAGGGCGGCCGGGCAGTCTGGTTCGCGGGCAACCACGCCGACTACGAGGCCGACCGCCGCCGCCGCCTCGGCCCCGCGGCCGACCCGTCGCGGCGCGGCGCGTTCCGCAAGCTCACCCGGCGCTGAGGGTGCGCCGTGGGCTTCGATCAGACGGGGCTTTGCCCCGAACCCCCGGCGTTCGCTTGCGGGGACCCCTTCGCCCCGCGC
>JAAXGX010000118.1 GCA_012271165.1 Vicinamibacteraceae bacterium | reverse complement strand
ATCCCCTGCTGCTGGAACTGTCCGGCGAGGTCGACGACGACGCGTTCCAGGCCGCCGTCGTCGAGGCTCCGGACCAGCATCGCGGCCGGTGGGCACGGTCTCTTCCGTTCGCGCGCCGGCGCGGTGGCGGCTGGCGGCGCCGTGGCGAGGCGGGACGCCGCCGCGGGCCGTGACGCGGCGGCGGGCGGCCACCGCGTCGGCGGCGGGGTGTCCGGCGCCGGCGGGGCCGGCGTGACGGCGGCTGCCGCGGCGTTGCGCGCGCGCCGCCGCCGGGCGCCGGGCAGGCGCGCGGCGATGAAGAACCGCGTATGGCGCAACGCCGATCGCGGCCCGTACGTGCGCGCGTGGAACAGGAACTTCCGCGCGAGCGCGAGCGGCCGCCGGCCGGCGTCTGCCGCCCGCCACCCGGCGCTTCGCGACCCCTGGAGCAGGCGCACGATGGCCCGCAGCGGCCGGGTCAGGCGCCGGGAATCGCCGCCGCGGGGCGCTCGCGATCCCTCAAGGAGGCGCACGACGGCCCGCAGCGGCCGGGTCAGGCGCCACGACCTGCTGCCCAGAATGACGGCCAGGGTGTGATTCAGTTCCGCCATCCGCCGCTCGCGATCGGGGACGACCTCGTCCCTGTAGCGGTCGCGTTCGGCGGTCAGGGTGGCGACCTGCGCGTCGCGCGCGGCGACCTGCCTATCGCGGTCGGCTACCGTCCCGGTCAGGCCCCGGATGCGCTCGTCCCGCCGGTCCAGCTCGTCGTGCGCCGCGCGCAGCTCGCGGGTCGTCGTCAGGCCCACCGACACGGCGCGGTCGAAAGCCGGCATGGCGCCGTCCAGCGCCGCCTTGATGCGGTCCAGCTCGGCCGTGTCTCCCTCCTGCGCTTCCCCCTGCGCCCAGCGATCGACGATAGCGAAGCTCGATCGCAGCCAGGCGGAGATCCGCGGGTTGCCGAGCACGCCGTCGTCGGCGTTGCGGTGGTGGCGCAACCCGGACGACAGGAAGTCGTCGATCTCGTCGTCGGCGTCGCTCATGCGCCGCGGCCAGGTGACGCCGAGCACCTGCTCCAGGCCGTCGACCACCGCGTGCGGCTCGGCGAGGAGCCGCTCGTAGCGCAGGAACGCGCGGGGCAGGTCGCGCGACGCCGCCTCGGCGCTCAGCACGTGCTGCAGCCACATCAGGCAGCCGATGGGGCGGCGGATGCCGTCGCGCGCCTCGAGGGAGTCGGCGACGTCCAGCGGGTTGCGGATGGGCGACACGACCAGGACGCGCGCGCCGAAGCGGGTCAGGGTGTCGATCCAGAACGGCAGCAGGCGGCAGATGCGGGGGTCCTTGACGACGAAGAGCCGGCTGTCGCCGAACTGGCCCTGCAGGACGGACTGCGCGCGGTCGTGGAACCGCTCGACCTGGGGCGAGTCGTACCAGCGCGCATCGAAGGCCCGCCACTCGTCCGCCCGCCAGTCCTCGAGCTTCGTCCCCGCCGCGACGAGCATGTCGCGGTTGAGCGCGACGATGTCCTGCGACTCCCAGAATCCCCGTTCGTTGGAGGGATGCGGAGCCACCAGATTCTGCGGCAGGTCGCACCCCAGGATGCCGAGCACCCGGGTGATGGCCGACGTGCCGCTGCGGTGCATGCCGGCCACCAGGACGGCGATTCTCTCGGTCCGGTTCATGTCACGAAGCGTGTCCCGCGTACTGCCGGAGGATGCGGTCTATCGGTCCCGCGGCGCGGACGCGACCCCGTTCGAGCAGTACGCCGGTGGTGCAGACGCGCTCGATCAGCGCGGCGCTGTGCGATGCGAGGACCAGTATACCGGCGCGTTCGACGAACGCCTGGAGCCGGCGCTCGGCCTTCTCGACGAAGGCCGCGTCGCCCACCCCGATCCACTCGTCCATCAGCAGGATCTCGGGCTCGATGCAGGTGCACACGGCGAAGGCCAGCCGCAGCATCATGCCGGACGAGTAGGTATGCACCGGCATCGCCAGGTAGTCGCCGAGCTCGGTGAACGCGGCGATCTCGTCGGTGCGCTCGCGGATCTCCGCCGGGGTGAGCCCCAGCAGCAGCCCGCGCGTGCCGATGTTCTCGTAGCCGGTGGCGTCGAAGTCGATGCCCAGCGAGATGTTGAACAGGGAGGCGACCCGCCCCCGGCGCCGCACCGTTCCTCCCGTCGGTTGGTAGATGCCCGCGAGCACGCGCAGCAGGGTGGTCTTGCCCGCGCCGTTGGCGCCGACCAGGGCGACGCGATCTCCGCGGGCGAACGCCAGCGTCACCTCCTCGAGCGCGCGCACGGACATGCCGCGGCCCGCGTAGCGGCCGATGCGGCCGCCGGTGCTCCGGTGCAGCAGGTCGTTCTTGAACGAGCGGCTGTCTCCGCCGTAGACGGGGAAGTCCACGGTGACCGCGTCGACGTGCAGGCTCGGCGTGGCGCTCATAGCCAGTAGGCGATCCGCCAGCGATAGCGGCAGTACAGGGCCAGGGTGACGAGCCAGCCGCCCAGCGTCACCCCGGCCGCCGCAAGCCAGGAGACGAGCTCCGGAGCACGGCCCAGCGCCGGCCCCCGCACGAGCTCCACGAAGTGATAGAACGGATTGAAGTCCAGGACGAGGGCCCGGTCGGGCAGCAGCTCGGGCTGCCAGATGATGGGCGTCAGGAAGAAGGTGACCTGCACGAAGCTGGCCACGATCTGCGGGATGTCGCGATAGCGGGCCGACACCAGGCCGAGCAGCAGGCCGACCCACACGCCGTTCACGCACAGCACGGCCAGGCCCGGCAGCGCGAGCAGCCCGGCCCAGCCCGGGCGGATGGAGAACAGCAGCGCCACCACGACGAAGATGACGGCGTTGTGGGCGAAGACGATGAGTGTGCGCCACACCACGCGGTAGACGTGGACCGACAACGGCAGGTTGACCTGCTTGACGATGCTCTCGGCGTGGATGAACGCCGTGCACCCGTCGGTGATCAGGCCGGAGATGAGGCCCCAGACGACGAAGCCGCCGGCGATGAACGGCAGGTAAACGGCTACCTCGATGTCGAACAGGCCGGCGTACAGCACGCCGAGCGCCGCCACCAGCACCCCCATGCTGATGGTGAGCCAGAACGGCCCGAGCCGGGAGCGGCGATAGCGCTGGCGGATGTCCTGCCAGCCCAGCGCGCCCCAGAGATGGACGGCGCGGGCGCCCTGCACGACGTCGGAGAAAGCCGGCTGGCAGGTCGACAGAGCAGGCGGCATCGGTGCGGGCGGGGAACCGGCCCCGCCGAAGACTGAGCTATTCGTCCTTGCCCAGGAGGCTGGCGATGAGACTTGCGATTCCAGCTACGAGACCAGCGCTGCCAAGTAGACCGGCGACGATCGGGGGCCCGAAGATGGCGATAATCACGGCTCCGATGATGCTCACCAAGGAGGAGATCGAGCTGAAGATCTGTGCTCGCTTGATCAACTCGAACCGGTTGTGTTGCTCGTTTTCTGTCAGTGTCAGCAGGTGATCGGCACTACCGGTGAGCACCTTCTCGTACGCAGCGAACATCGACGGCGGCGGAACGGGTCCCTTGAAGGAGATCGCCTCGATGTAGATCTCTCGTAGATCTTCCGGTAATCGGTCCAGAACTTCGGGAACCCGAGGGTCATCGTTTGTCGACTGCTTCTGCGAGGTCATGGGTGTATCGGTGGAAGGCGGCCCTGATGTCATCTCCGACCCGCCTCACGTCCCGCTGTCGGCCCTGGACTGAATCAGTCGAGAATTGGAGCATCGGCGGCGGCGTTCCACTGATGATCCGCACAACCTGGGCGATGCGTTGTCGGTTCCGCTGCTTTCGGTCGGCGCGTTCGGCGGTGACGTTGTTCCGGAGCACGTGAACGACCAGGCGCGCATCGCGAAGGCGAAGGTCACGATCTCCAAGCCCCTGTACTCTGCTGTTCCGAGACATCAACTCCACTCCTCTGTGGATGGGGACCAGGGAGGCCGTCCGCTCTTGCCCCTGCACTCCGCCGTGCATTCGGCGGCGCCCTCCCCGCCGCTCCAGTCCCGCCACCCTTGCTGGCCCCGCGGCCCCTTGCACTCTGCTGCCTCCACGCTGAACCAGCCGCGAGGGGACGCGCGCGGACTGCGTACCAGTATCGCATGATCAGCTATGATTCGAGCATCGCCGGCCGGAGCCCGACACTGCCGCCGTGCGGGGCGGCGTTGACACCTTCCGACACCCCATGCCGCGCCACCAGGTGACACGTGGACTGCGCCTGCCGATCGCCGGGCAGCCGTCCGGCCCGATCGAGGACGCGCGACCGCCGCGCCGGGTGGCGTTGCTGGCCGACGATTACGTCGGTCTGCGGCCGACGATGCACGTCGCGGTCGGCGACGCGGTCTCGCGCGGCCAGCTCCTGTACGAGGACAAGACCCTGCCGGGGGTCCGCTACACGGCCCCCGCGGCCGGCGTCGTCGTCGCCATCAACCGCGGCGCGCGGCGGGCGCTGCAGTCGGTGGTCATCGAGCCGAGCCGGGCCGAGCGGGAGGGCCGGGAACCGGAGGCGGCGCGGTTCGACGCCTGGTCGGGGCGCGACCCGAGCGGGCTGACCGGGCGCGAGGTGCAGGCGCTGCTGCTGGAGTCGGGCCAGTGGACGGCGCTGCGGGCCCGGCCCTACGGACGGGTGGCCGACCCGGCCATGCGCCCGCACTCGATATTCGTCACCGCCATCGACACGAACCCGCTGGGGCCGGACGTGGCGGCGATCCTCGAGGGGCGGGAGGGTGCGTTCGAACGCGGCCTTGCGGCCCTCGCCCGGCTGACGCCGGGGCCGGTGTTCGTCTGCACGGGCCCCGGAGTGCGCGTGCACGCGCCGGCGTCGGCCCGCAACCAGGTCCGGCACGAGGTGTTCGACGGCGTGCATCCGGCCGGCACCGTGGGCCTGCACATCCACACCCTCGATCCGGTCGGCCGCGGCAGGGTCGTCTGGCACGTCGGCGTGCAGGACGTCATCGCGGCCGGGCGACTCTTCGAGACGGGCGTGCTCGACGTGTCGCGCGTGGCGGCCCTCGGCGGCCCCCCGGTCGCGCGCCCCCGCCTGCTCCGGACGCGGATCGGCGCGTCCACCGCCGCGCTGGTGGACGGGGAGGTCGACGCCGCCGTGGAGCACCGCGTCATCTCCGGCTCCGTCCTGTCCGGCCGCACCGCGCTGGGTGACGTGCACGGCTACCTCGGGCGCTATCACCAGCAGGTGTCGGTGCTGGCGGAGGGGCGCGAGCGCCGGTTCCTGGGCTGGCTCGGCCCCGGCTTCGACACCTTCTCGGCGATCCGCGCCTTCGCCTCCCGGCTGGTTCCCGGGCGCCGCTTCGCGATGACGACGTCCACCCACGGGTCGCCGCGCGCGATTGTGCCGATCGGCGTGTACGAGCGGGTGATGCCGATGGACCTGTTGCCCACGCCGATGCTGCGGGCCCTCGTCATGCACGACGTCGAGCGCGCCGAGGAGCTTGGCTGCCTGGAGCTCGAGGAGGAGGACCTCGCCCTCTGCACGTTCGTCGACCCCGGCAAGACGGACTTCGGGCCGCACCTGCGGCGCGTGCTGGACACGCTGCGCGCGGAAGGCTGACGTCCGCCGACAGGATCAGCGCTCGCGCAGCGCGTCCCGTTCCGCCTGCCGGCCGGCGAGGAACGACACATCGCGGGAAATCGACCGGAGCTCGCGCTGCTCCGCCTCGCTACGCGCCTTGGCCTCTCGATCCACCTGCTCGATACGGTTGTAGACGCGACCGATGTCGTCGTGCACGTCGCTGCGGACCTGGTCGATACGGTCACTGAGCCGGTCGACGTCGTCGTGCACGTCGCTGCGGACCTGGTCGATACGGTCATTGACCCGGTCGTTGATCGCCCCTTTCCGGGTGAAGTAGAGCACCAGCGGCCCCGCCACCGACCCGAGCGCCGCCACTGCCGCTGCAAGCAACGTCAACGTGCTGGTCTCCATGACGGTTGGAATCTACCACTACGCGCCGTGCCGGACAATTGACTTGCATCAGGGCCGGCGGTACGATGGTCTGCAGTTCGGGGACGGGTCCCCGTCTTTTTTTGACGCCGCGCTTGAGAAAAAAATCACAAGCAGCGGACGCCCGCGCTCCGCGGAGAGCCGGAGGCGCGGGTGGCGTGCTTGCGAGGGCCTCCGGCGCGGAGGTCGCGGGAAAGAACCGCAAGCGCGGATCGCGCCATGAAGTTCCTGCGGCGCCTGCTCGACTCGCAGGCGCATCACTTCGAGCCGGGCGGCAAGCTCGAGCGCCTGTACCCGCTCTGGGAAGCCCAGGACAGCTTTCTCTACACGCCCGGCACGGTCACCGCCGGCCCGTCGCACGTGCGCGACGGCCTCGACCTGAAGCGGATGATGATCACCGTCGTCATCGCGCTGGCCGGGTGCGTCTGGATGGCGCTGCACAACACCGGGTACCAGGCGAACCTGGCCATCGCGGCCGGCGCGGCGCCGCTGGACACGTGGCAGACCGGCGTCATGCAGGCGCTCGGCGTCGGCTTCGCGCCGGACGATCTGGCGAGTTGCCTGGTGCACGGCGGCCTCTACTACGTCCCGATCCTGATCGTCACCTTCGCGATCGGCGGGCTCTGGGAGCTGCTGTTCGCGGTGGTGCGGAAGCACGAGCTGAACGAGGGCTTCCTCGTCACCGGCATGCTGTTCCCGCTGGTGCTGCCGCCGACCATTCCGCTGTGGCAGGTGGCGCTGGGCATCTCGTTCGGCATCGTGGTTGGCAAGGAGATCTTCGGCGGCACGGGGATGAACGTGCTGAACCCGGCGTTGGTGGCGCGCGCCTTCGTCTTCTTCGCCTACCCGGCGGAGATGTCCGGCGACGCGGTCTGGATCGCGGCCGACACGGCGACCGACGGGGTCAGCGGCGCCACGGCGCTCGCTACCGCCACCCTCGGGGGGACGGCCGACATGGCGGCCGACTTCGACTGGTGGCCGGCGCTGATCGGGTTCGTACCCGGCTCGATGGGGGAGACCTCGGTGCTCGCGTGCCTGGCCGGGGCGGCGCTGCTCGTCGGCACCGGCGTCGGCTCGTGGCGCATCATGCTGAGCGTGACGCTCGGCACCATCGCGATGGCGGCGGGGCTGAACGCGCTCGGGTCGGCGACCAATCCCTTCTTCGACGTGAACCCCGCCTGGCACCTCGTGATCGGCGGCTGGGCGTTCGGCGCCGTGTACATGGCGACCGACCCGGTGTCGGCGCCGTCGGCGCCCGGCGGACACTACGTCTACGGCTTTCTCATCGGCGTGCTCACCGTGCTCATCCGCGTCGTCAACCCGGCGTATCCTGAGGGGATGATGCTCGCCATCCTGTTCATGAACCTGTTCGCGCCGCTCATCGACTACGTCGCGATCCAACTGAACGTGCGGCGCCGGAGGGCGCGCCATGCAGGGTAGCGTCTTCTACAACCTGGTCTTCGCGGCCATCGTCTGCGTGGTGTGCGCCATAGTCGTGTCGTCGTCCGCGGTGGCGCTGCGCGAGCGGCAGGTCGCCAACCAGACCCTGGACATGCAGCGCAACGTGCTGGTGGCGGCCGGGCTCGCGGCCCCCGACGAGGCGCTGGAGCCGGACGAGATCGAGGCGCGCTTCGCGCCGATTCAACAGGTGGTCATCGATCGGCAGACCGGCGCCGCCACCGACATCAGTCCGGCGGGGTTCGATCCGCGCGCCGCCGCGGCCGACCCCGACACCAGCCGGGCCGCCCCGCCCAACAACGCGGGGTTGCAGCGGGTGGCGGACCAGGCGCTGGTCTACGAGCTGCGCGACGACGCGGGCGCGCTCGACCTGGTGGTGCTGCCGGTCCACGGCCTCGGCCTGTGGGGCATCCTGTACGGCTTCGTGGCCCTCGACGCCGACCTGGAGACGATCCGCGGGCTGACCTACTACGAGCACAAGGAGACGCCGGGCCTCGGGGGCGAGGTGGACAACCCGCGCTGGAAGAGCCTGTGGAACGGCCGCAGGGCGTTCGGCCCGGACGGGGTCCCGGCCATCGAGGTGATCAAGGGGCTGGCGGGGCCGCCCGAGGACGACCCGTACCGGGTGGACGGTCTGGCCGGCGCCACCATGACGAGCCGCGGCGTGACCAACATGCTGCGCTTCTGGCTTGCCGAGCAGGGCTTCGGCCCCTACCTGGAGGCGCTGCGGACGCGGAGGGACGGCTGATGGCGAAGACGCGCGACGCGCTGATCGACCCGCTGTTCAACAACAATCCGATCGCCCTGCAGGTGCTCGGCATCTGCTCGGCCCTGGCCGTGACCACCCGCATGGACACGGCGCTGGTGATGAGCGCGGCGGTGGTCGTCGTCACCATGTGCTCGAACTTCTTCGTCAGCGCCCTGCGGAACCAGATTCCGACCAACATCCGCATCATCGTGCAGCTCACCATCATCGCCTCGCTGGTGATCGTGGTCGACCAGGTGCTGAAGGCGTACCTGTTCGAGCTGTCGAAGCAGCTCACCGTCTTCGTGGGGCTCATCATCACCAACTGCATCATCATGGGGCGGGCCGAGGCCTACGCCATGCAGAACCCGCCCGGCATGAGCCTCATCGACGGGCTCGGCAACGGCCTGGGCTACGGCGCCATCCTGATGATCACCGCGTTCGTGCGCGAGCTGCTCGGCTCGGGCACCGTGTTCGGGACGACGGTGCTGCCGCTGGCCAGCGAGGCGGGCTGGTACACGCCCAACGGGCTGATGGTGCTGTCGCCCGCCGCCTTCTTCATCATCGGGTTGCTGATCTGGGCGCTCCGGAGCTGGAAGCGCGATCAGGTGGAGTCCGAGTGATGCTGGAGCACTACCTGAGCCTGGCGGTCAAGGCGATGTTCGTCGAGAACATGGCGCTCGCCTTCTTTCTCGGCATGTGCTCGTTCCTGGCCGTCTCGCGGCAGGTGAAGACCGCCGTCGGCCTCGGCGGCGCGGTCATCTTCGTGCTGATGATCACCGTGCCGATGAACAACCTGATCTACGCGCACCTGCTGAGCCCCGGCGCGATGGCGTGGCTGCACCCGTCGCTGGCGGCCTACGACCTGTCGTTCCTCGGCTTCCTCTCCTACATCGGGACCATCGCCGCGATGGTGCAGATCGTCGAGATGGTGCTCGACCGCTTCGCGCCGCCGCTGCACGCCGCGCTGGGGATCTTCCTGCCTCTCATCGCGGTCAACTGCGCCATCCTGGGCGCGTCGCTGTTCATGGTGGAGCGCAGCTACACGCTGGCCGAGAGCGCCGTGTTCGGCCTCGGCTCGGGCGTCGGCTGGGCCCTGGCGGTGATCGCCCTGGCCGGCATACGCGAGCGCCTGCGCTACTCGAACCCGCCGGAGGGGCTGCGCGGCCTGGGTCTGACGTTCATGCTGGTGGGGCTGATGGCGCTCGGCTTCATGGCCTTCGCCGGGGTGCAGCTCTAGGAGCCGGAAGGGAGATGGTCACCGTCACCCTCGGCGTCGCGATGTTCACGTTCGTGATCGTGTCGCTGGTCGGCCTGCTGATGGCTGCCCGGCGGCGGCTCGTGGCCACCGGCGAGGTGACCATCACCGTCAACGGCGACGCGGACAAGGCGCTGTGCACCGCGGCCGGCGGCACCCTGCTCGGCACGCTCGCCGACAACCGGCTGTTCATCCCGTCAGCGTGCGGCGGCAAGGGGAGCTGCGGCGTCTGCAAGGTGCGGGTGCTCGACGGGGGCGGGGCGGTGCTGCCGACCGAGCGGAGCCACCTGAGCCGCGGCGAGGAGCGCGAGGGCGTGCGCCTCTCCTGCCAGGTCAAGGTGAAGCAGGACATGG
>JAAXGX010000162.1 GCA_012271165.1 Vicinamibacteraceae bacterium | reverse complement strand
GCGCAGCCCCGTCTGATTGAAGCTGCTACCGCGGGGCGATGATCGTCGCCCCGGCCAGCTCGGCTATCGCGGCCAGCGTCGTCTGCGCCGCGTTGAGTCCCAATCGGAAGTCGTCGTCGTCGTACGTCCGGTAGAGGTCGGTAGGCTGGTGCCAGTGGGGGTTCCAGCCCGCGCCGATGTGCATGCCGCGCTCGTTCTCGCGCAGGCTGATGGACGGCGTCAGGTTCATGAACGGGGTCGAGTCGGTGTTGGTCATGTGGGGCCCGACCGCCGCCGGGTAGTCGGTGGCGTACGCGTCGTTGGCGGCCTTGAAGCGGAAGGCCAGCTCGCGCGACGCGTCGGCCAGGTCCGAGCGCGACTGGAACTCGATGTTGATGTCCGCCTCCCGGCGCTGCCGCGGGCTGACCTCGCCGTCCGGCCCCGGCGCCCCGTGGTCGAACAGCATCATGTCGTGCTGGATCATCCCCAGCCAGCGAGGCTCGGGGTAGCGGCCGGAACCCGGCGGCTCTTCCACGCCCTGCAGCTCGCGCCGGTCCGCGACGTACGCGCGGCTGCCGTTGAGCCCGGTCTCCTCGTCGTTCCAGAGCGCGAAGCGGATCGACACGGCGGTCCGCACGTCGGGGGCGCTGAGAATGCGCGCCAGCTCCATCACCAGCGCCGTGCCCGACGCGTCGTCGTCGGCGGCCTCGCCGAACCCGTGGCCGTCCATGTGCGCGCCCAGGATGTACATCTCGTCGGGGCGCGCGGCGCCGACCCGGGTGCAGTAGACCTGCGACCTCGCGCCGTTGGTCGGCTCCTCGAGGTTGCGCGCGCGCAAGGCCTCGTCCGGCTGGGCCAGCGGATCGCGCACGACGCCGGTTGGGCGGCGGTAGCCGAATATCGAGCTGCCGCCCGGACCGCTGCCGTTGCGTCCGATGCGACCGCCGGTGGGGATCGGTCCGGGCGGGTTGAGAGGGCGAGCGCCTGCCCGGCGGCGTCCCGCGGCTGCGCCGCCGGGCGGGCGGGGCGGCGGATCGTAGGTGTAATGGTGCCGCTCGGTGGCGCAGCCGGCCGCCTCGAGCTGCGCCTCGATCCAGTCGACGGCCTCGCGGTTGCGGCGGGTCCCCTGCCGGCGGTCGCCGAACTGCGTCAGGCCCCTGATGACGGCCTTGTAGCGTTCCAGGTCGAGGCGGCCCACGAGCACCGCGACCGGGTCGTCCGCACCGGCCGCATCCTGCTGGCCGGCGACGAGGCGCCCACGGCCCGCTCCGGGAACCAGAAGCAGAACGACGACTGCTATCGTCACTGTCGCACGCATCGGATCGCCCCTACTTCCTGTTCCTGCGGATGATTTACGGCCCCTGCTTCGCGGCGGCCTCCAGGGCGCGCTCACCGGCCAGCACGTTGGCGATCGAGTAGTTCCCCTCGTGACAGGCGTACTCGTAGACGACGTAGCCGGGCGGGCTGGTGAGCGGCAGCTCCACGGTGAAGGGGCGCGTGTAGGTCGCCGGGTCGTGAATCGTGTAGCGGTAGTCGATGGTGTCGGCGTCGATGCGGGTGAAGCGCTCCACCGCGCGCAGGTCGCGGGTGCCCGGGAACCCGCGCCAGGTCGTGTCGTCGCGGTAGTGCGTGGTCTCGACCACGAGCGTGTCGCCTTCCCAGCGGCCGCGTCCGTCGCCGTTCCACTGGCGGATGCGCCCGTCGATGCGCGGCCGCCCGTCGACGGGCACGACGCGTACGTCGTGGATCATCTCGTTGAGAATGACGACCTGCCCGGGCGCCTGGAAGATCTGGTAGGTGTTGCTGTAGCCGGACGGCACCGGCGGCACGCGCTGGTACGTCATGCAGCGCTCCTGCAGCGGCCGGTCCTCCCAGGAATCGTAGGGATGGTCGCGGCGGTGCTCGCGCAGCACGGCCTGCTGCCGCGCGGCGGCGGGCGTCAGGGTCGGCAGCCTCCCGTCGCGCGGGTCGACGATGAGCGACGTGCGCCCGGTCGAGGTGCCCCGATCCCACCAGATCTGGTCGTACGCGAGGGCGAGGTCGCGGTCGCGCGACAGCTCGCCGCGCCGCTCCGACGACGCGCGGGTCGCGTCGGCCAGGTTCTGCGCGGCCACCTCCTGCGGCGTCAGGAACTCGCGCCCCGCCAGGGTCTCCGGCCGTTGCAGCGGCGTGAACGTGGCGTAGGACCAGATGCCCTGCAGGTCCGGATCGCCCCACGGCGTCCGCGGCGGCGTCGGTTCCGGCCCCGACGCGGCCTCCTGACCGGCGGCGAGACCTGGCATCAGGCACGCCGCCGCAACCATCGCCGCCGCCGACCGCAGCAACCATCGACCCGTCATGTCAGCCTCCTCTGCTCGTGAGGGCGGGTATCCGAGTCCCTGGTGCTATTCTACGGACGCGGGCGCATCGTGGTGGCGCCGACTGGAGGCCTGACGATGAGAAACGGAATGCCGGCGGTGCTCGCGGCGGTCCTCGTGTTCGGAGCGTTCGGCGCGCTCGGTGCGGCCACGGCCGCGGCCGAGGACATCGAGATCACCGAATGGGCGGTCCCCTGGGAGAACACCCGGCCGCGCGATCCGTACGTCGACGGTCAAGGGCGCGTCTGGTTCGTCGGCCAGCGGGGCGACTACCTGGCCTACCTCGACCCGGCGACGGGCGACTTCCGGCGCTACGAGCTGGATCCGGGCACCGGACCGCACAACCTGATCGTCGACGACGACGGGCTCGTGTGGTACGCCGGCAACCGCGCGCGGCACATCGGCCGGCTCGATCCGGAGACCGGGACCATCGAGAAGTTCATGATGCCGACCCCCGACGCGCGGGATCCGCACACGCTGACCTTCGACCGCAACGGCGACATCTGGTTCTCGGTGCAGATCGGCAGCTTCGTCGGCAAGCTGGGCACGCAGACCGGCACCGTCGAGCTCATCCCGGTGGAGGGCGGCGGCCGGCGGCCCTACGGCATCGTGGTCGACGCGGACAACCGCGCCTGGTTCTGCCAGTTCGGCACGAACCGGCTGGCCACGGTCGATCCGGAGACGCTGGAGCTCGAGGAGTTCGAGCTGCCGCGGGCCGAGGCCCGGCCGCGCCGGATCGCCCTGACATCGAACGGGCACCTGTGGTACGTCGACTACGCGGGCGGCCGCCTCGGCCGGCTCGATACGGCCAGCGGCGAGGTCCGGGAGTGGGCGGTTCCCGGAGGGGCCGAGGCGCGGCCGTACGGCATGGCCGTCGACGCCGAGGACCGGCTCTACTTCGTGGAGTCGGGCGTCCGGCCGAACCGCTTCGTCGGCTTCGACCCGGCCACCGAGGAGTTCTTCGCGGCAGCCGACATCGCCAGCGGCGGCGGCACCGTGCGCCACATGTACTACCACCCGCCGACGCGCGAGATCTGGTTCGGCACCGACACGAACCACATCGGCCGCGCGCGCGTGGTGCCGTAACGTGCGCCCGGCGTCACGCTCGACCTCCCGCCGGCGGCTGGCGCCGGGCGGCGCGTGGCAACATTCGCACGCCCCGTCGGGATGGCGTGCTACTATTGACACATGGGCGATCTGGTCAGGCTGATGACGCTGGAGGGCGCCGGCGTACTGCTGGTGCTCGTGTGGCTGGTCGTCAGGCTGGAGTGGATCCGGTCCGAGAACACGAACGCGCACAGGGCCATCGCCAGGAACATCGACGACGTCAGGAAGAGCGTCGATGACGTCAGGAGGAACGTCGACGACGTCAGGAAGAACCTCGACGACGTCAAGCAGGACGTTCGGATGGTCATCAAGCACCTGCTGGAGCGCAAGCCTGCGGCGCCGGACGCCTGAGCAGGGACGGCCGCGACCGGCGCCTGCCGTCACACGAGCGGCCGGGTGTCCACCGTCACCGTGAGAACGTCGAGATCGTAGAACTGATCGTGCCGCACCTCCTTCGCCACGTGGCGCAGGATGCGCGGCCCGACGTCCCTGACGATCTCGTGCTCCTCGTCCAGCTTGCCGAGCCGGGCCTCGAGGTTGGCGTCGTCGGGACCGCTGACGAGCTCGATCTGCAGGACGTCGTCGACCGGCCGCACCGCGATGCGGATGGGCCGCGGCGCCGACTCGGACTGGCGCTCGAGCAGGTACAGGAACGCCTCCTCGCCGGCGAGCTGCAGGCGGTTGGTGGCCGTCTCGTCCCAGCCGGCGCCCTGGGCGGCGCCGTCCAGCGCCGCGCGCAGCCTGGATAGCGACCGCACGCTGGGCTCCAGGACGTCGTGCCGGCCGCGCTGCCGCAGGGACACGAGCAGCGTCAGCGCCATGGCCATGATGCCGCCGGCCGCCATGCCGTTGTCGAGCACGCCCCGCGACCACGCCGGGAGGTGGTCGGCGAAGATGACGCCGTTCTGGAAGCCGATCCCGACCCAGAACGAGATGCAGACGACGAGCCCCTTCTCGTAGCCGAACCCGCCCGCGGTGACCATGCGCACGCCCTGCCGGAACAGGAGGACGATGAGGACGAAGAGGTAGGCGCCGGCGACCGGATCGGGCACGACCTGCAGCACGGCCGGGAGCTTGGGCAGGAAGGCCGTCAGGACGATGATGACCCCGCCGTAGAGCGCCACGCGCCGCGCGGCGACGCCGGTCAGGTCGCCGATGGAGATGCTGGTCGAGTAGGTGGTGTTCGGCACCGTGCCGGCGAGGCCGGAAAGCAGATTGCCGACGCCGTCCGCGTTCAGCGCGCGCTGGACGACCTTGAAGTCCACCGGCACCGGGGTGCGATGGGAGACCCGCTGGATGGCGACGGCGTCGCCGTAGGTTTCGATGGCGCCGATGATGGTGACGATGACGAAGGGGACCAGCAGGCCGAAGAACCGCGCATCGAACGACAGGTCGAGGCCGGGCCATCCGCTCCCGGGCAGGCCGAACCAGGCGGCGTTCACGAGCGGCGTCCAGTCCAGCATCCCGGTGGCGGCCGCGACCGCGCTCCCCACCAGAATGCCGATGAGCGGCGCCCACAGGCGGGTGGCGCCGCGGGCGTAGAGGGACACCAGGGTGATGGCCGCGAAGGCCGCGAAGGCCATCAGCGGCCCGCCCGTGGCGCCGGGGTCCGCGCCGGCGGGGACGCCCGCCAGCAGGTCCGTCGTGATGGGAAACACGTTGACGGCGAGCAGCATGATCACCGTGCCGCCGACCGTCGGCGTGATCAGGCGGCGGAACAGCGACAGCCGGGCCGAGAAGAGGAACTGCACGAGCGACGAGACCAGCACGAGCGTCGCCAGCAGCGGCAGCCCCCCGGCCGCCAGCGCCGCCGCCGAGACGCCGATGAACGCGCCCGACGTGCCCATGTAGAGGGGATAGCCGGCGCCTATCGGCCCCAGCGGCCGCGCCTGCAGGATGGTCGCGATACCGCAGATCAGCAGGGCCGCGAACACGGTCCACTCCACCCCCTCGGGATGATTCGCCGCCTTGAGCACGATGATCGGCGTGAGGATGATGGGGGTCAGGATGAGGGTGACGACCTGCAGGCTGAGCCCGAGGGTCAGCGCTTCCGACGGCGTCTCGTCGACGGCGTAGCGGAGGCGGGAGTTCGCGGTCGATCCGCCGGATTCGGTCATCGCACCGCCGTCATCGGCTTCCGCGGGAGCGGCGTCCCTGCTGCAGGGCGGCCGCCACGCCGGCGCCGGCCACGACGCCCCCCGACAACGCGCTGACCCAGCCCGGGAACTGCAGCCAGATGGTCAACCCGGCCACGGCGGCGGCCGTGGCCAGCGCCAGCAGCACGCTGGCGAGATACTTGGGAACCCGGAGGGTCGCCCGCACCTCCCAGGCGCTCCCGGCGTCGTCCGCCGCCCGCGGCCGGTCGCCGCGCGACCGGCCCATCAGCATCAGCAGCAGCACGATCACCCCGATGACGACGATTTCGGACGGCCCCACCATGATGCCAGTCTAATCCGCCGGCCCCACGTGGACGATGCGCTCGCCGCGGTACTCGCCGCGCCGCCGCCCGCCCTCGGGCATGCCGCGCTCGACGAGCCGGCCGTCGTGGCGGTAGTCGTGGAAGAAGAACGGGATGCCTTCCCCGAAGTACGGATCCATCGAATCCTGCAGGTGCAGGTGCACGTGCGGCTCGCTGCTGTTCCCCGAGTTGCCCACGCGCCCGAGCGGCTGGCCGGCGGCCACGCGGTCGCCGACGCCGACGGCGACCGAGCCGGGCTGCAGGTGTCCGATGAACAGGTACTCCGCGGGACCGACCTCGATGCCGACGTGGTTGCCGAGCCCCGCCAGCCCCCAGCGGCGCGCGCCGATGGCGACGTCCGGCTCGCCGTCGCGCGCGGCGAACACGACGCCCGCCGCCGGCGCGTACACCGGCAGGCCGTAGGCGTAGTAGTCCTCGACCGCGGCGCCGTCCGTGCGGAACGTGCGCCCCTCGCGGGTCACCAGCAGATCGTACGCCCAGCGCTGGTCGGGGAGGAACACGTGGTAGTTGACCGGCGCGGTCGACCCGCCCCAGGCCACCGTCACCGGGCCGTCGATCGGCACGCGAAAGGCGACGGTGCTGGGCCGCGCGTCGTAGGACGACGGATACGGGTCGTAGATGGGCAGCGTCGCGACCACGCCGATGAGGCCCGCGTACGCCAGGAGCTGCCAGTGGTTCACGCCGTGCTTCCAGCGGTGGGCCGAGCGCAGCGAGGCGACCAGCAGGCCCGCGGTCAGGATGGCGAGGACGATCGGTCCCGCGTACCAGATCCAGAGGGCCAGGTAGCCCGGGCGGGCCCGGAGCGTCAGGAGCAGCGCCAGGTGCAGCGCGACCAGCCCCGGCACGAGGCGCACCCACCCGTCGACGGCCCGCCGCTGGGCAGGGTCCGACCGCGGCAGCGGGCGCAGCTGCTTGCGCCGCTGGCGGATCCACTCCTCGAGCTGGCGTTCGTAGTCGTCCGCGGCCATGTCACGGCGACCCGCCGCCCGTCCAGCGGGCGCTCAGGGCGGCGCGGTCGACCGGCGCGCCGCGCAGGTAGACCGCGTGTATGCGGCGCGTGTTGGTGATGTCGTCCAGGGGGTTGGCCTCGAGCACCACGAAGTCGGCGCTCTTGCCGGCCTCGACCGTGCCCGCGTCGTCCAGCTCCAGCAGCGCGGCCGAGTTCCGCGTGGCGGCGACGAGCGCCTCGTGCGGCGTCATGCCGGACGCCACCATGTCGGCCAGCTCGACGTGCGGGGTCCAGCCCGCGTTGCCGTCCGTGCCGAACGCGATTCGCACGCCCTCGGCGTTGAGCCGCGCCAGGTTGCGGGCCTGGATGCCGAAGCTCTCCCGGGCGTCCGGCCGATCGGTGTACTGGGCCTGCAGCGCCTCCAGCTCGTCGGGGGGAATCGTCTCGCGCAGCCAGCCGAGGTCGTCCGCCACGCCGCGGTTCGGCAGGTTCGGGACCAGCACGACGTGCGGCCGCTGTCGCCACAGCTCGACGAGCTCGTCGTCGACGTCCCTGTCCCGCACGCCGTGCGCGAACGCGTCGACCCCGGCGCGCAGCAGTCCCTTGGCATCCTCGAGCGTGAACACGTGCGCGGTGACGCGGAGTCCCTGCCGATGGGCCTCGTCGATGATCGCCGCGTACATCTCGGGCGTCATCTTCTCGTAGCGGCCGCCGCGATCGTCGACCCAGATCTTGACCAGGTCGACCTCCAGGGTCGCCAGCTCCCGCACGGCGGCCCGCCCTTCCTCCGCGCTCGTGATCCAGTACGGAAGCGGCGGGCGGCCCGGCTCCGGCCGGGTGATGCCGCGCCCGGCCGTGCGAAAGCGCGCCGCGCCGGGAATGGTCTCCGCGCGCACCTCGAAGGGCGCGCCGGGGGCGTCCCAGCCGAGGCTCATCGCCACGCTCACGCCGTAGTACGCCTTGCGCCGCAGGTCCTCGACGAGAGCCTCGCGCTCGCGGCTCAGGTGCACGTGCGTGTCGACGAGCGCCGGGATGACCGTGTGGCCGCTCAGGTCGACGCGCGCGGCGCCGGCCGGCACCGCCACGTCGCCCGCGCGGCCCACCGCCTCGAAGCGCGTGCCGCGCACGACGAAGGCGGCGTCCTGGATCGGCTCGCTGCCGTCGCCGACGATCAGCCGCGCCCCTTCGTACACCGTCACGTCGGCCTGGGCGGCCGCCGGCGGCGTCGCGGGCAGCGCCGCGAGCATGACGAACGCCACGGCCAGGGTGCCGGTTCGAACCTTCAGCATGAGCCACCTCCCTCGCACGGCCCGGGTGCTGTACTGTGGTATGAACACGCCGGAAAATTCAACCGTTTCCCGAATGAGCTTTCCCGACCTGCGCGCGTTCCTCGACCGGCTGCGGCGCGACGGCGACCTCGTGGAGGTCGCGGCCCCGGTCGACCCGCACCTGGAGGCGGCCGAGATCCACCGCCGCGTCATCGCCGCGGGCGGGCCGGCGCTGCTGTTCACGAACGTGCAGGGCTCGCCCTTTCCGCTGGCCACGAACCTGTTCGGCACCGCCCGCCGCGCGGAGCTGGCGTTCGGCGAACGGCCGTTCCGGCTGATCCGCCGGCTCGTCGAGCTCGTCGAGACCGTGCTGCCGCCCTCGCCGGCCAAGCTCTGGGGAGCGCGCGATCTGGGACTGGAGCTGCTCCGCATCGGGTCGAAACGGGGCTCTCGCGGCCCGGTCGCGGACGTCGTCACGGACGACGTGCGCCTGGACGCCCTGCCGGCGCTGACGACCTGGCCCGCCGACGCCGGCCCGTTCATCACCCTGCCGCTGGTCTTCACGGAGCATCCCGACGGGCGCGGCCACAACCTGGGCATGTACCGGCTGCAGATCCACGACCGCCGCACCACCGGCATGCACTGGCAGATCGGCAAGGGCGGCGGCTTCCACTACGCCGTGGCCGAGGCCCGCGGCCGGGCGCTGCCGGTCACGGCGTTCCTGGGCGGCCCCCCGGCGCTGATGCTGGCGGCGGTCGCGCCGCTGCCGGAGAACGTGCCCGAGCTGGTGCTGGCCTCGCTGATTGCCGGCGAGCGGCTGCGGCTGGTCGAGGGCCCCTGGCCGCATCCCCTGCTGGCGGCGGCCGAGTTCGCGCTCATCGGCGAGGTGCGCCCGCGCGAGCGCCGGCCGGAGGGCCCCTTCGGCGACCACTACGGCTACTACTCGCTGCGGCACGACTATCCCGTCCTGCGGGTCGGCCGCATCGCCCGGCGACGCGACGCCATCTTCCCGGCGACGGTGGTCGGCAAGCCGCGGCAGGAGGACTTCTTCATCGGCGATCTGCTCCAGGAGCTGCTCTCGCCGCTCTTTCCGCTGGTGATGCCGGCCGTCGAGCGGCTCTGGTCCTACGGCGAGACCGGGTACCACTCGCTCTCCGCGGCCGTCGTCAAGCAGCGCTACGCCCGGGAAGCGATGGCGAGCGCGTTCCGGATACTCGGCGAGGGCCAGCTCTCGCTGACGAAATTCCTGCTCGTCACCGATCGGCCGGTCGACCTCAAGGACTTTCCGGCCACGCTCGAGCACCTGCTGGCGCGCACGCGTCCCGAAACCGACCTGTACGTCTTCTCCAACCTGTCGATGGACACGCTCGACTACACGGGGCCGGCCGTCAACCTGGGCTCGAAGGGCATATGGCTCGGCCTCGGCGATCCGGTGCGGGAGCTGCCGCGCGAGTTCTCGGCGGCCGAGCTGCCGGCCGGGGTCTCGGAGGTCCGCGTGTTCTGCGGCGGCTGCCTGGTCGTCGGCGTGCCGGCCGTCGGCCTGGATCCCGAGGCGCCCGCGCGCGTCGCGTCGCACCCGGCGTTCGCCCGCTGGCCCCTGATCGTGCTGACGGACGAGCCGGAGCGCGCCGCGCGCAGCCCGATCAACTTCCTGTGGACGACGTTCACCCGCTTCGAGCCGGCGGCCGACGTTCACGCGGCCGCGACGCGCGTGGTCCGCAACCACCTGGCCTACACCCCGCCGGTCGTGATCGACGCCCGGCTCAAGCCGGGGTTCCCGCGGGAGGTTGCGTGCCGCGAAGACACCGCTGCGCGGGTCACCCGGCGCTGGCGCGAGTACTTCCCGGCGGCCGGCGTCGAGATGGGAGACAGCGGGGCGGCCCATCTCGACTGAATCTCTCTTCCCAACGCGGCGGTGGTGGTGGTAGCCTCAGGCATGCGAAGGAGATCCCTCATGCGCACCTGGACCAGGAACGTATCGATCGTCAGCGTGGCCATCGCCGCGGCCGTGGCGAGCGCCGTCATCACCGCCTCGGTGATGCGCCCGGCGGCCCAGGGCGGCGACGTCGCCCGCACCGTGGACGGCCGGCCCGACTTCAACGGGATCTGGCAGGCCCTCAACGAGGCCCACTGGGATCTGGAGGCCCACGCGGCCCGGCCCGGGATGGTGACCCAGCCGGGGGTCTATCCGTTCGAGTACGCCGAGGTGCCGGCCGCGCCGGTGATCGCGCTCGGGGCCGCCGCGGGCGTCCCCGCGTCGGTGGGCGTCGTGCAGGGGAACGGAAGGATTCCGTACACCGACGAAGCGGCGCAGATCAAGGCGGAGAACGGGGCCAACTGGATCGACCGCGACCCGGAGCTGAAGTGCTATCTGCCGGGCATTCCGCGCGCGATGTACATGCCCTACCCGTTCCAGATCATCCAGAGCACCAACAAGATCCAGATGGCCTACGCGTTCACCAGCACGGCGCGGACCATCCACCTCGACGAGGTCGAGCGGCCCCCCGACGACACCTACATGGGGCATTCGGTCGGGCGCTGGGAGGGCGACACGCTGGTGGTCGACGTCAACCGGTTCAACGGGAAGAACTGGTTCGACCGGGCGGGCAACTTCCATAGCATCGATCTGGTCCTGGAGGAGCGGTTCACGCCGATCTCGTCCGACGCCATCCAGTACGACGTGACGATCACGGATCCGAACACCTTCACGGAACCCTGGCAGATCTCGATGCCGCTCTACAAGCGCCTGGAGCCGAACGCGCAGCTCCTGGAGTACCGCTGCATCGAGTTCGTCGAGGAGTTCCTCTACGGGCACGTGCGCAAGGAGCCGCTGGTCACGCGCTGGGAGGGCGAGACCATGATCGTGGACATCACGCGCAAGGTGCCCGAGGGCAACGCGTTCTACGACTGGTATCGCAAGTAGGGGGAGGAGAAACCATGCAAGGCAAGCTCATCGTCGGTGTACTCGGCGTCGGTCTGCTGCTGGCGGCGTTCGCGACGCCGGCCGCGGCGCATCACGCCTTCGCGGCCGAGTTCGACGCCAACAGCCCGGTCAACTTCGCCGGCACGGTCACGCGCATGGAGTGGGTCAACCCGCACGTCTGGATCCACATCGACGTCGCGATGGACGACGGGTCGACCGAGAGCTGGGCGTTCGAGGGCGGCACCCCGAACGTGCTCTTCCGCCGCGGCTTCACCAAGGAGTCGCTGCTGCCGGGGACCGAGATCCACGTCGACGGCTACCAGGCCAAGGACGGCACCAACCGCGCCAACGGCCGCGACATCACCTTCCCCGACGGCACGAAGCTGTTCCTCGGCTCGTCCGGCACCGGGGCCCCGTACGAGCTGCGGCCCGAGAACAACGCGCCGCGGGGCGTGCGATGAAACGCCGCTTGCTCGAGAAGGGGGGCGCGGGGGCAGCCCTGGTCGCCGTCTTAGTCCTGCTGAGCCTCGCGCCGGTCGCGGGGCAGACGCAGGCCGGCGGCGAGCAGCCGCAGGCGGCGCCGGCGGCCGCCACCCCGTGGGGCGACCCCGACCTGCAGGGCCTGTGGACCACGCGCTACGACACGCCGCTGCAGCGGCCGGCCCGGTTCGCGGACCAGGAGTTCTTCAGCGACGAGGAGCGGGCCGCGCTGGACATCGAGCGCACGGCCATCCTCGAACGTGACCCGCGGCCGACGGTCGGCAACCCCCTTGCCTCCGGCGGCGCGTACAACCGGGCGGTCTTCCTCACGCACAAGGAAACCGGCCGCCGCACGTCGCTGATCGTGGATCCGCCGAACGGGCGCATTCCCCCGTTGACGCCGGAAGCGGAGGAGCGGCGGCAGGCGCTGCGCGAGTACCAGCTCGCGCTCCTGCAGGCCACGGACACCTGCAAGGACGGCCTGTCCGGATGCGCCGGGGGCGAGTACGGACCGCCGTCGCCGCGGCGCGACGAGACGCCGCCGATGTACCTGACGGTGAACGTGAACCGCGCCAACGGCCCGGAGGACCGCGGCCTCGGCGAGCGCTGCATGCTGGGCCGCCTGCCCGACTTCGGCGGCGCCGCGGGCTTCGTGCTGCAGGTCGTCCAGTCGCCCGAAGCCGTGTCGATCTTCTACGACACCGGCCAGGGGCAGGGCTGGCAGCGCGTCATCCCGGTGACCGACCGGCCGCACCTGCCCTCGGACGTCCGCCAGTGGCGCGGCGACTCGCGCGGCCGCTGGGAAGGCGACACGCTGGTGGTCGACGTCACCAACTTCGGACCCAAGACCGACTTCTTCGGCGCGCGCGAGAACCTGCATCTCGTCGAGCGCTGGCGGCGTGTCGACGCCGAGACGCTCGAGTACGTGGTGACGATCGAGGATCCGACCACGTGGACGCGGCCGTGGACCGTGGCGCTCAATCTGGCGCTGCAGGACAACCAGGCGAACCGTATCTACCGGGAGCCGCGCTGCCACGAGGGCAACTACGGCATGCCGGGGCTGCTCGCCGGCGCGCGCGCCGACGAGCGGGCGTACGCCGAGGGCCGAGGGCCGCATCCGGCCACCATCTGCAGCGCCGGCTGCGGCGCCGGGCTCGCCGCGGAGGACCGCGACCCGTTGCGCTAGGAGTCTGCGCCGCAGCAACGGCGTAGACAGGGTCATTCGCGCATCGTGACGGCGCAGGTTCCGGCCGGGGCCTGCGCCGTTTCCTTTTGCACCGGCACGCTTGCGCTCCACACATGCACGTTCAGGTGCTCCAGCACGTCCCGTTCGAGGGCCCCGGCAGCATCGCCGACTGGCTGGCCGCGCGGCGCGCGGACATGAGCTGCACGCGGCTGTTCGCCGGGGACCCGCTGCCGCGCGCCGACGAGATCGACGCCCTGGTCGCGATGGGCGGGCCGATGAGCGTCAACGACGAGGACGCGCTGGCCTGGCTGCGCCCCGAGAAGCAGCTCGTGCGCGACGCCGTCGCGCGCGGCATCCCGGTGCTGGGCGTCTGCCTGGGCGCGCAGTTGATCGCGAGCGCGCTCGGCGCGCGGGTCTACGCGGGCGCCGAGCGCGAGATCGGCTGGTTCCCGCTCAACGGGGTCGCTGACGCGGCGCCGGGTTTCCGCTTCCCGCCCGAGTTCCTCGCCTTCCACTGGCACGGCGAGACGTTCGACCTGCCCGCCGGCGCCGTCCGGCTGGCCCGCAGCGCGGCCTGCGAGAACCAGGCGTTCCGGGTGGGACGCCGCGTCATCGGGCTGCAATTCCACCTGGAGACGACGCCCGCCGCAGCGGAGGCCCTGATCGAGAACTGCCGGAACGAGCTGGTTCCGGGCCCCTACGTCCAGACGGAGCAGGAGCTGCGCGCCGCCTCCGCGGCGCGCTATGGGGCAGTCAACCGGCTGATGGAGCGGGTGCTGGCGGAGCTCCTCGCCTGAAGGGCTGCTCGCCTGCACGGAACCGCCCCGACCACCGCCGCGGCCGTGGTCGCGGACCCGCCGGAGGAGGCCCGCGGCGAGTGCTCGCCGGCCTCGGTGGTATGATCGGCCACCGGCCGGGACTCAGCGGGAGGGGAAGCATGTTCCGCCCTCGTTCGGTCGTCTCCTCGCTGGCGCTCCTCCTGGCCGGCTGGCTGGCGGTCATGGCAGCCGCCCCCGGCCGCCTGCACGCAGCCAACCCCCAGCCGGCGACTGTGGCGTCATCTCCGGCTTCACCCGCCTCCCTGCGTGCGGTCCTCGATGCGTACTGCGTCGGTTGTCACAATCAGCAGCTCCGCACGGCAAATCTGATGCTGGACGCGATGGACGCCGCCAGCGTGGGCAGCGGCGCCGAGGTGTGGGAGAAGGTGATCGGCAAGCTGCGGATGGGCACGATGCCGCCGCCCGGACGACCGCGGCCGGCTCGGCCCGTCACCGACGCCCTGGTTGCCTGGCTGGAGGGCGAGCTCGACCGGGCGGCCGCGGCGCGGCCGAGCCCAGGCCGGACCCAGTCGTTCCATCGGCTCAACCGGACCGAATACGGGAACGCGATCCGCGACCTGCTGGCTCTCGAGGTCGACGTCAGGTCGCTGCTGCCCGCCGACCAGGTGACCGACGGGTTCGACAACATCGCGGACGCCCTCTCCGTCTCGCCGGCGCTGCTGGACCAGTACCTGTCGGCCGCCCGCAGGCTCAGTCGTCTCGCGGTCGGACTCCCACCGTCCGGACCGGTCATCGAGACGCATCGAGTACCGCGAAGGATGGCCCAGGACGACCGGGTCAGCGAAGAGGTCCCGTTCGGGTCGCGTGGCGGCATCGTGGTCCGTCACTACTTTCCGGTCGACGGCGAGTACGTCCTCAAGATTCGTCTGCGGCGGGAAGCGTTCGGCTACATCATGGGTCTCGGGAAGCGGCATCGGATCGACGTCCGCCTGGACGGCGCGCGGCTGGAGCTGTTCACGGTGGGCGGCGAGAGCCCGGGCAGGCCCGCCCCCGCGGGTTACGCGGGCAGCGTGGACGGGGACCCGGAATGGGAGCACTACTGGCATCATGCGGACGACCGATTGGAAGTGCGCTTCCCGGCGCGGGCGGGGCTGCATGCGGTCGGCGTGTCGTTCGCGGGCACGCTGACCGACCCCGAGGAGATACTGCAACCGGTACCGGCGCACTCCACGATCAACCGGGGCCACGGCGTCGAGATGCCGGACGGCAGTCCGGCCGTGGACGCGGTCACGATCGATGGGCCCTACCGCGTCTCGGGCCCGGGGAGTACTCCCAGCCGCAGCAGGGTCTTCGTCTGCCGGCCGGCGCACGGCGCAGACGAGGAACGCTGCGCCAGGGAGATTCTCTCCACGCTCGCCACGCGCGCGTATCGCCGCCCCGTCACGGCGGCAGAGGTCGACACGCTGCTCGGCTTCTACCGCGCCGGGCGACGCGAGGGCGGCTTCGACGGGGGCATCCAGTTCGCGCTCGAACGCATCCTCGTCGACCCGAGCTTCCTGTTCCGCATCGAGCGCGATCCACCCGGCGCGGCGCCGGGCAGCGTCTATGCCCTTAGCGGCCTCGAGCTGGCGTCCCGGTTGTCGTTCTTCCTCTGGAGCAGCATCCCCGACGACGAGCTCCTCCACCTGGCCGCCCGGGGATCGCTGGACGATCCGGCGGTTCTGGAGGCACAGGTGCGGCGCATGCTGGCCGATCCGCGCGCGAAGGCGCTGGTCGACAATTTCTTCGGCCAGTGGCTGCAACTGCGCGATCTGCGGAGCGTGACGCCGAGCTCGACCCTGTTTCCCGGATTCGACGACAATCTGCGCGCGGCGCTGATGCGGGAGACGGAGCTGTTCCTCGCGAGTCAGCTTCGTGACGATCGAAGCGTGCCGGAGCTGCTGAGCGCGGACTACTCCTTCCTGAACGAGCGGCTGGCCCGCCACTACGGGATACCGAACGTCCACGGGAACCGCTTCCGGCGCGTGACGTTCAGCAGCCCCGAGCGGGGCGGCCTGCTGGGCCAGGGCAGCCTGCTCACGGTGACGTCGTATCCCAACCGGACGTCGCCGGTGCTGCGGGGCAAGTGGGTGCTCGACACGCTCCTCGGCGCGCCGCCGCCGCCACCGCCGCCCGACGTGCCGAGCCTGCCGGATCGGGGTCCCGGCGGCCGGCCGGCGTCGGGGCGCGAACGGCTGGAGCAGCACCGGGAGAATCCCGTCTGCGCAACCTGCCATGCGCAGATGGATCCGTTGGGCTTCGCCCTGGAGAACTTCGACGCCATCGGCGCGTGGCGCACCAGCGACGGGGGCGTCCCCATCGATGCGTCAGGCGCCATGCCGGGCGGCGCATCGTTTCGGGGCGTGGCGGGACTGCGGACGACGTTGCTCGGTCATCGCGAACAGTTCGTCGACACCGTGATCGCCAGACTTCTGTCGTACGCGCTCGGCCGCCCCGTCGAGTACCGCGACTTGCCGGCGATCCGCGAGGTCAGACGGGACGCGGCGCCGAGTCGCTACCGCTGGTCGTCCATCGTTCTGGGAATCGCCCGGAGCACGCCGTTTCGGATGCGCCAATCCCATGGGCGCGAAGGAGCCGGCTCATGATCGTCGTGAAGAAGTCGCTGTCCCGGCGGACCGTGCTGCGGGGGATGGGCGTCGCGCTCGGCCTGCCGCTCCTCGACGCGATGGTGCCCGCCCTGTCGGCGTTGACGAAGACGGCCGCGAGACCCGTGCAGCGCTTCTCGGCCGTGTACGTGCCGAACGGGATAACGATGGCGGCCTGGACGCCGGCGGCGGAGGGAACGGCGTTCGAGCTCACGCCCATCCTGAAGCCCCTGGAGCCCTTTCGGGATCGCGTGCTCGTGCTGTCCGGCCTGAACGGACCGCCGGGCCAGGATCACTACGGCGCCTCCACCGGGTTTCTCACGGGCGTGGAGGACGGCGGCCGGGCCAGGATGGGCGAGCCTCGGCGCGGGTTGCAGGCCGGCGTCTCCGTCGATCAGCTCATGGCGCAGGAGTTCGGGCGCCACACGGAGCTGGCGTCACTGGAGCTCGGCATCGACGGCATGGAGACGACGGGGAGCGCGTACACGAACACCATCTCCTGGCGCACCGCCACGCAGCCGCTGCCCATGGAGAACAACCCGCGCCGCGTGTTCGAGCGGCTGTTCGGCGACAGCGGGACGACGGACCCGAAGACCCGGGCCGCTATCCGGGGGCGGGAGAAGAGCATCCTCGATTCGGTGTTCGAGGCGGCCGGCAGCCTCGAACGGGAAGTCGGACCGAGCGACCGCGTCAAGATCCGGGAGTATCTCGAGGCGGTCCGCGACACCGAACGACGCATCCAGAACGCCGAGGCGCAGGGCGCGCGGGAGCTGCCCCTCGTGGCGCGGCCGGCAGGCGTCCCGCCGACGTTCGAGGAGCACGCGAGCCTGCTGTTCGACTTGCAGTTGCTGGCGTATCAGTCGGACCTGACCCGCGTCGTCACCTTCATGCTCGGCCGCGAGCTGACCGGCCGGACGTACCCCGAACTCGGCGTGCTCGAGGCGCATCATCCGCTGTCTCACCATTCGTACAATCCCGCGAAGATCGCGGGAATCACGAGGATCAACACTTTCCACATGTCCCTCTTCGCGAGGTACCTGAAGAAGCTGCAAGCGACGCCGGACGGTGACGGCTCCCTGCTCGATCACCTGCTCGTCCTGTACGGCTCGGGCATGTCCGACGGCAACTCGCACGACCTCAACAACGTGCCGCTGCTGCTGGTGGGCGGTGCGGCCACCGGCCGGGGCCGTCACGTCAGGTATGCCGGCGAGCCGACGGCGAACCTGCTCGTGGCCATGATGCACAAGCTCGACCTGCCCATCGAGTCGGTCGGCCGGAGCACCGACAGGCTCGACCTCGAAACGCTGACAGGCATCTGACGAGTATGCGTGTCAGTCACCTGGCCGGCTGGCTGATCCTGCTGTGGCCGGCCGTCGACCTCGCGGCCGGTCCCGACGAGCAGTTGGCGGAAGCGGTTCGGAACGGCGACACGGCGGTCGTGCGCGCCCTCGTGGCGCAGGGCGTCGACGTGACCACGCCTCAGGGCGACGGCGCGACGGCCCTCCACTGGGCGGCCTATGCGGACGACGTGGAGACCGCGGACCTGCTGCTTCGCGCCGGCGCCCGCGTCAACGCAACGAACGACCTGGGGGTGACCCCGCTCTGGGTGGCCTGCACCAACGGGAGTGCGGAGATGGTCCCCCGACTGCTGGCGGCGGGCGCGAACCCGAACATCGCCCCGGCGACCGGCGGCACACCGCTGATGCGGGCGGTCCGCACGGGCAACGCGGACGCGGTCGAATCGCTACTGAGCGCCGGCGCGGACGTGAACGCGAGCGAGGGCTCCCGCGGGCAGAACGCGCTGATGTGGGCGGTGACGCAACACCACGCCACCGTCGCGCGGCTGCTGATCGACCGGGGCGCCGACCTCGAGGCGCGCACGAGCGTGTCGCGTCAGCTCGTTCTCACGTGCTGCCAGGAGAACAACACCGACGGGAACGGCTCCATCTGGGTCGAGCAGGGCGGGTTCACGCCGTTGCTGTTTGCAGCCCGGCTGGGCGATCTCGACGCGGCCAGGCTATTGCTGGCGGCGGGAGCGCACGTGGACGTCGCCACCCCGGGCGGAACGACCGCACTCGTCGTGGCGGCCCACAGCGGCCACGGCGCCCTCGCCGCGCTGCTGCTGGAGAACGGCGCGGACCCGAACGCCGCCGGCGCCGGCTACACGGCCCTGCACGCCGCGGTCCTGCGGGACGATCCGGACCTCGCCGAGGCGCTCCTGGCGTACGGGGCGAACCCGAACGCCCGTCTCCTGAGGGGCACTCCCGCCCGGCGTGGGGGAGCGGATTTCGCCTTCAACAAGCATTGGCTCGGGGCTACGCCGTTGTGGTTGGCGGCAGCCTTCCACAAGCCCGCTCTCGTACGGGTCCTGGCGGCCGACGGCGGCGATCCGCTGTTGCCGAGCAGCGACGGCACGACGCCGCTCATGGCGGCGGCGCAGGGGGAGAGCCCGCGGGCGCTCTTCCAGGATGCCTCACCCGTGCTTCCGCCGGGTGAGGAACGCCCCACGCTCGAAGTCCTGCAGATGCTGGTCGAACTTGGCGCCGACGTCACCGCGGTCAACGCGGCCGGCGATACGGCCCTGCATCGAGCCGCGTCCAAGCGGTTCGATGCCGTCGTTCGGTTCCTCGCGGATCACGGCGCCAGCCTGAACGCCCGCGATGAGCAGGGACGGACACCCCTGGCGTGCGCGGTCCGCCACTGCCATGTCCTGTCGAACACGGAAGGCTCGTTCGTCGAGGCCGACTTCCGGGCCCTCGCCGGCAGCGGCTCCAACAGCACGACGGCGCTGCTCCGCCGCCTGGGCGCGACGGAGTGACGGACACGCCGCGTCCCGTACAACGATGACGGCGGGGAAAGGAGGCGTGGCGGCTGTCCGCGCCTCCTTTCGGCCCGCCGTCGAGATACGTACGCGCGGTTCGGTCCCGCGTGCCCCGGCCTACCTCGATGCCTGTGCCGCAGCCTCCGCTTCCGCCTCCTCGGCGCGGGCGCCGGCGAGGATGTTGTAGAGACCGTAGTTGCCTTCGTGGCAGGCGTACTCGTACAAGGGGTACTCGTTCCACTTCATGGGAATCTCGTAGGTCCAGGGCCTGACCCACACGGTGGGATTGTCGACCGTGGCCTCGTACATCAGCGTCTCGGGAGAGACGCGCGTGAAGCGCTCGGTCAGCCGCAGGTGCGCGTCGGTCTGTCCCTGGGCGAAGCTCGTCTCGCGCAGGAAGCTGGCCGTCTCGACCACGAGCGTGTCGCCGTCCCAGTGGCCGCGCGATTCACCCGTCCACTGCGGGATGCCGCTGCCCGGACGACCGTCCAGCGGAATGACCCGGAAGTTGTGGTTCATCTCGTTGAGCAGCACCACCTGGTCGGGCGTCTGGAACAACTGCACGTTCTGGTTGTACCCGCCGGGCGTCATCGGCGGCCCGGAGTTGAACCCCGTGATGCACCGCAACTGCAGGGCGTTCGGGCCCAGGTCCTCGACGAAGCCGCCGGGCGTGGGTGCGTGCCGGTTGACGCCCCGGCGCTCCCGCTCGATTGCGGCCCGCCGCGCCGCGGCCGCCTGCGTCAGGGGCGGAATGCGTCCGTTGGGCGGATCGACGATCAGCGAGGTCCGCCGCGTCTCGACCGGCGCCGTCCCTCCGTCCAGCCAGAAATTGTTGTAGAACCCGGGCTGCCCGTCCTCGCCCCGGTCCACGTTGGCGCCGGCCACCGTGCGCCTCGCTTCCCGGTTCCAGAGCTCCGTGTTCCGGTCGATGGCCGCCTGCTCGAGGCTCGCCGCCTCTTCCTCGGTCAGGAACGCCTGGTCCGCCAGCTCTGTGGGGCGTTCCAGGGGCGTGAGGGAACGGAAGTCCCAGACCCCCTGCAGATCCGGCGCACCCCACGGCGTACGAGGCGCCTCGGCTGACTGCGCCGACCCGAACATGGGCGTCAGCGCCACGAACGCAATCACTGCGCACAGCATGACGAGATATCGATGACTCATCTTCCCCTCCTCCTTCAGATGGGGCTGCGCCCCAAGCCCCCGGCGTCCGCTTGCGGGGACCCCTTCGCCCCGCGCCG
>JAAXGX010000018.1 GCA_012271165.1 Vicinamibacteraceae bacterium | reverse complement strand
GCCTGGTGGCCGCACCAGCGCGGTCTCGTCCGGAACACCATCGACGCGGGGACCTGCGACGTGATCTTCGGGGTCCCCGAAGGCCTCGACTTCGTCCTCTGGACGAAGCCGTACTACCGCTCGTCCTACGTCCTGGCCTACCGCGCCGACCGGGGCTACGACTTCCGGTCGCTGGACGCCCCGGCGCTGCGAGAGCTTCGCATCGGCGTGCATGTCAACACGCCGCCCGAGGAGAGCCTCGCGCGGCGCGGTCTGCTCGACAACGTCTCGACCTACTCGCTGTTCTTCGATCCGCGCGGCGATCGGGACCGGCCCCGCAAGCTGCTCGACGACCTTGTGGCCGGTACGGTGGACGTCGCCGTCGCGTGGGGGCCGCTGGCCGGCTACGCCGCCAGGACGTCGGATGCGCCGCTCGAGCTCGTGCCGCTGGCGGACGAGCCGGGCGTGCCGCTCTCCTTCGACATCTCGATGGGCGTGGCGAAGGGCAACGAGGCGCTAAAGAGCCGGCTCGAGGCGGTGATCGACCGGCGGCAGACCGAGATCCTGGCGATTCTGGAGGAGTACGGCGTGCCGGTCGTCCCCGCCGCGGGCGGCCCGGGCCCGAGAGGACGGAGCGCCGCGGACGCAGCGCCGGCCGCGGCGTCGCCGCCGGCACCACCGAAGCTGAACCCGTTCACGGGGGACGCCGACAGGGCGGCGGAAGGCCGGACGCTGTACTTCGAGGTCGGCTGTCAGGGCTGTCACGGCGGCGGCGGCGGCGGCGGGATGGCCACCTCCGTGATCGACGACGCCTGGACGTTCGGCAGCAACGACGCGGTGCTGTTCCGGCTCATCAAGGGCGAGATCCCCGACCAGACGATGCCGACCGTCTACAGCGTGCTCGAGGACGACGAGGTCTGGAAGATCCTGGCCTTCATCCGTTCGGTCTACGCCGGCGACCCCGGCAGGATCGACTGGTAGGGCGCCGGGGCCGACAGGCAGCCGAGATCACCGGACGGCGGCAGCGGACAGGACACCGATGGCTCGCGCGGTCGACCGGCCACCGGCCACGACAACCGAGGCGTTGTCGCTGCTGAGCGCCGACGCCCTCCGGCCGCTGATGGACCTGCTGGCGATTGCCAAACCTCGCCCCACGCACAAGGCCGACATGGTCGCGGCGATCACGGGCTGCCTCGCCGGCGACCGGTTGCGGAAGCTCTGGGAACGACTCGACGACATCCAGCAGCTCGCGGTGCGCGAAGCCGCGCACGCTCCGCTCGGCGTCTTCGATCGAGACCTTTTCAAGGCCAAGTACGGCAGGTTGCCCTCTGGTCTCGCCACGCCCACCGGACGTGCACGGGCGTGCGCGTTGCATTTGTTTCTCTACCTGCCCTATCGCCACGCGATGGAGGCGACCATCCTCCCGCCGGATCTGGCCCGGGGCCTGCGCGCGTTCGTGCCTCCGCCGCCGGAGGCCACGGTCGCCGCGGCGGACGAATTGCCGGAGGCGATCGAGCTGCCGGGGCCCGGCCCCCCCCGCCCCGGCAAGAAGCCAGCCCGCGTGCCGGTGCCTCTCGCGCGCCGTGACATGGAGCGGGCCGCGCCGCACGATCTGCTCGCCGTGCTGCGTCTGATTGACGGCGGCCGGATCGCCGCGAGCGCCAGCACGCGGCGGCCGACGGCGGTGGCGAGCCGGCGCATCGCGGAGGCGTTGTCGGACGGCGACTTCTTCGATGCGCCGGCGCGCAGCACGCCGGAGCGGGTCCAGGTGATCGGTCCGCTGCGGGCCTTCGCCTGGCCGTGGCTCGTGCAGGCGGCGAAGCTGGCCGAGCTGCGCGGTTCCAGGCTCGCGCTGACGAGAGCCGGCCGCGCCGGCCAACCGGCGGGCGGCGATAGCCGACGCCCTGGCGCAATGCCCGGTCGGCCGCTGGATACGCTTCGACGACTTCTCGCGGTTCATGCAGGCGGCGGCCTTCGATTTCGACGTGACCCGGAATCCCTGGAACCTGTACATCGGGGAGCCGGAGTACGGCAGCCTGGGATACCTCATCGAGTGTGCGGACGCGGAGATCGCCGCCCGGCTCGCCACGGACGGGGGCACGGCCAAGCTGTGCCAGCGCGCCGGCGAGCGCCGCCTCGTGGTGCGCACGACCTCCGAAAAGGCGTTTCGCAAGGCCGCTCGCGCGTTGGGCTACGGCGTGGCGCCCGCAGCAGCGCGGGCCGGCGGCAAGGACTGACCGCCGCCGGATCGAGTATGCTCACGGGTTGCTCCGCCTCCGGAGTCGACCGACCATGCCCGTGCGCCAGGTGCTCGACCGGGGCGGCGTCCCGGTCAAGATATTCACCGACGACGTCGACGAGGCGTCGATGCGGCAGCTTGCCGCCGTCTCGCGGCTGCCGATCGTGGTCGGACACGTGGCGGCGATGCCCGACGTCCACCTCGGCATCGGGGCGACGGTCGGCTCGGTGATCGCCACGCGGCGGGCCCTGATACCGGCCGCGGTCGGCGTCGACATCGGGTGCGGCATGAGCGCCGCGCGGCTCACGCTCGACGCCGCGCGGCTGCCCGACTCGCTGCGCCCGGTGCGCGAGGCGATCGAGGCGGCCGTCCCCGTCGGCTTCGCCGCCCACGAAGAGCCGGTCGCGGAACGTAGCGTGCTGGCCGCCCTGCGGCCCGGGCTCGCCCGCATCCTGGCCCGCCACGAGCGGATCGCGACGATGATCCGCGACGTGCACGCGAAGTGGCCGCGCCAGCTCGGCACGCTCGGCGGAGGCAACCACTTCATCGAGGTCTGCCTCGACGAAGCGGAGCGGGTCTGGGTGATGCTGCACTCCGGGAGCCGCGGCGTCGGCAACGTGCTGGGCCGCTACTTCACGCAGTTGGCCAAGCGGGACATGGAACGCCGGGGCGTCCGACTGCCGGCGAAGGATCTCGCCTGGCTGGACGACGGGTCGGCACACTTTGCCGACTACGTCGACGCCCTGACCTGGGCGCAGCGCTACGCGCTGGAGAACCGCCGGCTCATGCTGACGCGCGTCCTCGCCGCGCTGCGCGGGCTGCTGCCGCCATTCCGGGTGACGGCCGGCGCCGTCGAATGCCACCACAACTACGTGGCGGAGGAAGAGCACTTCGGCGAGCCGGTCTACGTGACCCGCAAGGGGGCGATCCGTGCGGCGCGCGGCGAGCTGGGCATCATTCCCGGCAGCATGGGCTCGCGGTCGTACATCGTGCGCGGACGCGGGTCGCGGGAAGCGCTGGAGTCGTGCGCCCACGGGGCCGGGCGGCGGATGAGCCGGTCGCAGGCGAAGGCGGCCTACACGGCCGCGGACCTGGCGCGGCAGACGGCCGGCGTCGAATGCCGCAAGGACGCCGGCGTCATCGACGAGATTCCCGACGCCTACAAGGACATCGATACGGTCATGGCCCATTCCTCCGACCTGGTGGACGTCGTTCACACGTTGAAGCAGGTCGTCTGCGTCAAGGGGTAGGTTTGCAGGAATTACGACGTGCAGCCGGGAACTACATTGAGGTAGCTGCCAGCATGTCACCAATCGGGGTCGGAAGAGGCTGGCTGGGAGTTGATCCCCAGTGACGCGAAAGTACTTCGAGAAGCTCGTCGCCCAGGCTCTCCGCGACATCCCGGAGAGCTTTCGCGAAGCGATGGAGAACGTCGCGCTCGTGGTCGAGGACTACCCGCAACCCGAGCTGCTGGAAGAGATGGGAATAGAGCCGCCCGACACGTTGTACGGCCTCTACCAGGGCACCCCGCTACCGGAGCGGGACTGGTCTCACGGCAACGTGCTGCCCGACACGGTGACGATCTACCAACAGCCGATCGTCGAAGACTACTGCGACGACGACGAGATTATCCGCGCCATTCACGAGACCGTGATTCACGAGTTCGGTCACTACTTCGGCCTCAGCGAGGCGGAAATCGAGGAGATCGAGTCGCGCTACTGGCGCGGCGAAACCGACGGAGACGACCGCTGACCGACGCCGGTGCGCCTACTCCTCGCCTCCGGCTTCCGTGGCCTCGGCAGCCTGCCTCCTGCGCTCCGCCCAGTAGTTCTTCATCCGTTCCGACACGGCCTTCTTGGCGTCCGCGGACATCTTGCGCCGCTTGCGCGGAGTTCTCTCGGCGGTTCCGGAGGCAGCGGCGCGGCCCGGTTTGACGCCGCCCAACGCGGCAATCGCCGCATCGATCCGCGCCACGTTGTTCAGTAGCTCCGCCCGCTGTTCCTTCAAGACCGCTATGACGTCTTTCATCGTCTTTCCTTTTCCCCTCTATCTCGCGGATGGCAACAGGCTCGAAGTATACCCCGAGTCGATCGCCATCCAAAAGCGGGAGGCTGCTTTACCCGCGAACTGTGCGAATCCCCAACCATTAGCAAGCGTCGCCAACCTGCCGCCTGCTTGTGCGCGGAGCCTCCGGCTGGCGTGGCGGCGCGCCTTGCGTCGACCGGGCGCGGCTGGTAGGCTCGACAGCACTTGCATGCGGGCGCGCCCGCCGGGAGACCGATTGCCATGCTGAAGACCGTCCGTGGATCGAGGGTGTCCGTCGCCTGTCCGGCGGCCGGGTTCGTGCTCATCGGGATGGCGCTTGCGCCACTGCCGGCCGCCGGCGCGGAGCAGGAAGCCGGGGTGACGTTCAGCAGGGACATCGCGCCGATCCTCCAGCGGTCGTGCGAGAACTGCCACCGCCCGCAGGGCGGGGCGCCGATGGCGCTCACCACTTACGAGGAAGTCCGTCCCTGGGCGCGCTCCATCCGGAATCGCACCCAGTCGCGCGAGATGCCGCCCTGGTTCATCGACAGGAACATCGGCATCCAGGACTACAAGGACGATCCCTCGCTCAGCGACCGGGAGATTGCCCTGATCGCCGACTGGGTCGATGCCGGCGCGCCGCGGGGCAAGCCGGCCGACCTGCCGCCGCCCATCGAATGGCCGGCCGACGGCTGGAACCACGGCACCCCGGATCTGGTCGTACCGTCGCCGGAAGGCACCATCGAGGCCGAGGCGGCCGACTGGTTCGGCGAGTGGGGCGAGACACCCACCGGCTTGGGCGTGGACCGCTACATCAAGGCGATCGAGGTCAAGGAGGTCCGCACCTGGGAGGATACGAGCGCGGCGGTGGACGCTGACGGGCGGGCCGCGCTGGGCCTGTTCGTCGTGCATCACGCGGTCATCGGCGCCGACAAGCTCGAGAACACGCTGACGCCGCTCGACTGCGGCAACGAGACCACCTGCGCCAACGACGACCGGCAGTTCTGGCTGGTCCACGAGCTGGGGCAGAACGCGACGATCTATCCCGACGAGGTGGGCGTCACGCTGCCGGCCGACTCGGTCATCACGTTCAACTCGATGCATCTCCACTCCATCGGGCGCGAGGTGCGGGCGCGGCTCGACGTCGGCTTCACCTTCCACCCGGAGGGGTACGAGCCCGAGTATCACCTCGGCGCCACCAGCTTCGGCAGCGTGACGCAGTACGACTACGAGTTCGACATCCCGTCGAACGAGGACAACGTCATGCGCGACGGGTTCCACCGGCTGACCCGACCGACGAAGCTGCTGACCTTCGAGCCCCACCTCCATTCGAGCGGCAAGCGGATGTGCTTCGAGGCGCTGTATCCGAACAATGCGCGGGAGGTGCTCAGCTGCGCCGACTACGACCACAACTGGGCGAAGGTGTACGTCTACGCGGATGACGCGGCGCCGCTGCTGCCGGCGGGCACCGTCGTCCACGTGATGGCCTGGTACGACAACTCGGTCACGAACAAGAACGTGGTCGACCCGCGCAACTGGAAGGGCTGGGGCAACCGCTCGATCGACGACATGTTCTCGGCCATCTCGCGGATGGTGTACCTGACCGAGGAGCAGTTCGAGGCGGAGCTCGCCGCGCGCGGCGGCACGCCGACGTTCGCCACGTCGCAGGACAACCAGCAGTAGCGCCGCCCGGGAGCGGGGCGCAAAGGAGGCCGCAAGATGCCTGCATGGACGCGGTGGCCAGCGTTGGCGGTCGTCATGACGCTCGGCGGCGGCGTGCCGGGTCTGCCGGGCTCGCCGGCGCCGGCGCCGGCGCAGGCGCAGCCGACCGAGGCCAGCATCGCCTCCGGCATGCGGATCTACCGCCAGAAGGCGGATTGCCAGGCGTGCCACGGCTGGGCGGGCGACGGCCGCAAGATGGACTACCAGATGCCGGACGGGGCCAACCTGCGGGAGAGCCGGCTCAGCCGCGAGCAGCTCGTCTTCGTGATCAAGTGCGGCCTGCCGGGCCGCAGCATGCCCGCCTTCGACCGCTTCGCCTACCGCGACGACCGCTGCCTGGGGCGGACGCAGGCCGACCTGCGGCGGCAGGGCCTCGAGCTGCCCGACCCGGCCGCCACGCTGCAGCCACGCGAGATCGAACGGCTTGCCGACTTCCTGTTCGCCAAGGTCATGGGGCGCGGCCCGATGGACCGCGCCGCCTGCGTCGACTACTGGGGCGAGGAAGTCGACATCTGCCGCACGGAGTTCCCCGACTGAATCCTGCCTACTCCAGCGCGAACACGAACAGGTAGCTCGAGTTCTCCAGGTTGTCGTAGCGCACCGGATGCAGGTGCCGCCCGCTCGCCTGCACCGCGATGTACTGCCGCGGGCCGACGGCGTAGGTGACGGGCGCCCCCTTGAGCGGCGTGCCGACGTTGAAGCGCCACAGCTCCTGCAGCGTCTCGTCGTGGTAGCCCACGATCCAGCCGTCCTGCAGCGCCGTGAATACCAGCCCGCCCGCCGTGGCCAGCATGCCGGAGCGGACCTCGATCTCCGTTATGGCCTTGGCCATGATCTGGTGCGTGTCGGCGTCCACCGCCGTGACCGAGCCGTAGTACAGGTCGCTCGTGTACTCGCGGCGCTCGCTCGCCGCGCGGTCCACCCCGCCCTCCGGAGACAGCGGCACCACGGCGGCGCCGCTCTGCGAGAAGCAGCCTTCGGTGCCCGCGCCGTAGGCGATGCCCTTCTCCGGGTTGAACGCCGTGGGCTGGTGCGCGATGCCGCCGTGCCACGTCGGGCAGGCCCGCTTCATCGTGTCGCGATCGGCGCGCAGCGCGCGCGCCTCGGGGTTGTAGATCTGGACGTCGAGATTCGGGTCGTAGTCCAGCGGCCGGCCGGTGACCGGATCGAGGCCCGCGGTCCAGTTGAGGTCGTTCACGTACTGCTCGCCCTTGATGAACGCGCCGTCGGTGCGGTCGAGCGAATAGAAGAACCCGTTGCGCGCGTAGTGGGACACGACCTTGCGCAGCCGGCCGTCGATCATGGTGTCGTAGAGCATGTGGATGCCGACTTCGTCGTAGTCCCACGAATCGTTCGGCGTGTACTGGAAGTGCCAGGCGCGCTCGCCGGTGGCGACGTCGACGGCGACGACCGAGTTGGTGTAGAGGTTGTCGCCCGGACGATACTCCGGGTCGTAGATGGGGTACGGGTTGCCGGTGCCGAAGATGTACAGGTTGGTCTCCGGATCGTAGGAGCCGGTCTGCCAGATCCCGCCGCCGCCCGTCTTCCACGCGTTGTGGTCGTCCTTCCAGGTCTCGCTGCCCGGCTCGCCGGGCTCGGGCACCACGTACCAGCGCCACTTCTCCTCGCCGGTCTCGACGTCGAGCCCGGCCACCCAGCCGCGCGTCCCGGCGTCGCCGGTGCCGTTCTGGATGATGACCGTGCCGTCCGCCACCAGCGGCGCCGCGCGGAACGCCTCGCGTCCGCCGAACTCGTTGGTGATGGCTATCTCGTGGTCCCAGATGATCTCCCCGGTATCGCGGTCGAGCGCGATGACCCGGCCGTCCGGCAGGTTCGCCAGGACGCGCTCCTCCCACAACGCGATGCCGCGCGTCCGCGACCGGTTGCCCTCGTGCTCCACGCCCGGATCGGTAATCCACACGTACTGGCCGTAGTCGGGTTGGCGCGCGTCGATCTTGTAGATGGTCCCCCAGCCGTCGCTGGTGTACATGAAGCCGTTGTCGATGAGCGGATTGAGCTCGTTCTCGGGACCGTTCTGGCCGGTGTCCTGCATGCCGCCGAGCGCCAGCGCCCACACCATCCGCAGATCTTTTACGTTGTCGCGATTGATCTGCGTGAGCTTAGAATAGCGCTGGGAGCCGTAGTCGCCGTTCATCAGCAGCCAGTTCTGCGGCTCGTTCTGGGCGTTGATCAAGCGGTCCCGGTTGACGGTGATCGTGTACTGGCCGCCCAGCGTCACGGCCCAGGCGGAAACGACGAGCGCGCACGCGGCAGCCGTTCGTAGCAGCAAGTGGCGATGCATTGCGTATCTCCTCTGGGGTTGTCGAGGCCGGTACATCTTACAGAGATTGCGCGGGAGGCACGATGAGAAACTGGCTTGTGCCCGCGGCGTTGACGGTCGCCCTCGGCGTGTGGCCGGGGGGCGGCCCGGCGGCCGCCCAGCCGGACGCCCAGCCGGACGCCGCGCCGGCGGCGGCCCGCACGGCCTGGGGCCACCCTGACCTGCAGGGCATCTGGGACTTCCGAACGCTGACGCCCATGGAGCGTCCCGCCGAGCACGCCGGCAAGGCGGTGCTCACCGCCGAGGAGGCGGCGCTCTACGTGCAGGAGCTGCCGTTCAGCAACTGGGACGACCGGGACCGCTGGGACCGCACGCAGGCGTTCAGCTTCGACAGCGACATCGAGCACGGCTACAACCGGTTCTGGCTCGACTTCGGCACGAGCGTCAACGCCGACCGCCGCACGTCGCTCATCGTCGATCCGCCCGACGGACGCATCCCCTGGGTGCCCGGCACGGCGTTCCTGCCCGACGGGCGGCTCGCCTGGGTGGAGGGCGAGCAGCGCCCGGGCGGCTACGGCGACGCCTTCCTCGGCCTCGACGCCGCCGGCCCCGAGGACCGACCCCTGGGCGAGCGCTGCATCCTGGGCATGAACTCCGGACCGCCGATGAACCCGAGCGCGTACAACAACAACGTCCAGTTGCTGCAGACCTCCGACACGGTGGTCATCTTCAACGAGATGGTCCACGACGCGCGCATCGTGCCTCTCGACGGGCGTCCGCATCTGCCCGCCGGGCTGCGCCAGTGGATGGGCGACTCGCGCGGGCGCTGGGAGGGCGACACCCTGGTGGTCGAGACCACCAACTTTCTCCGCGAAACGAACTTCGAAGGCTCGAGCGCGCGCCTGCACGTCGTCGAGCGGTTCACGCGCACAGGTCCCGAGGCGCTCGTCTACGAGTTCACGGTCGCGGATCCGCGCACGTGGACGCAGCCCTGGACGGCGCGCATTCCGATGCGGAAGACGGCGGGGCCCATCTTCGAGTACGCCTGTCACGAAGGGAACTACGGGCTGTTCAACATCCTGACCGGGGCCCGCGCCAGGGAGCGCGCGGGGCGCCAGGAGTCTGCGCCGTAGAACTGGCGTAGACTCCGCAAGGCGCGCACAGCGCGCCTCGGCGGGAGCGGCGCGGGGCGCAGGGGTCCCCGCAAGCGGACGCCGGGGGTTCGGGGCGCAGCCCCGTCTGATTGAAGCTGAGGAGCCTGTCATGAAACGAGCACGAGCACCGCTGGCCCGCACTCTCCTGGCCGTCGTCCTGGCCGGGGCCGCCGCGGGCGGCCTGTCGGCCCAGGTGCCGTTCGACCGCCTGCTGGAGGCGGGGGCCGAGCCGCACAACTGGCTCACCTACTCGGGCACCTACTTCAGCCAGCGCTACAGCGAGCTCGACCAGGTGACGGCGGACAACGTCGGCGACCTGGAGCTGGAGTGGGTCTACCAGAGCAACGTCTTCGGCCCGTGGCAGTCGACGCCGCTGGTGGTCGACGGCGTCATGTACGTGACGCAGCGGCCCAACGACATCGTCGCGCTCGACGCGCGGACGGGCCGCGTCTACTGGATCTACCGCTACAACCCCTCGCCCAACCACCGGGCCTGCTGCGGAGCGAACAACCGCGGCGTGGCCGTGCTCGGCGACCGGCTCTTCATGGCGACGCTCGACGCCCACGTCGTGGCCATCGACGCCACCACCGGCGCCGAGCTCTGGGACGTCGTGCTGGCGGACATGAACCTGGCCTACGCCTTCACGCTGGCGCCGCTGGCCGTCGACGGCAAGGTGATCGTCGGGACGACCGGCGCGGACTCGGGCATCCGCGGCTTCATCGCGGCGCTCGACGCCGAGACCGGCGAGGAGGTCTGGCGCTTCTACACCATCCCGGGACCGGGCGAGCCGGGGCACGAGACGTGGGAGCCGTGCCCGCCCGACCCGGAGACCTACTGCGACCCGGAAGCCTGGAAGCACGGCGGCGCGTCCGCCTGGCTGACCGGGTCGTACGACCCGGAGCTGAATCTCGTGTACTGGGGCATCGGCAACCCCGGGCCGGACTTCAACCGCGCGCAGCGGCCGGGCGACAACCTGTACTCGGACTCGGTGGTGGCGCTCGACGCCGACACGGGCGAGCTGCGCTGGCACTTCCAGTTCACGCCGGCCGACCCCTACGACTACGACTCGGTGCAGATCCCGGTGCTGGCCGACATCGTGCGCAACGACACCGAGTTCGAGGTGATGCTGTTCGCCAACCGCAACGGGTTCTACTACGTGCTCGACCGGGCCACGGGGCGCTTTCTGAGGGGTCTGCCGTTCGTGCGGGTGAACTGGGCGGAGGGGCTCGACGACAGCGGCCGGCCGGTGGAGACGCCGCAGCCGCCGGGCTCGCCCACCTATCCCGGCGTGCAGGGCGGCACCAACTGGTTCTCGCCCTCCTTCAGCCCGCGGACCGGCCTGTTCTACATCCCGGCCTGGGAGGATTACGCCACCGTCTTCCTGGGCGAGCCGCAGGAGTACGTGGAGGGAGAGTCGTTCCTGGGCGGCCGCCTGACCGAGTTCGAGGACTCGCCGGAGGGACGCCAGGGACCGGGCATGACGCGCGGGCCCATCAACGACTGGACGAGCGTGGTGGGGCGCGGGGCGGTCATCGCCCTCGACGGGCTGACCGGCGAGCCGCGCTGGAAGTTCGAGATGACCGACGTGATTCGCAGCGGCCTCCTGACGACGGCCGGGGACCTGCTGTTCAGCGGCGCGCGGTCGGGCTATTTCCAGGCGCTGCACGCGGCGACCGGCGAGCTGCTGTGGAAGGTGAACCTCGGCGCGCAGATCCTCAACGGCCCGATGACCTACGAGGTGGACGGCCGGCAGTACGTGGCCATCATCTCCGGGCACGCCCTGACGACCTTTGCGCTGCGCGACTGACCCGCGATGCTCCTGCGCCGGCGCTCTCACGCACCGAGAGCATAACGGAGCGCGGCCGCGACCTGCGCCACGCGCTCGACCTGGTTGTCCCGAGGCGCTTCACTGCCGTGTAGAGTAGCTACGATGAACGCCGACAGTCAGGCCCGCCCGCCGCAATGATCGACCTGATCGCGAACGCCGCCGCGCGGGCGGCCTGCTGCTGTGTCCTGGCCGCGGTGCTGGCGGCAGGTGACGCCCGCGCCGGCCAGCCTCCCGGCCCCGCTTCCCCGGCGCGGACCGTCTCGGTCGGCATCGTGCCGTTCACGAACCTGAGCCGCACCGAGGCGGACCGCTGGATCGGCGAGGGCATCGCGGAGACGCTCGCCGCAGAGCTGCAGGGCGAGCACGGGCTCGAGGTCCTCGATCGCGCGGTCTACGGCCGCGAGCCGGCGACCTCGACGCCGTCCGGCAGCGCGGCCGGCGACGAGGACGCCGCGCTGCGACTGACCCGCGAGCTGGGGGGGCGGTGGCTCGTGGCCGGCGACTACCAGCGGGTCGGCGACCGCCTGCGGATCACGTCGCGGCTGATCGACGCGGGCACCGGCGTCGCGCACGCCGTGCGGGTCGACGGCACGGTCGCCGAGCTGTTCGCCCTGCAGGATCGCCTCGCGGCGGCGCTCGGCGCCCGCCTGCGGAACGCGGGCGCACCGGCCCCGCCGGCGGCAGCCGGGCCCCTCGCGGCCCCGCCGCCCGCGGCGCCTCCCCGCCCGGCAAGCGCCGCGACGCCGCCCCGCGTGCCGGCCAGCGGCCTGGCGGTGCCGACCCTGGCCATCTTCGGCCCGCCGCCGCCAGTGGCGCCCGAGGTGGTCGCCCGCGACGCCGCCGGCCGCCTCACCATTCGCGCCGTCCGGCTCGCCGCGCCCATCGCGTTCGACGGCCGGCTCGACGACGAGATCTACGCCACCGTCCCGCCCCTGTCCGACTTCATCCAGCAGGAGCCGCAGGAGGGGGCGCCGGCCACGGAGCGAACCGACGTGTGGGTGTTCTTCGACGACGAACGCGTCTACTTCTCGTTCCGCTGCTGGGAGACCGCGCCCGAGCGCGTCATCGCCAACGAGATGCGGCGCGACAATTCCAACGTGTACCAGAACGACCACATCGCCTTCGTCGTGGACACGTTCTACGACCGCCGCAACGCGCTGGAATTCCTCGTCAACCCGATGGGCGGCCTCATGGACGGGCAGATCACGAACGAGAGCATGTACAACGGCGACTGGAACCCCATCTGGGACGTCGCGGTCGGCGAGTTCGACGGAGGCTGGACGGTCGAGACCGCCATCCCGTTCAAGTCGATCCGCTATCGGCGCGGGGCGGCCCAGATCTGGGGCTTCAACGTGCGCCGGGTGAGCATCTGGAAGAACGAGCACTCGTTCCTCACCCGTGTCCCGGCCTCCATGGGTGGATCGGGGATCTTCCTGATGTCGCGGGCGGCGACCCTGGTCGGGCTCGAGGCGCCGGAGCAGTCGACGAATCTCGACATCAAGCCGTTCGCCATCACGGACCTGACCAGCGACCACGTCGCGCGCCCGGCCATCTCCAACGCGCTCGGCGGCGATGCGGGCCTCGACGTCAAGTACGGCGTCACGCAGAACCTGGTGGCCGACCTGACGGTCAACACGGACTTCGCGCAGGTCGAGGCCGACGAGCAGCAGGTGAACCTCACGCGCTTCAGCCTGTTCTTTCCGGAGAAGCGCGAGTTCTTTCTCGAGAACCAGGGCCTTTTCGCGTTCGGCGGCACCGGCTCCGGCGCGTTCCGCGGGAACGACACCACGCCGATACTCTTCTACAGCCGGCGCATCGGCCTGCACGGGGGGCGCGAGGTCCCCATCCGGGCCGGCGGCCGGCTGAGCGGCCGGATGGGCCGCTTCAGCGTCGGGGCGCTGAACATCCAGACGGGCGACATGCAGCTGGGCGGCGCGCCGGCGGACCGGGTGCAGGCCGCGAACTTCACCGTGCTGCGGGTCAAGCGGGACGTGTTGCGGCGCAGCAGCATCGGCGGCATCTTCACCCGGCGCGGCGGCTCGAACGGCGGACCCGCGTGGAACGAAGCCTACGGCCTCGACGGCACGTTTGCCTTTTTCGACGATCTCGCCATCAACACGTACTGGGCCCAGACCCGCGCCGCCGAGCGCCTGGAGGACCACGTCAGCTACCGCGGGCAGCTCGACTATGCCGGCGACCGCTACGGCGTGCAGCTCGAGCACCTCGTGGTCGGGGACAACTTCAATCCGGAGGTGGGATTCCTGCAGCGCGACGACTTCGAGCGCAGCTACGGCGCGTTCCGGTTCAGCCCGCGCCCGCACGTCATCGCGGCCATCCGCAAGCTGTACTTCGAGGGGCGGCTCGACTACTACACCGACCGGACGGGCGTCGTCGAGACGCGGATCGCGCAGGGGCTCTTCTCCATCGAGTTCGAGAGCAGCGACCGGTTCGACGCCACCTACACGCGCAGCTACGAGTTTCTCGACCGGCCGTTCCCGATCGCGTCCGACGTGACGATTCCCATCGGCGGCTACCGCTTCCAGGACGTCGATGTGCTCTACAGCTTCGGCCTGCAGCGGAGGCTGAGCGGCGGACTGGGCATCCAGCACGGCAGCTTCTTCGGCGGGGAGAAGACGACCGCGCGGCTCGGACTGGGCGGATTCCGCCGCAGCGGCCGGCTGGAAGTGTCGCCGCAGGTCTCGGTGGAGCCGGGCCTCGAGTACAACCGCATCACGCTGCCCCAGGGGCAGTTCACGACGCGGCTCGTGACGACGCGGACGACCTACACCGTCACGCCGCTCATGTTCGTCAGCGCCCTGCTGCAGTACAACTCCACCAACAACTCGCTGGGCGCGAACGTCCGGCTGCGCTGGGAGTACCAGCCGGG
>JAAXGX010000165.1 GCA_012271165.1 Vicinamibacteraceae bacterium | reverse complement strand
TCGCCGGTGTCGCCGTCGAGCGCCAGCGTCGAGTTGTGGTAGAGGTGCGTGTTCTCGGTGCCGCCCAGCAGGAACTTCGGCGCGGGGGACGTCACCGACGTGCCGACGTAGACGAGGTTCAGCGCCGGGTCGTAGCTGGGCGCCATCCACGATCCGACGTGGCCGCGCTCCTCGTAGGGCACGCCGCCCCACGTCTCGTTCCCCGGCTCGCCGGGCGCCGGGATCAGGCGCCGGCGCCACAGCTCCGCGCCGGTGGTCGCGTCGTGCGCCGTGATGACGCACGCCTCGGGGCCGGCCCACGGCCGGCAACTGCGGCCCGAGACGACCTTGCCGTTGGCGATGATCGGGCCGGAGGAGTGCCGGGCGGGCTGCGTCTTGTAGTCGAGGATCTGCGTCTCCCACGCCAGCCGGCCAGTGGTGGCGTCCACGGCGTAGGCGTAGTCGTCGTTGCCGGTGTCGATGACGAGGTTGCCGTAGATGGCCACGTTGCGATTGACGGCGACCAGGCCCCGGATGTACTCGTCCACGTCGTCCGGGATGGGGCGGCGGTACTCCCACAACAGGTCGCCCGTCACGGCGTCCATCGCCTGCAGGACGTCGTTCGGGTTGGGCATGTACATGGTGCCGTCGTAGACCAGCGGGGTTCCCTGCTGGCTGCCGGGGTGCAGGCCCCGCGACCAGACCATCCGCAGGTCGCCCACGTTGTCGCGGTCGATCTGGTCCAGCGGGCTGTAGCCCCAGCCGTCGAGCGTGCGACGCCACATGAGCCAGTCCCCGGGATCCGGGTCCTGCAGCATCGCGTCGGTCACCGGGACGAAGTCGGCGGGCTGGGCGGCCGCGGGGCCGGCGCCCGGCGGCAGGAGAGCGAGCCCGATGGGCAGCACGAAGCACGCGGCGAGAAAACGTCGGTTCATTGCAAGACTCCCTGCCATCTTGTTAGGAGACGCAGTCCGGGCAGCGCCTCGTCAGCGGGCCGTGTAGGTCCGGCTGTAGCCGTTGCGGCCGTTCGTCATGGTGTATTGGCCGTCCGGCGCCACCGACGCCCTGAGCCAGTGTCCCTGGCAGTCCTCGGTCTCCTCGAAGTTGGCGATCAGGTCCACCGCCGTGTTGTGGTCCGGGGCCTCGAGGGCCAGATGGGTCTGCCAGATGTCCTCGACGCCCGGGACGGCGGCCGCCCGCTCGTACATGTGCGGCGCGGTGATGCCCTTGCGGGGACCGTTGTTGAAGAGGATCACCTGGGGACTGATCGCCCACAGGTGGGCCGGCGCGCCGGCCCCGTCGAACGCCCCGTGGCGGCTCGTCTGGTAGAGCGTCACCCGGCCGAGCCGGTTGACGGGGCACGACAGCTTCATCTCCATGTCCCAGTCGAGGTCGCCGAGGTTGAGGAACGAGAAGCGGCCGAAGCGGAACAGCGCGCCCAGCGTCCGCTGGTTCTCGGGCGAGGCGGCCGGCTTGTGCTCCGCGCCCTCGCAGTGGGGGTTGGGCCCGCCGCCGGGGAGCGTCTCGCTGATCAGCTCCATGTTCGAGGAGATGAACTTCACGTCGACGCCGCCGAGCTGCATCGTGTCGCCCGCGGCGGCGACCATGCGGGCATCGCCGGCCACCTCCAGGTAGAGCTCGCGCCACACCTGGTTGCGCTCCTCCGTGTCGCCTCCGTGATCGAGGAAGTGGTCGATCCGGATCAGCTCGTCGAGCTCGGCGAGGCTGCCGACGTGGTCGGTGTGGAAGTGGGTGATCAGCATGTAGTCCAGCTTCTCGAGGCCCGCCTCCTGCATCGTCGCCGCGATGCGTCTGGCGTCGCGGCCCTCCGGGCGCGGCCATCCGACGTCCACGAGCAGCGACTCCCCGGTCGGCGCTATCACCAGGGTGGCGCCCCCGCCCTCCACGTCGATCCAGTAGATGTCCATGTTCCCGGACTGCGCGAGGGACGTGCCGGCGGAAAGGTGCAGTCCGGCCGCCAGCGACAACGCAAGCCATCCGATCGCAACCTCGATTCGCATGCCAACCTCCTGGCGGAACCGGCTTCCGGCGTCAGTACTTGTCGTAGCCCTCGGTGAGCTCGATGTAGGTTCCCGACGGGTCGGTCAGGAAGGCGATCTTCAGCTCGACGCTCTCCACCTCGCGGTACTCGACGTCGAACTCGATGCCCATCGCCGCGAGCTTCCGGCAGAAGGCCTCCAGGTCGTCGACCTCGAACCCGATGTGGTCGAGCGCCCGCCCGCGGGTCGCGGCGGTCGCCTCCTCGGCGTCTCCGAAGCTCATGTTCATGCCGGGCACGTCGGTCGTCGTCCCGATGCGCCCGCGGGGGCGGACGCCGAGCGAGAACACCTGCGTGTACCACGCCAGCAGCTCCTCGTAGTCCGGCGTGATGAAGTGGATGTGATAGCCGGCGACCGGGACGTGCAGCGACGGGTCCTCCTGCAGCTCCACCCAGACGCCGTCGGGGGCCATGACGTAGGCGTTCGGCATCCCCTCGGCGCCGATGAACTCGGGGCCGACCTCCATGCCGGCCGCGCGCCACCTGGCGACGAACTCGGCGGTGTTGCGCACCTTGAAGCCGAAGTGGTCGAGCACCGACCCCTGCATGGGCCCGGTCGGCTCGCGCTCGGTCAGCGCAATCAGGAAGTTCGGCAGCCGGATGGTGGTCAGCGGTCCCTTCTCGACGACGACTCCGTCGAAGTACTCGACCCACAGCTTCTTGTGCACCTCGATGTCGGCCACGTTCAGGTGCACGTGGCCGTAGGTGATGCCGTCGGCGTTCGGCGCGGCGAGCTGGGCCTCGGCGTCCGGCGCCGGCGCGAAGGCGAGGGCGAGCAGGAGCGAAGTCGACAGCAGCCTCATGGTCGGTTCTCCTTTCAACGGAGACATCTAGAGTATCGTAGTTTGGTAAGCCCTGGTACCCGCCCGGGTGCCGGGCAACGGAGGCAAGCCTGTCGCGCCGATTCCGGCTGGCGTCGAGCCGCCTGCCGCTCCTGCCGCTGATCTTCCCGCTGCTCGCCGGCGCTCCGGTGGAGGCCCAGGCGCCGCCCGCGGCGACGGGCGTCGTCGTCGACGGCGCGAGCGGCGAACCGGTGCCGGCTGCGCGGGTCGCCAGCAGCGCCGAGACCGTCGCGACGGATGCCGCGGGCCGGTTCACGGTCGCGTTGGCCGCGCGCGACGAGACGCTGCAGGTGGCCGCGGACGGCTACCTCGACACGGCCGTCGAGCTGGAGCCCGCGGTTGCCGGGGAACGCCCCGAGCTGGAGATCGTGCTCTTCCGGAACACGTTCGCCGAGACGGTGGAGGTGGTCTCGCCGGCCCGGACGGCGGACCGGCCTTCGGCGACCCCGATAGCGGCGGAAGAGGTGTTCGCCGTGGCCGGGGCGATCGACAACATCTTCCGGACGCTGGACACCCTGCCGGGCGTGGCGCTGACCGGCGATTTCGGCAGCCGGCTGGCGGTGCGCGGCGGGACGCCCGATCAGAACCTGACCGTGATGGACGGCGTGGAGATCCACAACCCGTTCCGGCTGTTCGGCCTGGTCAGCGCCTTCAACCCGGAGACCGTCGAGCGCTTCGAGCTGACGGCAGGCGGCTTCGGCGCCGCCTACGGCGACCGCCTGTCGTCGCTGCTCGTCGTCGACAACCGGATCGGCGAGCGCGACTTCCAGGGCTCGACGTCGGCCAGCGTGACCGACGCCAACGCGGTCTTCGAGGGGGCCGCGCCCGGCGGCGGCTCGTGGCTGCTCAGCGGCCGGCGCACCTACTACGACCTCGTGGCGGGGCTCTTCACCGACCAGGGGCTGCCGCGGTTCGCCGACGTGCAGCTCCAGGCGAACTGGACGTTCGGCCCGGGGCACCGGCTGTCGGTGCTGGGGCTGACCAGCCGCGAGCGCGCCGACTTCCGCTTCGACGACGAGGACGACCCGGCGGCGAGCGAGCGGGGACGCTTCATGTCCGAGGCCGGGAACGACCTCGGCTCGCTGCGGTTCGACGCGCTGCTGGGCAGCGGGGCCACCTCGCGCACCATCGTCTCGTGGTACCGCAACACGGACCTGCTCGACGTGGACGCCTCCTTCGAGGCGGACGCGCGGCGGTCGAACACCCCGGACGAGGGGATCGCGCGCGGCCTGACGAACGTCATCTTCAACCGGGCGCTGGCCGTGCGCGACCTGTCGCTCCGGCAGGAGTTCGCCGTGCAGCTCTCGCCGGCCCACACGGTCGATGCCGGCCTCGAGCTGCACCGCCTGGCGTCCGGTCTCGGCCTGTCCGTCACCGGCGACCGCAACGAGACCGCGGCCAATCCGTCGAGCGTGCGCGGCGGCGCCGGGCTGCCTGACGAGCTCGACTCGGCGCTGGCCGGCACGCGGGCCGCGGTCTGGGTCCAGGACCGCTACACGGTGACGCCGCGGCTGTCGCTCGAGCCCGGCCTGCGCGTCGACTGGAGCACGGTCAACGGCGATGCGGTCGTGTCGCCGCGCTTCGCCCTGACCGTCGCGCTCGGCGGCGGCAGCCGGCTGCGCGCCGCGGGCGGCCTGTACACGCAGAGCCCCGGCTACGAGAAGCTGATCCAGTCGGACTACCTGTTCGATCTGTCGCCGGCGAGGGTCCGGACGCTGCGGCACGAGCGGGCGACGCACCTGGTGCTCGGGGTGGAGAAGGACCTGGGCGCCGAGACGCTGGCGCGCGTCGAGGGCTACTACAAGACGTTCGACGATCTCATCGTCGGCGGCCTCGAGTCCGAGGCGGAGCGCCGCGCGCGGGTCGAGCGCTACGACTTCGCCGCGGGCCTGCGGGACGAGGTGCCCGCCGCGGCGCAGATCACCACCATCCCGGTGAACGGCGGCCGCGGCGCCGCGTACGGCGTGGACGCCTACCTCGTGCGCAGCGATCCGGGCGCCAGGCTGGCGGGCTGGCTGTCCTACGCCTGGGGGCGCGCCGACCGCGAGACGTACGGCCTGCGGTATCCGTTCGAGTACGACCGCCGCCACGCCTTCAATGCCGTCGGCAGCTATCGGCTGGGCGCAAGCTGGGCCGTGGCGGCCACGGCGCAGGTGGCGACCGGCTTCCCGTACACGCCGGCGGCCGGTGTGCGTGTGGCCGCGGAGGAGGACGCCGCCGGACGGCTGGTCGCGGCGCGCGACGCCGCCGGCGCCCTCGTCTACACGGTGGACTTCGGCGGCCTCGCCAACCTGCAGCAGGGCCGCCTGCCCCCCTACGCCCGCGTCGACCTGCGGATCACGCACCGGCCGGGCGGAGCCGCCGGCCGCTGGTCGTGGTACATCGAGGTGATTAACCTGCTCGACCGCGACAACCCGGTCGAGCTGGAGACCGGCCTGGAGCACGACCCCGCCGGCAGCCTGCCGCGCGTCGTCGCGAGCCCGACGGCGGGCTTCCCGCTCATCCCCTCGTTCGGCGTCCGCGTCCGGTTCTAAAAATTAAATGGGGCTGCGCCCCAAGCCCCCGGCGTCCGCTTGCGGGGGCCCCTTCGCCCCGCGCCGCTCCCGCCGAGGCG
>JAAXGX010000056.1 GCA_012271165.1 Vicinamibacteraceae bacterium | reverse complement strand
CCGGTGAAGTCCCCGATCAGGAAGATCACCCGGTGGCCCAGATCCTGAAAGTGCTTCATCTTGTGGAGCAACACGGTGTGCCCCAGATGCAGGTCGGGGGCCGTCGGGTCGAAGCCCACCTTCACGGTGAGGGGGTCGCCCGACGCGGCCGACCGTTCGAGCTTGGCCCGCAGCTCCGGCTCACGCACCACGTCGATGCAGCCCTTGGTGAGGTAAGCGACCTGCTCCTGCAGCGTCATCGAGATCATTGTACCGAGAACCGGACCGGAGACGGGCTCCCTCGTCGCGCCTTGCCTCGCGGCGGGCCAACCACCCTCGGCGCACGCGGGTTCTCGCCACGGACTGCCGGCGGCCGAATGTCAGGATCGCTCGATGAACCGGCGGCCGTCGATGGTCCAGCCGTCGTCGAGGATGACCCGAATCGCTTCGGGATAGATGCGGTGTTCCTCGACCAGGATGCGAGCCGCGAGCGAGTCGGCCGTGTCGGACGGCAGCACCGGCACCACCGCCTGCCGCACGATGGGACCGTCGTCGAGCTCCGCCGTCACGATGTGCACGGTCGCGCCGCTGACCTTGACGCCGTGCTCCCACGCCTGCCGCTGGGCGTGGAGTCCGACGAAAGCGGGCAGCAGGGACGGATGGATGTTGAGGATGGCGTTCGGAAACGCGGCGACGAAGCTCTCGCCGAGCAGGCGCATGAACCCGGCGAGACAGACGAGACCGACGTCGCGCCGCCTGAGCTCGCCGACCATGGCCGCATCGAAAGCCTCCCGGGAAGGGTAGTCCGTGTGCCGCAGTCCGACGGTCTCGATGCCGGCCCGGCGGGCGCGATCCAGCCCCGGGGCGTCCGGCCGGTTGGAAACGACGACCGCGATCTCCGCGTCGAGCCGCTGTTGGGCGATCGCGTCGATGATCGCCTGCAGGTTGCTGCCGCGACCCGAGATGAGCACCCCGAGCCGGCGGTTCCCGCCAACGCGTGCCGGTCCGGAATCCTGGCTGCTCATGCGCCGCACGCCGACTGGGCGTCGCCCGGAAGATCGACGCGCGCGTACTCGACCCGGGGACCTCCGGCGACCTTCTCGCGGACTTCGCCGATGAGGGCCGCGCCGATCTCGCCGCACGTGATGAGCTTCGAGAGCACGCGGTGCGAGTCGTCCCGCGCGCAGGCGATGACGAGGCCGATTCCCATGTTGAAGGTACGGTACATGTCCGCCGCCGGCACCTCGCCCCGCTCGCCCAGGAAATCGAAGATGGCGGGTCTCGTCCAGCGTTCCGGATCGATTGCCGCCGCGCAGCCGCCGGGCAGAACCCGCGGCACGTTGTCGGTCAGGCCGCCGCCGGTGATGTGGGCGATCCCCTTCACGCAACCGGTCTCGATCACCGGGCGGACCGCCGACTGGTACGACCGGTGCGTGCGCAGCAGCTCCTCGCCGACGGTGCAATCGAGCGCTTCGACCGCCGAGTCGACCCGCAGACCGAGCTCGTCGAACAGAATGCGGCGCGCGAGCGAGTAGCCGTTGGTGTGGAGTCCGCTCGACGGGAGACCGACGAGCACGTCGCCGGGGACGATCGAGCGACCGTCGATGATCCGCGAGCGGTCCACCAGGCCGACGACGAAGCCCGCCAGATCGTACTGCCCGTCGGCGTAGAACCCGGGCATCTCGGCGGTTTCGCCGCCGAGGAGCGCGCAGCCGTTCTGTCGACAGCCGGTCGCGATGCCCTCGATCACGGACGCGGATACGTCGGGAGACAGGCGGCCCGTCGCCAGATAGTCGAGGAAGAACACCGGGCGCGCACCCTGTACCAGGATGTCGTTGACGCAGTGGTTGACGAGGTCCACCCCGACCGTCGTATGCACGCCGGCCGCCAACGCCACGGCCAGCTTGGTTCCGACTCCATCGGCGCTTGCGACCAGCACCGGGTCGTCCATCCCAGACAGCTCGGGCCGGAACAATCCCCCGAAAGCGCCGATGTCGCTCAGCACGCCGTCGGTGAACGTGCTCTTGGCGAGCCGCTTGACCCGCTCGACCACCTCCATGCCGGCGTCTATGTCGACGCCTGACGACCTGTAATCCATACCCTGCCCGCCGCCCTTCTCCCGCCGGCCATTCGGAACGGAGCCGGTCACGGTTCGCTCGACGCCATCTCCTCGGCCTCGGCCATCTTGAGCACCATCTGCCGGTAGGCGTCGGTGTCGCGCGGCGGGTCGACGGGATACGACCTCGTGTAGCACGCGTTGCAGTACTGGGGGTGACGTTCGCCGACCGCCTGATGCAACCCCTCGATGCTGAGGTAGGCGAGCGTGTCGGCGCCCATGAAGTCGCGGATCTCGTCGATGCTGTGCCGGGCCGCAATCAGCTCGTCGCGGTGCGGCGTGTCTATACCGTAGTAGCACGGCGCGACGGTCGGCGGGCAACTGATGCGCATGTGCACCTCCCGCGCCCCGGCCGCCTTGATCATCGACACGATCTTCTGGCTGGTCGTGCCCCGCACGATCGAGTCGTCGACCAGCACGACGCGCTTTCCGTCGAGCACGCTCCGCACCGTGTTCAGCTTCACCTTCACCTTGAGGCCGCGTACCGACTGGTGCGGCTGGATGAACGTGCGGCCGACGTAATGGTTGCGGATGAGTCCCATCTTCAGCGGGATGCCGGAGTGCTCCGCGTAGCCGATCGCCGCGACGACGCCGGAGTCGGGAATCGGCACCACGACGTCCGCCTCGACCGCCGACTCCTCCGCGAGCAGTCGTCCGAGGTTCGTGCGCACCACGTTGACGCTCTGGCCGAACACCTCGCTGTCGGGCCGTGCGAAGTAGACGTGCTCGAACACGCAGTGGGCCGCCGCTGCGGGCGGAAACGGCTTGTAGGAACGCACCCCGTCCTCGCCGACCACCAGGATCTCGCCCGGCTCGACGTCGCGTTCGTAGCGGGCGCCGATCAGATCCATGGCGCAGGTCTCGGAGCAGACGACATAGGCATCACCCAGTCGGCCGAGGGCGAGCGGGCGGAAGCCCTGCGGGTCGCGCACGGCGATCAAGTTCCTGGGCGTCAGCAGCACAAGCGAAAACGCGCCGCTGACCTGCGACACCGACTCGACGATGGCGTCCTCAGGGGTGGCGGCGCTCGATCTGGCGTAGAGGTGCAGGACCACCTCGGTGTCGCTGTTGGTCTGGAAGATCGAGCCTTCCCGGACCAGCCGCTGCCGCAGGTCGCCCGCGTTGACGAGGTTGCCGTTGTGGCAGAGCGCGAT
>JAAXGX010000023.1 GCA_012271165.1 Vicinamibacteraceae bacterium | reverse complement strand
AGCCCCAGCCGTCGAGCGTGCGGCGCCACATGAGCCAGTCGCCCGGCGCCGGGTCCTGCAGCATCGCGTCGGTGACCGGCGGGATGGCGTCCCCGGACTGGGCCCGGCCCGGCGACGCCCCGGCCGTCAGCAGCGCGGCGGCCGCCAGGACGAAAAGACAACGCGCCGTCGAACACCGTCCGCGCATCGCGCACTCCTCCCTGCCCGGCTCCGCAGCCGGCAACTCACCATCGTTCGAGGGTCCGGCCGCCGCCGCCCCTACGGCGCCGGGAAGCGGCCGATCCGGTCACCCTCGGCGACCTGCCCGACCCAGATCTCGTCGCCGACCTGAATCGCGACGGTGCCCAGGATGAGCAGGTCGTTGGAGGGATAGTTGACGACCTCGCGGGCGGTCATCTCCCGCGGATTGACCTCCGCCACCCGCGAGCTCACGCCGTCGCAGGCGCCGTCCCGGATGCACTCCCGGATCGACTCGCGCGTCGGACCGATGTGGCCGGCGGCCAGCAGGTTCTCGTTGACGCCCCAGCGGACGTTGTCGATGTGGAAACCGACCTCCACCCCTTCCTTCTGGATGGGCATCCGTCCCCGCGACAGCCGGATCAGCGACTGCTCGCCGTAGCCGCCGACGTAGAACCACTGGCCGTCACGCGAGATCTCCAGCCCGTTCGGGCCGATGTCCTCGCTGCCCGGCACGAGGCTCCAGCCGGCCCCGGGCTGCCACTGCCAGATGTTGCCTGCCGCCGGGCTCGTCGAGGCGAAGCCGCCCTCGGGCAGCGCGACCACCGAGTTCAGCCCGATGCCCTCGGGCGCCACGGCGCAGCCGACCCACGTGACCGTCGGCGGCCCGTCGCCCGTGCGCAGGTCGAAGACCTCGATCGACTCGCGCGCCCCGTGCCCGACGACCAGCAGCGTGTGGTTGATGCCGTCCGAGTCCCGCAGGTAGAGGCCGTGCGGCCGGAAGTCGCTCGTCAGCGGCCCGGGGCAGTCCGCGTAGGTCTCGGTGTCGTGGTCCGACTCCCCGGTTGCGGGCAAGAAGAGCGAGGTCGCCGTGTTGTCCCGGGTGTCGGCCAGGTACAGATCGCCCCCGTCCACCATGCTGGCGACGACCACCCAGGGCGAGTCCGGGATGGGGGCGAAGTCCTCGGGGCTCACCGGCCCGCACAGAAACTCGACCTCCCCGTCCGGATCGCAGCCCTGCGCCAGCGGGCCGCTCGCGCCCAGCAGCACCAGCGCGCCCGCCACGAGCATCCCGAGCATCGTTCGTGTCCTCATGATGATGTCCTCCCTCGGCACGGATTGGAACGCCCTTCGGAAACGTGATCTTATCGCGCAACCCCGTCTGTGTCCCTCTCTAGCGGGGCGGATAGCCGCCGACCCAGATCGGGCTCGACCAGGCCATGCCGCCGTCCACCTGGCGGACCCGCACATGGTAGTAGTCGCCCTGCCGCGGGTCGTCCCCATCGGTGTGGCTGAAGCTGACGTCGCGCGGGGCATTGCGGAGCAGGCGGCGGAGCGTGATGCGGTCGTCCGGATAGTCGTCGGTCGGCATCGCGCGCTCGATGCCGCCGGCGTTGAGCGTGAGCCGCACCCGGCGCTCCGGAATCTCGGCCGGCGGCCGGAAGAAGGGGCGCGTCGCGGCGGTCTCGAGGGCGGTCTCGAGCTCGATCGTGACCGCGGCGCTCGGCCGGATGCCGGAGAGCGTCATCCGCAACGAGCTGGTGTCGCCGCGCGTGTGCGTCGCGAAGCGGGCCCCGTTGCGCGCCGGCTCGAACTCGACGTGCTGCGTGGCCGGGTTCGCGAAGTCCGTGCCGGCGATGCGCTCGAGCACCGCCCCGCGCACGCCGAGCTGCCCGCGCCAGTGGCGCCATCCGCGCGGCGCATCGCCCGGGTGCAGCGGCGCCGCCCCGGAGGAGAACGACAGGAGCCATTGCTCCACGTCGGCGGGCCGCCCCCGGCCGACGCCGTACCGCTCGCTCCAGATTCGCTCGCCGTTCCTCAACAGCGTGACCGACTCGATCGGCGCCGTCCCGATCACGCGGCCCGCGACGGCCCGGCTCTCCGCGTACTCGCCGCGCTGGCCCATCGCCGTGTCGTTGACGGTCACGTCGAGGATGATGCGGTCGCCGGTCGTGGCGTACGTCCGGCGCCCCTTCAGCGCGTCGAATACCGCGTCCCGGGACAGCTCCGACGCCAGCACCGCGCCGAGGCCGCCGCGTTGCGCCCCCGGGCCCGCGGTCGGGGTGGAGCGGCCGGGGTGCGACGCGGGGTCGTCCGACGCCGCGACCAGCCCCACCTGGTGGCCCTGCGACAGGTACTGGCGCACGAACGCCTCGAAGGTGCCGCGCATCGACATGATCTCGATCAGCGGCTCGAGCCGCGGGTCGGACTGCCGGTGGTCGCCCGGGTCGTGGGCGTGCGGGATGACCAGCACGTCGCCGGGGTCGTAGCGTGCGTGCAGGCCCTGGTACAGCTCGGACAGGGTCGGGTGTTCCAGCGCCGACACCCGCGCGCCGCCCTGGGCGCCGCGCAGCAGCACGCTGTGGCGCCCCCCGAAGCGGGCGGGCCGCGTCCACTCCCAGCCGAGGTACGGGATGAAGCGGCCCGGCTCGTCGAAGGCCTGCACCGCGCGCCGCGACAGCTCCCACTCGGCGGCGTCCAGCCAGTAGTCGCGCGCCGCGTGGGCGACGAAATCGAGCCGCGCGTCGTCGCGGGCGAACGTCATGAAGAAATCGAGGGTGCCCGCGCCCTCCGCGTGTCCCGAGCGACCGTGCGTGTCGCCCCAGTAGATGCGGCGCGCCGGATTCTCCTCGACGAGCACGGGGTTCGCGGCACCGCGGATCTGGCCGTCCTCGGAGCGGATCTCGATCCAGTGCGGCCCCGGCTCGTCCAGGGTCAGCTCCACGACGCTGATGGCTTCCGCGCCGGCCGGCGTCGCGGCGCGCACGTCGCCGTCCGCGAGGATCTCGAACGCGGGAATGGCGCCGGTCGCCCGGTTGCGGAACGCGTCCTCGGCCCTCACCGACAGCTCGAACGCCTCGCCCGGCTCGACCACGCTGGGGGCGACGCCGTGCACGCCGGCCACGCCCGCCCCGCTGACGGCGAACGGCAGGACGGGCAGCGGGCGCCACTCGCCGGAGGCGTCGAGATCGACGTGGAGCGGCAACGGCAGGCGCGCGCCGGAGGTGCTGGCCATCAGCAAGCCCCGCCCCCCGCCGCGCGTGTCCCCGTAGGTGACGGTCACCGTCTCGCCGGGATCGACCTGGCCCGAGGCGACCCGGAACACCAGCGCCGGCTCGGGCGGCTCGCCGACGCCATGCGGGCCGCTCGCCATGCGGACGCCGGCCTCGAACGTCGCGTCGCCATCCGACGTCCCGATCGTCACGTAGCCTTCGCCCGCCGGGTCGTCGGCCTGGAACGGACCGTAGTCCAGCCCTGCCTGCCGCGCCACCCGCAAGCCGCCGCCGGTCGCCACCGGGCGCGCGCCGGCCGTCCAGGTCTGGCGGATGGTCTGGTACGTCCGCGCCTCGAACGGGCCGAGCGACTCGGCGCTCAGCTCCCCGAGCGCCCCGGGCTCGTCGTGCAGCGCGAACTGGCGCACGAGGCGGTCGACGGTCGCACCCTCGCGGACCGCCTCGCGGCCGCGCGGCGGCAATGTCGCCAGAAGGCGGACGCCCGGTCCCTCGAGGCCGACTTCCCCGCCGCCGAGCGCATAGGCATCGACCCAGTCGGCGAGAATCCGCGCGCGCTCGGCAATCGTCGTCTCGTCGGTCGGACTCGCCGCCACGGCGGCCTCGAGCTGCTCGACGGCGGCCCGCAGCTCCGGCGTGAGGTAGTCGTCCGGCCTGCCCTCGTCTTCCCCGCCGCCGCAGCCACCGGCCGCGAGCAGGAGCAGCAGCGGGATGCCGCGCGCCGCCACTCCTCGCCGGCCCGTCCGCAGCGCCATCCTCAGGCCGGCGGCACGAATGCGAGGAAGCGCCGCGGGTTGTCGACCAGCATCTTGCGGATGGAGTGCTCCGGCACGCCGGCGTAGCGCAGCTTGGGCACGAACTGCATGAGCACCGACGCCCACCCGTGGCCGTAGTAGCGCTTGAACTGGCGCATGTTGCCCTGGTCCGAGGAGAGGAGGATGTGATCCTCCAGGCCGGCGTCGAGCAGGTCCTGCACCATGCGCACCTTGTCGGCTTCGGGAATGTCGGAGCGGCCCATCTCGTGCCCCAGCGTGTCGAGGCCGACGAAGGCGCCGCGCTTCGCGATCGCCGTGTGCGTGGCCAGCGGATCGTGCTCCGGCTTGATGGTCGCCATGTGGCCGATCACGACGCGCGAGAGGTCGACGCCCACGCCCTCGATGACGTCCATCTGCTCCATGGCGCAGCTCGGACAGCTCTCGTGCGGCGTGTGCGTGAAGATCGGCAGGCCGGTCCGCAGGTGGGCGCGCGCGATGGCGCGGTGCACCTTCCGCTCGTCGGGCCGCATCTCGAGCGACGAGGCGATCTCGCCGAACGCGCCCCAGCGCTGCGCGGCCGCGTCGGCCACCAGCTCCTCGACCAGCTCGTCCTCCGACATCTCGGCCACGCGCACCGGGTAGATGGCGAAGCCGATGTCCTCGAAGTAGCCGCCGGCCATCACGATGCGCACCTCGCTGCGGGCGGCGATGGCGTTCAGATGCTCCACCTGCTGCTGCGTGCGCCGGCCCGTTGCCGCGTCGACGATGCAGCCGAGCCCGTCGAACGCGCACGCCTGAAGCTCCTCGACCGCGAGGTCGACGTCGGCGCGGCCGACGTGCTCATGGAACAGCGTGGCGCCGTCGGCGAGCGCGGTGGGGTCGACGTCGCCCTGCAGGGTCCGGATGACGGCCCCTGCCGGAAACTCGGGCGGCTCCACGCTCGTGAAGCGCTGCTGCGCGCGCAGCGGCGGCAAACCCACGCCGGAGGCCGCGGCGCCGGCCGCGGCGGCCGTGCCGAGCAGGCCCAGGGCTTCACGTCGCGAGAACTGGCGTCGTCGTGCGGTCGGGTCGATCATGATCCTCTCCGTTCCATCCTCGTTCGATGCGTGCGCAACGGTGTCCGATGCGTGAGGCATCCTACTACACGGCTGGCCGCCAACGGGACCACCGCCGGGACGCTCGGGAAGCGCGGCACGCGCCAGGCCTGATCAGAGCGTCTTCAGGAAAGCGATCAGCGCGCCCCGGTCGCGGGCGTTCAGGGACAGCCCGTAGCGGTGGCCGGGGACGGCGCGAGCGCTCCCCGCGAGCCCCGGAAATCCGGTCGGCCGATAGTCGGACCGGAGACGGGCCGGATCGAGCCAGTCCTCCAGCGTCGCCACCGATCCGCTGTGCCCCAGCGGACCCCGGTACCACAGTCCCTTCAGCGACGGCACCTTGTAGTAGCCCGTGCCCCGCCGCGTCCGCAACGCGAGGCCCGGGTCGGTGTCGATGGGCTCGTCCAGAATCCGATAGCGCCGGTGGTGCTCCGGCGGCGGCCGGAAGCCGGAGACCGGCAGCAGGCGGTTGTTCGTGTACAGCGGCGGCGCGTGACACCGCCCGCACCCTTCGCGCTCGAAGACGGCCCGGCCGGCCTGCGCGCGCTCGTCCGGCGGATTGGGGTTCGGCGGCGGCTGCAGCGCGTAGAGGTAGCTCGCCAGCGCGTAGAGCTGAGCGTCGCCGTAACGGCTGCCCGTGCCGACGAAGCGCCCGCGCCCCGGCGCGGGGCGCTCCCGAAATCCGACGCCGGCCGGCACGTAGCTTCCGTAGCGCGCGAGCATGTCGATGGTCTGGTTCGCGGCCGAGTAGCGCATCAGGTCGGCGATGGTGCGGTGGCGCACCAGGCCGGTGGCGTCGAGATACCGGCGCTCGCGGATGCCGATCAGGTCGGGCACGCGCGCCGGGTGCGCGACGCTCGTCCCGTGGCGGATCACGACGCCGCCGGGCACGCCGGCCAGCGTCGCCAGCAGCCGGTCCCGCGGCAGGCGGAACGCGGGATCGTCCGCGACCCACGGCGCGAACGTCAGCGGACGCAGGCCGGCCCTGATCGCCGGGAGCGGCGCCCCGGCCAGGTCGCGCGCGATGGAGCGGTCGAACGGGAAGTTGCCCTGCGCCCCCGGCACCACCGTTCCATCCGGCAGCACGCGCGTGTGGCACATGGCGCAGGCCAGGTTGCCGACCTCGAGCACGCCCGGCCGCCGTATCACCCAGCGGGCGAACGGCATGACGCCGTCCGCCGCCAGCGGCACGCCGACCTCCGCGTACCAGGCCGGATCGGTCACGTGCCGCGGGCCGACCGGGCCGTTGTAGCCGATGGGCGCCGAGAAGACGAGCTCGCCGGCGGCAGCCCAGTCCGGCGCATCGACCGGCTCGGCCGGGCCGAGCACGACCTCCGGCGCCTGCCGCGCGAGCCACGCCCGGTAGCCCGGCGGCTCGCGGTCCGGATGGTAGATCGGATAGCTCCGGAAGACGGGCCGCACGGGCAGCCGGTAGTAGTAGTCCTCCGGGACGTGCTGCGGCGTATAGGCGGGAACAGCCAGCGGCAGCTCGAAGTCGGCCAGCTCCGCGTCATCCCAGGTCCGCGGAATCCCGGCCGCCCCCTGCAGCGCGACGACGGCGAGGGCCAGCCAGGCGCCGGGATGAAGCGGCATGCTGCCTCGCCCTTGCCGCTGCGCGCGCGCCCTACTCCAGGTGCCGGAGCAGGAACGCGTTCAGCTCCGCGTAGACCTGCTGCGACTCCGGCGAGGCCGGCACCAGCAGGTAATCCGCGTGCGACATGCCTTCGTAGACGTTCAGCTCGGCCACCGCGCCCGCCGTGCGCAGCTTGCGGTGGACGCGCACGGTGTCGCTCAGCAGCATGTCGCGCGTGCCGGAGATCAGGTAGGTGGGCGGGAACCCGTCGAAGTCGCCGTAGAGCGGAGAAATCAGCGGGTGCTTCAGGTCGCGGTCGCCTGCGTACAGGTGGGCCGCCGCGCTCAGCAGGCCGTCGTAGGTCATGAGCACGCGGTCCACGGCCTCGTTGGAGAACAGCGTGTCGCTGGTCTTCGTCAGATCGGCCCAGGGCGTCCCGGCGTACAGCGCGCCGGGCACGTCCAGGCCGAGCTCGATGAAGCGGTGCACCGCGGCCAGCGTCAGGCCGCCGCCGGCCGAGGTGCCGCCCAGCGCGACCGACTTCCCGGACCGGTTCCCGAGGACGTGGCGGTAGATGGCGACGACGTCGTCGACCGCCGCGGGGAACGGATCCGCCGGCGGCATGCGGTAGTCGATGGACAGCACCGGGATGCGGGCCCGGCTGGCAATCACCACGGCTTCCTGCGCGCCGGCGTCCCCGCCGCCCAGCACGTAGGCGCCGCCGTGCACGTAGAGGAAGAGGTGATCGGCATGCGCCGGATCGACGTCGTTCGGCACGACGCGGTGCACGGACACGCCATCCACCTCCAGGCGCTCGACGGAAACGCCGAGCTGCTCCGCCACGGCGTCGAGGTTCGCGCCGGCGGCGGCGTCGGCCGCCGTGACGAACGCGGCCCATTCGGCGTCGGTCTGCGGGGAGAGGGTCTCGTCACCCACCGCCCCCACCACCGGCGCCGCGGCGATCGAAGCGCGCAACGCCTCGCTCGCGGCAGCCGGCACCGGCAAACTGCGGGCGTCGATGGTCCGCGACCCGTCCTGGGCCTCGGCCGCGGGCGCGAGTCCGGCCGAGAGCGCCACGGCAAACATCATCGCTGTCGTCGCCGACAGCCGCTTCCTGCAAGTCATCACGCGTTCTCCCTTCGCTGCGGCGCCGCCGTCCTCGCGAGCCGTGGGGGAGAATACCGGCCGGCCGGAGGACCGGTCAAACACGGGCCGGATGCGCGTCGTCAGATCCGCCGCGCGATGACGACCCAGGCGTCCGCGGCGGGCGACCATTCCGCGCCGGCGTAGTCGCCGAGGACGGCGTCGATGCGGAACCCGGCCGCCTCCAGGCGCTCGGCCACCTGCGGCACCGTGACCGTGCGAAACGCGAGGGAGAAGCGGTGCACGGTGCGCCGCCCGCCGCGCCACTCCAGGAACTCCTGGTCGAACACCGTCAGGCCGTGCTCGCGCACCTGCCGCACCGACTCGATCAGGGTGACCCGGCGATCGCCGCCCAGGGGCCCGCGCAACGCCACCTGGCGGCGATACTCCCGCCACCGCGGCAGCTCCGCCACCAGGTCCACGCCGAACGTCCCGCCGCGCGGCAGCACGGCGGCCACCGCCTCGAGCGTCGCCGCCAGGTCCGCGTCCGAGAGCAGCGACTGCAGCATGCCGTACGGCGCCATGACCAAGCGGCAGCGCCAGCGCCGGCGAAACGGCAGGGCGCGGATGTCGCCGCGCACGATCGACGTTCGTCCGCTCAGGCGTGCCCGGCGCATCCGCCGCCGCAGCCGGCGCAGCATCGCCTCCGAACGGTCGATGCCGACGAAGCGCGGCGCGACCCGCGCCACCGGCACCGACAGGCGGCCGGTGCCGCAGCCCAGCTCCAGCACCGGGCCGTCCGCGCGCCGCGCCAGGTCGGTCCAGAACCGCACGTCGCGGCGGCCGATCGTGCGCCGGTTCTCCCAGTCGTAGAACGGCGCGTAGGCATCCCAGCCCTGCCAGCCGGCGGCGCTGCTGTCCGCGGTCATCACCACCCGTTTCCGCCGTAGTATAGGAAAGCGTGGCGCCCGTACCCGCCGAGCGCCGAGCCCGCGACCGCGGCGCGGCGCGGCCGCACGGGAGAGCGGCAGCACGGAAGAGAGGATTCCAGCATGAGGTCGCTGAGGTCGCTGTTGATTACGTCCATCGCCGTATCGGCCGCCGGCGGCGCGGCGCTCGCCCAGGGGCAGGAGGCCGAAGGGCCGTGGCAGACCTACGGCACCGAGAACGGCGAGTGGCGCAGCTACGCGGGCGACATCGCCGGCACGAAGTACTCGCCGCTCGACCAGATCGACGCTGGCAACTTCAGCGACCTGGAGGTCGCGTGGGAGTGGACGTCGGTCGACAACCTCGTCAGCCGAGCCACCCCGGGCGGCGGCGAATGGTGGGCGCCGCTCGACGTCATCGTCGACTCGCTGGTCGAGGAGAATCCCAACCTCTATCGCAGCAGCCAGCCCCCCAACCCGTCGCGCCTGCAGGCGACGCCGCTGATGGTGGACGGCGTGCTCTACTTCAACACGCCGCTGTCGCAGGGCGTGGCGGTCGACGCGGCCACCGGCGCGACGCTCTGGGTGTTCAACCCGAAGAGCTACGAGGAGGGGACCCCGACGATGAGCTCGCCGTGGACCCAGCGCGGCGTCGCCTACTGGACGGACGGCGCGGGCGACGAGCGCATCTTCTGGGGCACGGGCAACGGCTACGTGGTCTGCGTCCGGGCCGGAACCGGTCAGCCGTGTCCGGATTTCGGTCCGGACGGCAGCGGCATGGTAGACGCGATGGTCGGCATCCCGCGGGTCGAGCGCGCGGCGCGCGACTACCTCAACGCCATGCTCTACTCGATCAACTCGCCGCCGATCGTCGTGCGCGACAAGGTGATCCACGGCTCGCAGATCGCCGACCGGCGTATCACGAAGGAGGCGCCTCCCGGCTGGGTCCGCGCCTGGGACGTGCGGACCGGCGAGCACGCCTGGGACTTCCACACGGTGCCGAACAGCGCCGACGAGTTCGGCGCCCAGACCTGGCTGAACGACTCGTGGCGCTAC
>JAAXGX010000006.1 GCA_012271165.1 Vicinamibacteraceae bacterium | reverse complement strand
CCGAGGCGCGCTGTGCGCGCCTTGGCTCACCGCCCGCGGCACCTGCGATTATACGGCCGAACCCGTCACGCCGGGGACGCGGTACAATCTGGCGGCATGGGCGTACCGGGGCAGCGCAAACAGCTCGGGCCGGCGCGATACGGGACCGCAGCAGGGTCGTGACACCCTACCGGTGCGGGTCGCTCGCGTTGGTCGTCCTGCTGGCCGCCGCTCCGGCGCGAGCCCAGCAGACCTCCGCCACACGCTCGCAGCCGGACGCCCAGCGCGGTGCCGTCGCCGTGCTGCCGTTCGCCAACCTCGGCGGCGATCCGGACCACGACTGGATCGGCGACGGCATCGCGGCGGCCGTGATCAACGACCTGGGGCGCCGTCTCGCGCCGCGCCTGGACGTGCTGCCGAGGCAACGCGTGGGCGCGGCGCTGGCCGGCGGCGAGGCCCCGCTCGCGGTGCCCCGCGTCCAGGCGCTCGGCCGCAGCCTCGGGGCGCGCTGGGTGGTCTCCGGCAGCCATGTGCAGCTCGCCGGGCGCATCGTCATCACCGGCCGGCTCATCGAGGTCGCGACCGGCGACGTCACGCGCGGGTCGCGGGTCGAGGGACCGCTCGACGAGCTGTTCGCGCTGCAGGACCGGCTGGCGTCGGAGCTGGTCCCGGACATCCCGGACGGCGCCTCGTCCGCGACCCGGCCGGCCGCGCCGCCTCCGCGCGCCGCCGGACCGCCGGCAGCCCCCCGGCAACCGCTGCCCCCCGCCGCGCCGCCGGCGGCCGTCGGCGGCGCGGGCGCCGGATTCAGCCTGGCCAGCACTCCCGTCATCGACGGTCCGCCGCCGCCCACGCCGCCGGCGGTCATGGCGCGCGACGAGCTGGGACGGGCCACCGTCCGCGCCGTCCGGGTGGCGGAGCCCCTCCGCCTGGACGGCCGGCTGGACGAGCGCGTCTACGAGACCGTCACGCCGCTGACCAACTTCATCCAGCAGGTTCCGGACGAGGGCGCGCCAGCCACCGAGCAGACCGAGGCCTGGCTCCTGTTCGACGACGAGAACATCTACATCGGCGTCCGCGCCCACGACTCGGCGCCGCCCGGCGAATGGGTCGCCAACGACATGCGCCGCGACACGCCGCAACTGCGGCAGAACGATACCGTGGCCGTGATCTTCGACACCTTCTACGACCGGCGCAACGGCGTGGCCTTCTACACGAACCCGCTCGCGGCGCGGGCCGACTTCGCCATCACCAACGAGGGCAACCCGAACAGCGACTGGAATCCGGTGTGGGACGTCCGCACCGGCCGCTTCGAGGGCGGCTGGACGGCCGAGATGGAGATCCCGTTCAAGTCGCTCCGCTACCGCCCCGGCGCCGCGCAGGTGTGGGGGTTCCAGATGCGCCGGGTCGTGCGGCGCAAGAACGAGGGCTCCTACCTGACGCAGCTTCCCATCTCCGCCGTCGTGCGCGGCGGGGCCATCGCCGGCATCTTCCGCGTGTCCGATGCGGCCACGCTGGTCGGCCTCGAGGCGCCGCAGGGCGGCCGCACGATCGAGATCAAGCCGTACGCCATCGGCGGCGTCGTCACCGACCTCGAGGCCAGCCCGGCCCGGGAGAACGCCCGCTCGGGGAACGGCGGCCTGGACGTGAAGGTCGGCCTCACGCAGAACCTGACCGCCGACTTCACCTACCGCACCGACTTCGCGCAGGTCGAGGTCGACGAGCAGCAGGTGAACCTCACGCGGTTCAACCTGTTCTTCCCCGAGAAGCGCGAGTTCTTCCTCGAGGGACGGGGCATCTTCGAGTTCGCCACCGGCGCGGCGGTCTCCGGCGGCGGGGGGTTCCGCGATCCCAACGCTCCCATCCTCTTCTACAGCCGGCGCATCGGCCTGCAGGCCAACCACGTCGTGCCCATCGTCGGCGGCGGGCGCCTGACGGGCAAGGTCGGTGACTTCGACGTCGGCGCGCTGAGCATCCAGACCGACCGGGAGGCGGTCTCGGGCGCCCTGGAGACCAACTTCAGCGTGGCGCGGATCAAGCGCGACATCCTGCGCCGGAGCAGCATCGGCGCCCTCTTCACCAACCGCTCGGTCTCCACGCACGGTCCCGGCGCGGCGCGCACCTACGGCGTCGACGGCACGTTCAGCTTCCACGACAACATCCACTTCCTGGGGTACGCAGCCCGCACCGACACGCCGGGCTACCGCGACCGGAACCTGAGCTACCAGGGGAAGTTCGACTACACGGGCGACCTGCTCGGCTTCATGGCCAACCATCTGCTGGTCGAGGACAACTTCATCCCCGACGTGGGGTTCGTCCGGCGCGACAACTTCCGCCAGTCCACCCTCCAGTGGCGGATCAGTCCGCGTCCCGACATCGAGTTCATCCGGCAGTTCCGGACCGGGGGCAACCTGGACTACACCCTGACGGCCGATACCTCGCAGCTCGAGACACGCAGGTTCATCCTCGGCGGCGAGGCGGAGTTCGAGAACGGCGACCGGCTGACCTTCACCAGGATGGACAACTACGAGCTGCTGCGCGAGCCGTTCTCGCCGGCCAAGGGCGTGACGCTGCCGATCGGCGGCTACGATTTCACGGAATACTCGATGACCTACCTGCTCGGCCAGCAGCACCGGGCCAACGGGCAGGTCGCGGTGCGCCGGGGCGGCTACTTCAACGGGGACATCACCTCGGTCGACTTCAGCGCCGGATACGTGGAGCTCACCCGCCACCTGTCCATCGAGCCGACCGTCTCGTTCAACTGGATCGACTTGCCCCAGGGCTCGTTCCGCACCGATCTGACCGTGGCGCGCATCAACTACACGTTCACGCCGCGGATGTTCTTCGCGGGGCTGCTGCAGTACAACTCGAGCAACGACACCGTCGGCGCCAACCTCAGGTTCCGCTGGGAGTACAGCCCCGGCAGCGAGCTGTTCGTCGTCTACACCGAAGACCGCGACACGCTCGGGCTGCGGCCCGACCGCTCGACCTTCCTGCGCAACCGCGGCTTCGTCGTCAAGATCAACCGCCTGTTCCGCCTGTGACCCCGGGACAGGGCGCGCGGAGCGGGCCGCTGCCGCACGACGACGCGGGCCGGTGTCGCTTTCCAGAACCGATGCGTCGATAATGGATTCTCGTCAGGAGGAACGAAGATGGCGAAGCTGCACGTGGTCGTCTCGAGCGCGGTCCTGGTCCTGATGTTTCTTGCTTCCCCGGCGGACCTGGGCGCCCAGCAGGACGAAACGGCTCCTCGAAATCGAACCGAGACCCGTGAGGTCAGACCGTTCACACCCGTTACGGACGCCGTGCTGCGCAACCCTGATCCCGACGACTGGCTGATGATCCATCGCACGTACGACTTTCAGGGGTACAGCCCTCTGGACCAGATCACGCGCGAGAACGTCGATCAACTGCAACTGGTCTGGATACGGGCGATGGATGCGGGCCCACAGGAGATCCGCCCCCTCGTCCGCGACGGCGTGATGTACGTCGCCCATGCCGGGAGCGACCATCTTCAGGCTCTGGATGCGACGACCGGCGACATGATCTGGGACTTCACGCGCCAGGCTCCTGACGATCTCCGGCAGTACGCGACGGTGGGCAACCGGACGCGGAGCATCTCCATCTACGGCAGCCACATCCTGCACCTGACCGCGGACTCCCATCTCATCGCGCTGGATGCGCAGACCGGCGAGCTGGCCTGGGAGAGCCGGTTGGCCGACTACCGCGACGGCATCACGCACTCGTCGGGGCCGACGGTTCTCGAGGGCAAGGTGCTGAGCGGTCGTGCCTGCAGCTCGGCCAACCTGACGTCGCGCTGCTTCATCGCCGCGCACGACTCGAACGACGGCACCGAGCTGTGGCGCATGTACACGGCGGCCGGCGCGGACGAGCCCGGCGGCCAGACCTGGGGCAACGTGCCGACCTCCCGGCGCGGGCACGTATCCCCCTGGGGCGTCCCCGGAAGCTACGATCCGGCCCTCGGCCTCGCCTACTGGGGCATCGCGGTGCCCTTGCCATATACGCGGATCATGCGCCGCGGCACGTGGGACGTGGGAGACGGCACGCCCTGCGAGCTCTACTCCAACTCGACCGTGGCCCTGGATGTGAACACCGGCGAGCTCGAGTGGTACTACCAGCACCTGCCCTGCGATGACTGGGACATGGACTTCGTGCAGGAACGGACCCTGATCGACACCGTGGTGAACCCGGACCCGGACGCGGTGATGTGGATCAACCCGAAGATCGCCGGCACGGCCGAAGAGCGGAAGGTCGTGGTGACCATGGGCGAGCCCGGCGGCCTGTTCGTGCTCGACCGCGAGACTGGCGAGTTCCTGTGGGCCACACCGTTCCCCTACACCAGCACGGAGCGGTTCGTCATCAGCGACATCGATCCCGAAACAGGCCAGGTCTTCATCAACATGGACCTGGTCGCCAGGGAGCTGGGGCAGCGGTTCATCATCTGCGGGCACAACGTGAAGGGGTGGTGGTCGTGGTCGTACAGCCCGCTGACCAGGCTGCTCTACATTCCGATCAACCGGGCGTGCCTGAACCAGACCGCCAACGAGCGGACGGTATCGGGGACAGGTCCGCGCTTCACGATCCCTGAACCGGGCTTCGAGGAAGACGGCCACCTGACCGAGATTCGGGCCATCGACATCTCCACGGGACGGGAAGCATGGCGCTACACGCAGCGCGCGCCGAACGCCGGGTCGACGCTCGCGACCGGCGGGAACGTCGTCTTCTTCGGCGATCTCCATCGCCGCTTCCACGCCTTCGACGCGGAGACCGGAGAGGTGTTGTGGGAAACGGTCCTCGGCAGCCAGATCACCGGCTATCCGGTCACCTACGCCGTTGGCGGCCGGCAGTATCTCACCGTCCCGGTCGGCGGCGGTCTCAACATGTCCAGGCTGTCGAACTTCGCACCGGAACTCGAAGCGCCCAGCGGGACGAGCAACATGCTCGTGACCTTTGCGCTCCCGCGGCGCTGACGACTGCTCAATCCCGCAGGCCGAAGACGAACAGCGAGTGGCCCGCGGCGATGGCGACGTACTGCCGGCCCGCAACCTCGTAGGTGATCGGCGCGGCGAGCGTGTTGCCGCCGGTGACGGCGCGCCAGAGCAGGTCGCCCGTGCGGGCGTCGAGCGCCTGGAAGTAGCCTTCCCGGCCGCCCACGAACAGCAGGTCGGTGGCCGTGGTCAGGACGCCGCTGTTCATGACGTCGTAGGTCTCCCACTGCCACACCTTCTCGCCGCTGACCGGGTTGAAGGCCAGCACGGAGCCGGAGCCGACGGCCGCGGTCCAGGTGTTGATGTGCCCGCGGCCGACGGCCGGCGGCTCGGGGACGCCCCGGACCGGGCTGCGGTTGCGGCTGCCCGTGTAGAGCTGACCCGGCACGTACTCCACCGGCGCGGAGTCGAAGACGGTGGCGTAGTCCTCCCACGTCGAGAAGTACATCAGGCCGGTGCGCGGACTGTACGAGGGCGAGTACCAGTTCGTGCCGCCCTGCTTGCCGGGGTAGGTCGGCCGGTCGGGGCCCTGGGGAGTCTGGATCGGCGTGCCGCTGTCGTCGAGCCCTTCCGCCCAGTTGATGCGCGTGAACGGGTTGCCCGTTAGGAACCGGCCGGTGACCCGATCCAGGATGTAGAAAAAGCCGTTGCGGTTCGCCCACAGCATCGCCTTGACGGTCGTTCCGCTCACGTCGAGGTCGACCAGGACCGGGATCTGCACGGCATCGTAGTCGTAGCGGTCGCCCGGGGTGAACTGGAAGTACCACGCCAGCTCCCCGCTGTCGGCGTCGAGCGCCACCACCGAGCTGGCGTACAGGTTGTCGCCCGGCCGCTGGTACCAGGCATAGTCCGGCCCCGGGTTGCCGACGCCCCAGAACGTCAGGTTCGTCTCCGGATCGTACGACCCGGTCAGCCAGACGGCGGCGCCGCCGGTCCTCCACGCGTCGGGATCGCAGTGCTCCATCTCGGGCGTGCACGGCTCCCAGGTCTCGTGCCCCGGCTCGCCCGGCCCCGGAATGGTGTGGAAGCGCCACGCTTCCGCGCCCGTCGCCACGTCGTAGGCCGCGATGAACCCGCGAATGCCCATGTCGCCGCCTGACGTGCCGACGATCACCTTGTCGCCGACCACCAGCGGGGCGTGGGTGATCGCGTAGCTGTAGGACGGGTCGGCCACCTGCGTCTTCCAGAGCGGACCGCCGCTCCTGCCGTCGACCGCCACGACCATGGCGTCGACGGTGCCCATCAGGAGCGTGTCGCCCGCGATGGCGAGGCCGCGGTTGGTGAATCCGCAGCACGGCCGCGCGTCGGGCGACGGGACGTGCTCGTAGACCCAGAACACGCGCCCTGTGCGGGCGTCGAGCGCCACGACGTCGTTGGGCGGCTGCGTGAGATACATGACGCCGTCGACCACCAGCGGCGTCGCCTGGAAGTGGTGCGACGTGCGGGACTGGAACACCCACTTCATCTCGAGGTCGCCGACGTTGCCGGGCGTGATCCGGTCGAGCGTGCTGTGCCGCTGGCTGGCGTAGGTGCCGGAGTAGGTCAGCCAGTTGTGCGGCTCCGCGGCAGCGTTCACCAGGCGCTCCGGGGTGACCTGCGCGGCGGCCGCCACGGGCAGGAGGAGAACGATCGCGGCCAGTCCGACAAGACGTCGTCTCATTGCGGCACCAGTCCCTTCAGCGTCACGAGGTACGCCAGCAGGTCGGCCAGCTCCGCCTCGCTCAGCGTCTCGGCGTACGACGGCATCGGCGACGTCGCCAGCACGGTCAGCTCCTGCAGGTCGGCCTTGTCCAGGGAGACGAGACGCTCCCGCTCGTCGAAGATCTGCACCGTGTAGGTGTCCTCGTTGAGGCGCCGGCCGGTGATGACCTCGCCGTCGCGCGTCACCGCGCGCAGCGGGCGATTCAGGGGCAGCATCGATCCCGTCGGATCGAGCAGCGTCTCGCGCAGGGATCCGGCCCCACGAACTGCGCCGATCGACGTGAGATCGGGTCCCAGGCGCGACCCTCGTCCCGCTACCCGGTGACAACCCGCGCAGTCGCCCCTGCCCTGGAAGAGGGCGCGGCCGCGCGCGGCGTCGCCCAGCGTGACGATGCCGCCGTCGTAGTCGCGCATGTTGCGCACGTACGCGATGAGGGCCAGCATGTCGGCGTCGGTGTAGTTGCCCGGCGGCATCCCGGCGGCGGGGATGCCGTTCGTCAGGATGCGGCGGAAGTTCTGGTCGGTCGAGGCGTGGCGGAACTGGCCGCTCATGAGGTTGACGCCGCCGACCCCGTCGCCCTCCGAGCCGTGGCAGTTCGAGCAGAACTCGTCGTAGAGCTGGGCGCCCCGCTCGATGTCCGCCCGTTCGTACTCCGGGGCGGGTCCCTGCGCCGCCCGGGCGGCGAGCCCCTGCCCGACCACGCCCGCGACGAGCGCCGCCGCCACGCATGACAATCGGAATCGCATCGGCAACGTCTCGGGACCCGGTTCGCGCGGCGGCGGCAGCTCTCGCAGCGCCGCGCACGGCCGGATCAGTGGTGGTGATGATGGATCATTTCGTGCTCGGCGTGCGCCTTGTCGCGCTGCACCTTGCGCGCCGCGACACGCGCCTTCTTCAGGTGCATCTGCCGCGTCCCTTCCGAGTCGACGGCGAACAGCGACCACTGCCGGTCGAGATCGCGCTGCCCGCACGCCGGGCAGGCGCCCGGATCGTCGCCCAGCACGAGGCGCTCGAACTCGTGCCCGCAGCTGCGGCACTTGTATTCGTAGATCGGCATCGTCCGTCTCCCCTGGCTTCCTTTAGACGGGGCTGCGCCCCGAACCCCCGGCGTTCGCTTGCGGGGACCCCTTCGCCCCGCGCCGNNGCGCGCTGTGCGCGCCTTGCGGAGCCCGCACTGTCTTGCGGCGCAACTGCTAGCGCGCCGCGGCGGCGGCCTCCGCGTCGTCCGCCCGCGCTCCTGCCAGGATGCCTGTCAGGCCGTAGTTCCCCTCGTGGCAGGCGTACTCGAAGATCGGGCCCTCGATCTTCTGCATCGGAATCATGGCGGTCCACGGGCTCTCGAACCGGGTCGCGTCGTCGACGGTGAACTCGTAGTGCATCAGCTCCGGTCCGACCCGGGTGAACCGCTCGACGAGGCGCACATGCTCGCTCGAGCCGCGGATGCTCGTCCTGTCGGTGAAGTTGGTCGTCGTCACCACCAGCGTGTCATCCTCCCAGTGCCCGCGCGAGTCGCCCAGCAACTGCCGGATGCCCGACGGGAGGTGCGGGCGACCGTCCAGCGGCACGACGCGCGCCTCGTGCATCAGCTCCTGCAGGATCAGCACGTAGTCGGCGGTCTGCACGATCTGGTAGTTGGTGTTGTAGCCGGGCAGCAGGTTGGGAACCCCGTTCGTCACGCAGCGGGTGAGCAGCGACAGCTCCTCCCACGACGCGGCCGGCTCGGCGCTCGCGTAGCGCTGGAGCTCTTCGGCCAGCAACTGCCGGGTCTCGGGCCGGTACGGGATCCGCCCGTGCGGGGGATCGACCACGAGCGAGGTGCGGTTCTCGAAGTGCCGCTCGGTCAGCCAGAAGTTGTTGTAGTTGCCGGTGCCGGCGCAGAATGTCTCGAACTCCTCGGCCCCGCTGGCGGCCGCCAGGAACACCTCGTCGAGAAACCCGGCGTCGCCCGACTCGCTGGTCAGCTGCTGCGCCCGCTCCTGGAACAGGGCGAACTCCTCGTCCGTCAGCACCGGCCGATCCTCGAAGCCCGCGGGCCGCTCCAGCGGCGTCGCGCTGTCGTTGGCCCAGATCCCCTGCAGATCCGGATCGCCGGCGGCGGTGCGCGGGACCGTCCAGTCCGCGTCCTGGGCCGCGGCCGGCGCCGCGCCCAGCGCCACCAGGACGGCGACGGCAAGTCCGGCGGCCAGTGCGTTGCGATACGCCATCTCGAACCTCCCCGTCCCGCGACCCGGAACGGAAGCGGAACCCCTCGGCGGATTATAGCGCCCCGCCAGGCGGGGCTCCGCAAGCGGACGCCGGGGGTCCGGGGCGCAGCCCCGTCTGCTTGATGAACCTAGCGGTCGCCGCGCTTCGCGACGGAGAACCGTGCGTGCGATCCCTGCGAGCGCGTGCTGCCGCCGGCTGCGGCCGAGCTCGCCCCCCCGGCGCGCGCGGCGTCGTCGAAGATCTCGATGTCGCCGTCCGCGACGCGGCGCTGCACCGCGTCGCGCTCCGCGTCCTGCGTGGCGATCTGCCCTTCCTTGCGCGGGCCGAGGCGCAGTACCTTCCCGCGCGACAGCGTGATCTTCAGCGGCCGCCCGGTCTTGTTGAGAACCGTCTTCATGGCTCGTCCCCCCGCGCCTCCTACGGCGCCGACTCCTGCTCGACGATCTCGGTCCGCGGAGCCGCGACGTCGACGACGCGCGCCTCGCGCTCGGCCCCGCGCCGCACCACGAGGTCGTAGACGCCGTACGGCACGCCGGACAGGATGAACCGCCCCTCCCGATCGGCGACCGCGGCGAACGGGCTCGCGGTGACGCTGATCGTGGCGGCCATCTCCTGATGCACGTTGCAACGAACCGCGTAGTCGCCGGCGCGGTCGAAGCGGTGATCGAAGGTTCCACCGAGAATGGGCATGCCCACGTTGAAGATCGTCACGCCGCCCTCGTCGGTGACGTTCACGTTGTGCAGCTCGTTCTCGCTGTTCTTGAACCGCACGGTCTGCCCCGCGCGCACCACCAGCAGCCGCGGAATGAAGGTGCGGCCGTACTGGTCCATCTCCGCGGGCCCGGCGGGCAGCGGAACGTCGAGCGGCGCATGCGGCTCGAGCGTGACGATCGGCGTAGCTCCCCCGGGCCGCCGCTCGAGACGGCCGGCAACCTCGCTCGTCCCGGGCGCCGCCGGCGGCGCCTCTTCCACGGACGGCCGCGGCGGATCGGCCGGTGCGTTCCGGCACCCCCCCGCAACGAGCGGCAGCGAGCCGAGGATCGCGAAGACACGGCACGCCGCGCGCGCGTGTCGCAGGAACCTGACCATGGCGCTGGATCGTACACCGTGTCCGCGCGGCCGGGGCCGGCCGCCGCGGAGCCGGCTCACGCGCGGCCGGACAACGGCCGATACAAGGGGCGGAGGATTTCGCCATGCCGACCAGCCTGTCCCGTCCCGCCTTCTGCGCCGGATTGCTTCTGTTCTTCGCCGGCGAGGCGATCGAGGTGGCCCGCGCGCAGGAACCGCCCCCGCGCGGTGCGCTGCAGCGGCTGACGGTAGGCGGGACCGCCGACCGGGTGGTCGTCTCGCTCACGAGCGACCGCGCCATCGGGGGCCGGCTGCAGACCGTCGGCAGCCCGGCCACGCGGCTGTTCGTCGACCTGCCGGACATCGTGCCGGACGTCCCCGACGTGACCGACGTGAACCTCGGGGCGGTGCGGCGCGTGCGGGTGGCGCTCAACCGTGCCCGCCCGCCGGTCACGCGCGTGGTGCTCGACCTCGAGGAGACGGCCAGGTACAGGCTGGAGCGGGGGGCCACGCCGCACGAGATCCGGATTACCGTCGAGCCCGACCGGCCGCTGCCGGCACCGCCCGCGGATCCCCTGCGCGGTACCCACGCGAGCAGGTCGTACCGTGGCAGCGCACCGCCCCCGCAAGGTGCACGCGGCGCGGCTCACCGTCCGATCGACCCGGAGACGGCTTCGTACTCGGCCTGGTTCGCCGGCGCGGTCCGCACGCTGGCGCTGCTGATCGAGCAGACGACCGACGCGCGTCCGAGTCCGGCCGGGGATCCCCGCGACGACGAGCGGACGGTGTTCGAATGGAGCGCCCTGCAGGACTACCTGACCACCGGCGACCCGCCGCCGACGCTCGAGGCGGCTCACGCGCTGCTGCTCACGGCCGGCGCCGTGGGGCACGCGGCCATCACGATGGCCCGCGAGCACCTGAGCGCCGCCGACCTGCAATCGGCCGTCGCCGGCGCGTCCATGCTCCTGCGGCAGGCGGAGCAACTCGCCGCACCCGACGCCGCCGGCGACCCTGCCGCTCCGGGTAGCTAGGGCACGCTCCCAGGCAGGCCCGTCTGTGGAAGCTCCTAGTGCATCATCGTGTAGAGCAGGACGTTGATGCCCAGCCCGTACCCGTCGGGCGAGAAGCGCTCGAAGTACCTCGGATCCTCGGCCTCCCGCTCCCAGGCGTCCGCGACATCCGTGTTGTGCGACATGACCACGAGCAGTCGGCCGTGCTCGTCCGCAATCCCGCGCAGGTGCGGCTCCCGGCTGTCGTAGCCGCGCTCCGACGTCGTCCGCCCGCCGACGCCGTACCAGAACTGGATGGCCGTGATCTGGGGCACCTCGAGCACGTGCATCTGCGTGCGGAACACCGGGTGGCTCAGGGGCAGGTCCCTGATCGGATACTGCGACGGCGGGAGCACGCGCCCGATCTCGCGCTCCCAGTGCACCCAGGCGCGCGAGCCCCAGAAGTCGTCGACCCAGAGGAACCCGCCCTTGAGCAGGTACTGCCGCAGCCGGACCACCTCCTCGTTGCTGAAACCGATCGTGCCGACGTCGGCAGCCATCGTGAACGGGCAGTTGAACAGTGCATCGTCCGTGAAGCGGACGACCCAGTGGTTCGGCTCCCCGCGCTTGTCGACGCTCACGCGCCCGGTGGTCAGCTCCGAGAACCGGATCATGAGGTTGATGCCCGCGTAGGGGTAGTCGGTGGACCATCCCATGCCGAGATGTTCGTACCGCACGCTGTTGTACATGATCTTGCAGAACGCGAAGTCGCGGTCGGGCATGCTCGGCGGGGGGAATCGCGCCGGGAAATTGCCCTCCATGAAACGCCACTGCGCGTGCGCGACCGACAGGCCGGCGGCCGCACAGACCGCCGCCGCGAGCAGACGAAACGACCAGCGCTTTCTCACGCGCCCCTTATAGCACGAAACGTCGTCGCGGCACCCTGGCCCGCCCATCGTCGCCTACCGCGACAGGCCGAAGCCGCGCAGCGTCGCGTGCGGGTTGATCAGGCCGTAGCCGAACTCGGCGTCGCGTCCGGGCGGTCCCAGATCGACGGCGAAGTACTTGATGGCCGCCTCGATGGCCGCGGGGTCCGTGATGCCCTGCGTCATCAGCATGGCCGCCAGGCCCGCGACGTGGGGCGCGGCCATCGACGTGCCGTGCACGCCGACGATGCGCAGGACGTCGAAGCGCGGCGGGCCGTACCGCTCCGGCGGCAACCGGAACGTCCGAATGGCCCGGTAGTCGAGCGTCTGCTGCAGGACGGCGCTGGGGCTGTGGTCAGCGGGCGGGTCGAGGTCGCCGCCGGGAGCGGCGACCTCGACGTAGCGGCCCACGCTCGAGTAGGAAGCCCGCGCGAGCCGGTGGTTGACCGCGCCGACCGACATGACGCCGTCTATCCGGGCGCCCGACGCCGCCGGATGGATCGGGACGTTGCCGACCCCGAACTCGTTGCCGGCGGCGATGGCGACGAACGCGCCGCGGTCGACGGCGTGCCGCAGGGCATCCACGATCAGCGGCGACTCGGACGGCCCCCCGAGGCTCAGGTTGATCACCCGCGCCCCGTGCAGCACGGCGTGGCGGACGGCCTCCGCCACGGCCATGTCGGTAGCGCCGCAGCATTCGTCGAGCGCGCCGAAGATGAAGTCCCACGGGCCGCCGATCACCTTGAGCGGCATGATCCGCACGTTGAACGCCACGCCTGCCACGCCGACCCCGTTGTCCGTGAGCTGCCCGACCGTGCCCGCGACGTGCGTGCCGTGGCCGTCGAAGTCGAGGGGGTACTCGTCGCCCCAGACGAAGTCGTACGGGGCCACGAAACGGCCCGGACCGGCCAGATCGGGAGCCGCCGCGAACGGGAGTTCGAGGGCGCCGAGCGCCGGATAGCGCCTCTCGCCGATGCGGAACGCCCGGGCGTTGAAGTCCACCTCGAGGTCGGCGAACGCCACGCCGCTGTCGATCACGGCGACGACGACCGCGTCGGTGGCGCCGTCGTTGATGTCCCACGCCCGCGCCATGTTGAGGATGGCCAGGTTCCACTGCTGCGCGAAGTACGGATCGTTGGGCACGAACAGCGGCTGCCGCAGATAGGAGGCCTGGGCGTACTCGACATCCGGCCGCGCGGCGAGCGCCCGGGCCACGGCCTCGGGGTCGGCGCCGGGCTCCAGCTCCAGCACGTCGGCGCCGGCGAAGCGCGGGCGCGTCAGCGCCCGCACGCCGAGCGCCCGCAGGTGCCGCGCCGCCGCCTCGGGCACGGTGGACGGCAGGAACTTGACGATGACCTCGCCGGGCACATACCGCGGCTGGACGGACGGCACGCCGGTCGCCAGCGTCGGCGTGGGACCGGGGCGGGGATCCTCCGCCGCGGGCTCGTAGCCGCCGTCGATCGCCGCGACGGCGGCAGCCCTGACGACGCGCGCACCAGACTGCACCGGCTCCTGGCCGCGGCCAGCCGGCCGGTACGCGAGCAGCAGCGCGCCGGCCAGCACGGCCAGGGCCGCCACGCGCACGCCCGGAGCTCGCGGCGCGCCGGGCACGTCAGTAGCCCACCGACAGCTTGACCCGCAACGTGAGGCCTCCCAGGTCGGTCTGGCCGAACGCGGCGGGGGCGCCGCCCTCCCCGAGAGCGCCCGGCACCCAGGTCCACTGGCCCTCTCCGCCGAGCCGCAGCCAGGACAGCAGCGGCGCCTCCACGCCCCCCAGGACGTGGTAGCTGCGGTGCGTCTCCCGGACCTCGTCGCCGTAGGGCGGGCCGAGCGGCGGGACGGCCGCGTCCGCGGGAGCCTGCGGCGGGTCGCCGGCCCGGGGTCCGAACGGAGCCGACTCGGCGAAGCGGTAGGCGCCCAGGCCGCCGCCGCCGTAACCGGCCAGCCGCCAGCGGCCCCGCGGGGTCATCCGGTAGCCGGCCGTGACCTGCACCGGCACGATGGTGATCCGGTTGGGGATGCCCAGATGGAACACGCGGTCCTCGAAGACGAACACCCGCTGGCCGCTGGCCGCGTAGCGCTCGATGCTCCCCTGGACGAACAGGCGGGCGATGCCGATCTGCCCGCCGCCGCCATGGACGGCGGCGCCCGGACGGCCCGTGATCGCCGTGAAGCTCTCGGCCGCCGCGAACCGCAGCAGGCCGGCCTGCACGAAGCCGCGGACCGCCACCTGCCCCGCGGCCGGCGCCGCCGCAACCGCGCCAATGAGGAAGATGGCGGCACAAGTGCCGAGCCGCCGGAGACAGCCGGCGACGGCAGGGCGGCGCGCGCTCACGAGGCCCCGTCCCGCTCCACGGGCGGCCAAGCGTCGCCCCAGCGGGTCTTGCGGGCCGCTCGATAGTCGGCGCGCCGGGTCCGCTCCACCGTCTCGTCCCGCAGGCCGTCCGTTCCGCAGAGGCGCAGGATCACGCGCCCCGGCGCCAGGCGAGGCCGCCGGACCACGCGGGCCGGCGCGCGGGCGCCGACGGCCCGCGCGGCCACGACGTAGGCATATTTCTCGTCCTCGTACGCCAGCGCGCCCCGCTTCAGCCCCCGCTGCAGGGCGGTGCGGTTGAGCCGCGCGGCGAAGTGGCACCAGTCGTCCGGCGGCAACGGGCAGGCGGCGGCGTGCGGACACGGAGCGACGATGCGGGCGCCCCGGGCGATCAGCCGGTCGCGCGCCTCCAGGACCCGGCGGAACCCGGCGGCCGAGCCCGGCTCGATGATCGCGAACGCACCGCGCGACGCGGTCCAGCCGTCGTCCACCACCTGTCGCCGGCGCGCGGCGTCCAGCTCGCCGAGCAGGTAGCCGGCAACCACCAGGTCGTGCGCGGGCGCGGCCGCGAGGCGGCCGGCGTCGCCTGCCCACCAGACGGTGTCGACCCGTGCCGCCGGTTGCGCCCCCCGCAGCAGGCGGCGGCCCAGCGCGACCATGGCCGGATCCGGCTCGATCAACGTCGCGCGGGCCAGCTCGTCGAACGCCGACCACGCGGCCCACAGGCAGGTTGCCGGGCCTGACCCGACGTCGAGCATGCTCTCGATGCGCAGCGCGGGACAGCGGATGCGGAGCTCCCGCAGCGCCGCCGACACGGCGTGATAGGTCGCCGGCATCCGCGCGGCCGCATAGGCGAGCGGATCGATCTCGCTCCGGGCGCCGGCGCGCCGCGAACCCGGCGGCCCGCCGCCGCGGTACGCGGCGGACAGACGGTCCGCGGCGCCGCGCAACGCGTTGAGGCTGACTCCCCGGATGGCTTCGTCGACCGCGCGGCGGAGCTCGAGAGGCGGTAACCGATCGGCAATCACGTGGACGAATCAGCCTCCCGGCGAGGTGCCAACCAGTACACTGTAGCATCCAGACGGAGCTGGACCGCGACCGTGACCGTGCCCGCCGCCGCCGCCGAATCCGCGCCGCCCGACGCCCGGGGCAAGCTCGCCGTCCTCCTCGAAGGGGGCGGCGCCCGCGCTGCGTATCAGGTGGGCTACCTGCGCTGGATCGCGCGCAACGTCCCCGACGTCGACTTCCCGATCCTGACCGGCATCTCGGCGGGCGCCATCAACGCCGCGCTCCTGGCCTCCGCTTCCGGCACGCAGGCCGACGCGATCGAACGGCTGGCTAGGCTGTGGCGGAGGCTGACGGTCGACCAGGTCTTCAGGGTGGACGCCTCCCTGCTGGGCCTCGCCGCCAGGTGGGGCCTGCGGCTGGCATCCGGCGGCGCGGCGATCGCCCCCCGGGTGCGCGGCCTGGTCGACACGGCTCCGCTGGAGAAGACCCTCGCGTCCGTCTACGACATCCGCCCCGGCAGCCGGGAGATCGGCGGCATCGCCGAGCGCCTCGACGCCGGGCGCCTGGCGGCGCTCGCCATCGTCACCAGCAACTACGGGACGGGACAGTCGGTCGTCTGGATGCAGGGCCGGAACCTCCCGGCCTGGGAACGGCCCGACCGGCGGAGCCGGGTGACGCGGATCACCCTCGACCACGTGCTGGCGTCGGCGGCGCTGCCGCTGTTCTTCCCGGCGGTCGACCTCGATGGCGGGTGGCACGGCGACGGCGGAATCCGGCTCATGGCGCCCTGCTCGCCGGCCATCCATCTGGGAGCCGACCGCATCCTGGCGCTGTCGACGCGCTACCGGGCGAGCCTCGACGAACGGGACGAGCCGACCGTGCGCGGCTACCCGCCGCCGCTGCAAATCGCGGGCCAGCTGCTGAACGCCATCTTCCTCGACGACCTCGACAGCGATGCCCGCGAGCTCGACCGGCTGAACCTGCTGCTGCGCGACCTGCCGCCGGCCAAGCGCCGCGGGCTGCGGCCGATTCAACTGCTGGTCGCCCGCCCCTCGCAGGACCTCGGCCACCTGGTCGCGCGCTTCGAGCCCAAGCTGCCGCCGGTGTTCCGCTACCTGACCCGCAGCCTCGGGTCGCGCGAGACCTCGAGCCCCGACCTCCTCAGCCTGCTCGCGTTCGACCCCGGCTACCTGAGCACGCTCATCGAGCTCGGAGAGGCCGACGCGGCGGCCCAGGCCGACAAGATCCGGGCGTTCATCACCCCGCCCGGGGAAGGCTGAAGGCCACCCACTGCGCCGGCTCGTCGATGCCCTCGACGGCAACGACGACGTACTGCCTCCCCTCGTGCATGTAGGACATCGGCGCGCCGGTGGTGCCGCCTGGCAGCTCCATCTCCCACAGCACGTCGCCCGTCATCTTGTCGTACGCCCGGAACCACGGCTCGCCGTAGTTGGTCACGATCTCGAGCGGCATGCCGTCCGGGATGCGGTCCCGGCTCCGCTCGGCGCGCGCGCGGTTGCCCTCGCCGATGAAGAGCAGCGACCGGGTGAGCAGCGGCGACGGCCGGCCCGGCCAGCCGAGGCGGCCCAGGTTGAGGTGCGCGATGGCCGGGTGGTTGCGCGGGCCGTGCCCGTTCGGCACCATCCAGACGATCTCGCCGCGCTTCATGTCGATCGCGGTGATGCGCCCGTACGGCGGCTTGAAGAGCGGCAGACCGCGCGGCCCGCCGATCCACAGGCGGGTCCCCTTCACATAGCTCAGGTTGGTGCGGTCCGGATTCCCCTGCAGGATGTCGGCCACGAACGGCGCGGTGATCGACGGCACGTACAGGTAGCCGGTCTCCGGGTCGTACGCCCCGCCCTGGACGTCGGAGCCGCCCTGCGACCCGGGCAGCTGGATCGTCCCGAGGTTCGAGTCGTCGCGCACGGTGGGCGGCGTGAACATCGGCCCCATGGTGTAGCGGCTGACGATCTCCAGCGCCTCCTGGCGCAGCTCGGGCGTGAAGTCGATCAGGTTCTCGACGGTCGCCCCCTGGCGGTCGAACGCCGGCGGCTTCGTGGGAAACGGCTGCGTCGGCGAGGTGACCTCGCCGGGCGTGGTCGACTGCGGCACCGGGCGCTCCTCGATTGGCCAGAGCGGCTCGCCGGTGGCCCGGTCGAACGCGAACGCGAACGCCTGCTTCGTGAGCTGCACCACCGCCTTCGTGACGCCCGGCCGGCCCTCGACCTCCAGGTCCATGAGGATCGGCGCCGTCGGCAGGTCGTAGTCCCACAGGCCGTGGTGGATGGTCTGGAAGTGCCACACGCGCTCGCCGGTGGCCGCGTCGACGCACACGATGCTCTGGCCGTACAGGTTGTCGCCCACCCGGTGCCCGCCGTACATGTCGCTCGTCGGCGACGTGACCGGCAGGTAGACGTAGCCGAGCTCGGGGTCGGCGCTCATCAGCGACCAGACCGGGGCGTGGCCCGAGTACTCCCACGAGCCGTCCTCCCAGGTGTCGGTGCCGTACTCCCCCGCCTGCGGGACCGTGTGGAACATCCAGCGCAGCTCGCCGGTCCGCACGTCGAACGCCCTGACCGGCGCGCGCACCGCCTCCTTGGTGATGAACGTGTCGGTCATCGACTGGCCCATCACGACGCTGTCGCCGACGACCAGCGGCGCCCCCGTCCAGCGGTAGCGGGCGTCCGGCTCGAGTCCCATCGTGAGGAGCACGCGGCCGCCGTCCCCGAAGTCCGGGTACGGCTCGCCGGTCTTCGCGTTGAGCGCGGTGAGGTACTGGCCGCGCTGCACGAGGATGCGCGCGTCGCTGCCGTCGGTCCAGTAGCCGACGCCGCGGGTCTCCGCGCCGCGGTACCCCTGCGGGGCCGGGTCCATCGGCTCCTGGATCCAGATGGTCTCCCCGGTCGCCGGGTCCCACGCCTCGGCCAAGCCCACGGCGTTGGAGCCGTAGAGGATGCCGTCGGCCATCAGCGGCGTGTTCGTCAGGTTGTTCGTGTAGGTGAGGTTGGGCACCTGCTCCAGGATGCTCCGGTCGACGGCCGGCCGCTGCCATGCGATCTGCAGGCTGCCGACGTTGTCGGCGTTGATCTGATCGAGGGGCGCGTACTTGGTCGCCCCGATATCGCCGGCGTAGTGCCTCCACTCGCCGTCCGCGGCACCCTGCTGAGCGGCCGCCGGCGCCGCGGTCAACGCGGCGAGTACGGCGAGCCCGGCAACGACCGACCCGACACGCGTCTTCCCATGGCGCATCTCAGTTCCTCCCGTCAGGGTGATGATAAGAGATCTCAGGCATCCCGCGGCGGGGTCGAAGCGCCCGGCAACCGCTTGACGATCCCGCTGTAGGTGAGCAGCACGCGACCGCCGGCGACGAGCTGTCCGCGCACGAAGGCGAGCGACCGCGTGCGGCGCACCACCTCCCCGGACGCCTCGATCAGGTCGCCCGGCATGCCGGCCGCGACGAACTCGTTGTGGCACGACACCGTGACGCAGCGCTCGCCCGGCTGGTCCCACACCGCCGTGAGGCACAGCGCGAAGTCGGCAAAGGTCATCAGGATGCCGCCGTGCAGCGTCCCGCCGGTGTTGCGATGGCGCTCGTCGGCCTGGAAGGCGAAGCAGATCCTGCCGTCCTCGACCTTGTAGCCGAACGGGCCGACTAGGTCCTCGAACGGATCTTCGTACTCGTACGGGCGGTAGCCGGCCGGCAGCGGCGAGGTCATCCTCGAGTCACGCCTCTCTCGGGCCCATGTTAGCGAAAGCGCGGGCGGCATCTCAGAACAGGGCCGGCAACGAGACCAGACCGACGGCGTACAGTCCGTACAGGATGAGCAGCGCGGTCCCGGCGCCGCGGCGGACGAGCCCGAACCTCAGCACCGCGCCGACGATGGCCAGAAAGAAGATGCCGAGCCACGGAAACCCGTAGCGCTGGCTGAAGGGGTCGAGCGCGAGCGGCTGGATCGTACCCGAGAGGCCGACGATGAGGAACAGGTTCAGCACGTTGGCGCCGACGATGTTCCCGAGCGACAGGTCGGGCACCCCCTTGCGCGCCGCGGTGACGCCCGTCACGAGCTCCGGCACCGAGGTGCCGATGGCGATGATCGAGAAGCCGATGATCGCCGAGGGCACGCCGAGCGCCGTCGCCAGGTCCTGGCCCGAGGTGACCAGCAGGCGGCTGCCGAGCAGGACGAGGACGCCCCCGACGGCGAACCAGCCCACCGCCGCGCCCAGCCCCTCCGCCGCCTCCGCGTCCCCAGTATCCGGCCCGGCGCGCCGCCTGGCGCGCAGGACGCCGGCGAGATCCCAGATGAGATACGCCGCCGCGCCGGCCAGCAGCAGCACGCCGTAGACCCGCTCCATCGACCGGTCCCAGGAGAACGCCACGACGAGCACGCCGCCGGCAACCATCCAGGCGGCCCGGCGCATGAAGTCGGCGCGGTCGACCTCCACCGGCATGATGAGCGCCACCATCCCGACGATGAGGCCGATGTTGCAGATGCACGAGCCCACCGCGTTGCCCAGCGCGATGCCTGAATCGCCCATCCACGAGGCGGTGGCCGACACGACGAGCTCGGGCGCGGTGGTCGCCAGGCTCACCAGCGTGCCGCCGATGACGAAACGCGGGATGCGGAGCGCCCGGCCGATCTGGATGCTGGAGTCGACGAACAGGTCGCCGCCCTTGGCCACCAGGGCAAAGCCGACGGCGATCAGCAGGATATCGGTGAACACGGTTCGTTCTCCGCAAGCGTCATGCGACCTACAACCCCAGCCACAGCACCGCGGCGCCGCTCGCGGCGACGACCAGGCCGGCGGCGACGTCGGCGTGGCGGCCCATGCGGCCGGCGCCGATCAGGCCCACGCCGCGGTGAACAGCGACTACCGCGGCCAGCATGACCGCCACGGTCAGCAACCCGAAGACGCCCACGACGGCGGCGACGACCAGCCAGTCACCAGCCACGCCGGGCACGACCATGAGCGGGATGAGCGGCTCGCACGGTCCCAGCACGAACACGATGAAGAGCGCCCAGGGCGTGACGTCGGCGCTGGCCGCGCCGTCCTCCGCCTCCGGGCGCGGGCGGTCCCGTGCCCGGAGGCGACGCCAGACCGCCCAGGCCGCGTACGCCAGGCCGAAGCCGAACAGCAGTGCCGCGGCCAGCTCCCCGCGCGCCGACTCCAGCCAGAGCAGCGCGTCGGTCGCGATGCCCAGCCCGACGCCGACGGCCCCGATCGCGACGGACGACGCCACGTGGCCGGCGCCGCACACGGCAGTCACCAGCAGCGTGCGGGCGAGCGTCCAGCCGCGGGCGCGGCCCAGCGCGACGAACGGCAGGGAATGGTCCAGTCCAAGGAGCGCGTGGACGACCGCCAGCGAGGCGGTCGTCCCCAGCAGCAGCGTCGTGGCGTCGAACGTATCGGGCATCGGCAGCACGCAACGCGTGCGGCGCGGGGCCGCACGCTACACTATCGTCAGGGTCGTTCTCCGGACGTACGGGCGACCGACCATTATGACGCCTCTCGACGTGAAGGTCACCCGGCTGCACGCGCTGCTCGCCGATCTCGAGCGCGTCGTCGTCTGCTTCTCCGGCGGCGTCGACTCCGCGTACCTGCTCGCCGAGGCGGTCGGCGTGCTCGGGACGCGGGCCGTCGCGCTCACGGCCGTCTCCCCCAGCCTCGCGCCCGAGGAAGGCGCCGCCGCGCAACGGCTGGCGCGCGCGCTCGGGGCGCGGCACCTGCTCGTCGAGACCTTCGAGCTCGACGACCCGCGCTACGCGGCGAACCCCGTCAACCGCTGCTACTTCTGCAAGACGGAGGTGTACGGCCGCGCCGTGGCCGAGGCCCGGAAACTGGACGCGGCACACGTCCTCGACGGGTTCAACCGCGACGACCGCGCAGACTGGCGGCCGGGGCGCCAAGCCGCGCGCGAGCTCGGCGTGCGGTCGCCGCTCGACGAGACCGGCTTCACCAAGACCGACATCCGGCAGGCGGCCCGGCGGCTGGATCTGCCGGTCTGGAACAAGCCGGCGCTGGCCTGCCTGTCGAGCCGCTTCCCGTACGGGACCCCGGTGACGCCGGAGGGGCTGACCCGGGTGGCCCGCTGCGAGCGGGTGCTGCGCGCGCACGGCTTCGCCGTCTGCCGCGTCCGCCACTTCGGGCCGCGCGCGCGCATCGAGGTGGCGCCGGAGGAAGTGGCCAGGCTGCGCCACCCGGCGCTGCTGGCCGACGTCACCGCCCGCTTCCGGGCCGCCGGGTTCGACGCGGTCGACGTCGACCCCGACGGCTACCGCCCGGGCGCGCTGAACGAAACCGCGTCCGCCGGCCGCGAGTCCGCGCGGTAGACGTCGCGGGCTCCTGCCGGCCTGGCGGCTTGCGTCAGAACACGCCTTCGCGAATGGTGCCCGGAAGTCTCCTCCGTTCTACCGCCCAGCGCTCCAGCCGTCGCCGCGCGCGACGATCGCCGCGGCGACGTCGCGGGCAAGCCCGTGCGCCAGGCGCCCGCTCGCCGCGGCGGACCCGTGCGCGAGCACGCGGTCGAGCCGTTCGCGGTCGAGGCCCGGCAGCACGCGGCTCCGGTCGGCGGCACGGAAACCCTCGCGCGATTCGGGGCTCGCAAACCAGATGCGGGCGCCGTCGCCGCGGCTCCAGGTCCAGGCCTCGCGTACTCCCATGCGAAAGTACGGTGCGAGCTTGCCGCTCGACTTGACGCTGCGGTCGATCTCGGCCACGAGGGCCGGCACCGGGTGCCCGGCGCGGCTGTCGAGCCAGCCCTCCTCCCGGAGCGCCGCCTCCACCGCCGCACGGCCGACGAACAGGCTCGCGTCCGGCTCGTAGGCTCCGTCGTCGCTCAGCAGCCGGGTCGCACCGGCGCTCAGCAGCTCTCCCGCAGCAGCCTGCCCCGCGTCCTCCAGGGCGGACTCGATCTGGCCGAAGAGGGCCGTCAGGCGCGCCACGCGCCACTCATGCGAGAGGCCGGGCTCGGCAACGAACTCCGCCAGGCCCGTCGCCATGTCGTAGCGGCTCCGCGGCGCCTCGTCGTGATCCGTCAGGCGGTCGTAGAGGTCGCGCGGCATGGGCACGTCGACCCGCGCCGGCCGATCGGGACTCGAGAGGCTGACGGGCCGGAACGTGGCAGCGGACTGCGCCGGCGGCGGACTGGCTGTCATCCGGTCACCCCTCGCGCGAGTCAGCCGGCCGACACCTCGCGGAACATCTCCTCGACCGGCACGATCCGCACCCGCTCCGGGTTGAACGGCACCTGATACGAGACGATGTCCTCGTCCTCGGCGAGCACCTCGTCGCTCACGGTGGTGTTGTACGTGGGCAGCGAGGGCTCGTTCGCCAGCAGCTGCTCCACCAGGTCCTCCGCCTCGGTCGTCACGATCGCCACGGCCAGGTCGTCGTACTGCAGGTGGCGGCGGATGGCGCCGTTCACGTCATCCAAAGTCAGTTGCGGCAGCCGCTGCTGGATCTCGTCGATCAGGTAGCCGGTCTCGTAGAAACGCGCGTCCATGACGTACCCCAGACGGCGGCTCGCGGTCTGCACGTAGAGCCTCGAGTAGTTGATCAGGAAGTCCCGCGTCGCCTCGAAGTCCGCGGCGCTCAGGCCGTCGTCGACCAGCACCTGCAGCTCGCGCAGCGCCTGGCGCAGGGCGAAGTGGGCGTTGTGGTGCGGCACCGGCCGGATCCAGATGCTGAAGAACTGCTGCCGGCGCGGGATGTTGGGCACCGGAAACCGCGAGCCACCGGCCTGGATGAAGTTCTCGATGTACGAGTAGTCGCCGTAGTTGAGGCCGCGCTCCCCTCGCATCTTGTTCATCAGCAGGCCGTTGAACGTGCGGTGCTCGCCGAAGTACGAGTTGGCCACGAGCAGGGCGTAGAAGTCGTCGTCGGCCCGCGTCAGACCGAGCGGGAAGCCGATGGAGATGGCCGTCGCGATCGCCTGCTTCTCGACCACCAGCGCCTCGACGCCGGAGAGCTCGCGCGGCGCCGGCAGGGACGCGGGCTCCGGGTCGCCCGCCGGCAGGCCCGCGCGGAGGTCGGCCTCGACCTGCTGCACGAAGCCGGGCGGGTAGCCCCCGGCGGCGCCCACGAGAAAGTTGTCCCGCGTGTAGCGGCGGGCGTGGAAGTCGCGGACGTCGTCCAGCGTGATCGCGCCCAGCCCCAGCTCCGTCCCGAGTTCGGGCGACTCGTAGGGATGTCCCAGATACAGCAGCGCGTTGAGCGCCTGCTTGCCCAGCTCTTCGTCGTTGTTGCCGCGCAGCGTGGCGACGACGCCGTTCCGGAGCTGTTCCCGGTTCCGCTCGAAGTCCGCCTCGTCGAAACGCGGCGACACGATGAGGTCGCGCACGATGCCGTAGAACGGCTCCAGGTAGTCGCGATGGACGCTGCCGGCGATGGTCGTCATCTCCTTGTCGTACTGCGCGCCGATCGTCGCCGACCAGGGATAAAGCGTCTGCGTCAGCTCCTCGTAGGTCTGGGCGCGGGTGCCGCCCCGGCCGATCATCAACGCGGTCAGCGCGTTGAGGCCGTTCTTGCCGGCGGGGTCGTCGACCGATCCGGCGCGAAAGGCGATCCGCAGGCTGACGAGCGGCGAGTCCGGCGCCGGCAGCCCCACGCTCGTCGCCGAGGATTCCTCGGACGGCGCTTCCGCGCAACCCGCGCCGGCCGCACAGAGGGCCGCGAGAACCGCGCCGCACAGCAACCTATTCGCCGGCTTCATCGGCGTCCTCTTCATCGGCATCCTCCTGCCGGAGCGTGACCACGGTCCGGTTCGTCTCGGGAAAGTACGTGGTGGCCACGTGCTGGATGTCGTCCGGCGTCACGGCGTCGTAGAGCCGGTACACCCGGTTGACCGTTTCCGGGTCGCCGGTCAGTTGCAGGTAGTGGGCGAGGGTCTCCGCCACGTCGCCCGGGTTGTCCAGACCCATCGCGAACCGGTACCGCATGTGCGACTTCGTATCGGCCAGCACTGCCTCGTCGACCGTCTCCATCTTGAGCCGCTCGATATCCGCGATGATGGCGTCGCGCACGTAGTCGACCCGTTCGGGGTCGGTCACGCGGGCGATGATCGTGAACAGCGGCGCATCGCGATGGTCGACCGCGCCGCCGGCCAGCACGTCGACGACCCGCTCCTCCAGGTACAGCTTCCGGAACAGCGGCGAGGTCTCGGCGAACAGCAGCTGCGACAGGACGTCGAGCGCCGGCATGTCGATGGTCTGGTCCGAGAACGCCGGCGCGTGATAGCCCAGCATGAGAAACGGCAACGTCGGATTGGGCCAGGTCACGCTGTCGCTGCGCTCGCGGGTCTGCGGCGGCTCGACGGGAATCTGCGGCTCGAAGTCCCCCGGCTGCCAGTCGCCGTAGTACTGCTCGACGAGCCGCTCGAGCTCGCCGCCGTCGACGTCGCCCACGACCACGATGAAGCTGTTGTTCGGCCGGTAGTAGCGATCGTAGAACTCCAGGCTGTAGTCGTAGTTGTTCGGCATGTCCTGGATGTCGGCCAGCAGCCCGATGGTCGTGTGCTTGTACGGATGGAACAGGAAGGCGCGGTCGTGCAGGCGTTCGCGGAGCAGCGCGACCGGGTTCGAGAAGTTGAGGTTGTACTCGCCCAGGATCGCGCCGGCCTCCGTCCGGAAGTCGGCCTCCGAGTACTGCAGGTTGAGGAAGCGGTCGGACTCGATCTCGATGATCGTCTCGAGCGCGTCGGCGCTGGCCACGATGTGGTAGGCAGTCCAGTCGTCGGTGGTGAACGCGTTCGAGTCCGCCCCCATCCGCTTGATGACCGCGTTGTAGGCCTCGGTCGGATACTTCTCCGTGCCGCGGAACATCATGTGCTCGAAGAAGTGTGCG
>JAAXGX010000106.1 GCA_012271165.1 Vicinamibacteraceae bacterium | reverse complement strand
GCCCCGCGCCGCGGCCGCCGAGGCGCGCCGTGCGCGCCTTGGGGGACGACTGTTCTCGTGCTCGTCGTCCCCCTCGCTCGCCTGACCATGTCCTTTCGCTCATGTCTCTCATGCGTCGTCGAACAGGCTCGCTTCTCGCGGCTCGTCGGCCGGTGCCACGACCGGCGCGAGGTCGTGTTCTCCCGGGGGCGGCCAGGCGGCCAGGTCGACGGTCGGCGCGACGCGGTCCTGGCGCGTCACGACGACCCGTACGTCCGTGCGGCCGCGGGCGGCGAGGGCGTCGCGGCAGGTCTGCTCGGCGATCTCCGGCACGTTGTTCACGCGGCTGAGGTGCATCAGCACGATGCAGCGCACCTCCGGCCCCAGGCCGCCGCGGATGTAGGCGGCCAGCGCTTCGTTCGACAGGTGGCCCGCGTCGCCGGCAATGCGCGCCCGCGTTGCGGCGTCGTACGGGCTCATGCGCAGCAGCTCGTCCGCGTGGTTCGACTCGATGACCAGCAGGCGGCAGTCCTCGAAGCGTTCGATCAGCTCGGCGGTGACGGCGCCGACGTCCGTGGCGAAGCCGACCGCGCCGGCCGGCGTCTCGATGCGGAACGCCACGGTCTGAGTCGCGTCGTGGGGAACCGTGAACGGCAGGAAGCGCAGCCCGCACAGCTCCAGCGGCCGGTGCGGCGCCAGCTCGCGCCAGTCGGGCAACTCGCCGACGCCCCACTCCCGGCGTACCACGGCGGTCGAGTAGACCGGGACGGCGTGGCGCCGCGCCAGCAGTCGCGCGCCGCGCGTGTGATCGCCGTGCGCGTGGGTGATCATGATCGCGTCGATGGCCGCCGGCTCGGTGTCCACCAGCGCGAGCCTTCGCGCCACCTCCCGGTAGCTCAACCCGGCGTCGATCAGCACGCGGGCATCGCCGTTGGCGAGCAGCGTCGCGTTGCCCGCGCTGCCGCTCCCGAGCACTGTCAGGCGGATGGCCGTGCCCTCCTGGCCTTCAACCCATGTCGAGCTGGCCCGTGGTGGGTGCGGCCCCGCCCACCGGCCCCACGACCGTCGCCGCAAAGCCGCCGTTCGAGAACAGGTCCGCCGCCACCCGCTGCACGTCCGCGGCCGTGACGGCGTCCAGATGCTCCAGATGCTCCGCCTGATCGATCTGGCGGCCGAAGTAGATTTCCGAGCGCGCGAGCTGCGACATCCGGTTCGCGGTGCTCTCGAGCCCGAGGACCAGATTGCCCTTCAGGTGATCCTTGGCGCGCTGGAGCTCGCCGGCCGCAAGCGGCCGGTCGCGCAGATCCCGCAGCTCGGCGACGACGAGATCGACGACCTCGGGCACCGCGGCCGCGTCGCAGCCGGCATAGATGGTCAGGATCCCGACGTCGCGGTACGACTCGAGGCCGCTGCTGACCGCGTAGGCCAGACCGCGCTTCTCCCGGATGTTCTGAAACAGCCGCGAGCTCATCGAGCCGCCGAGCACCGTGTTGAGCACGTAGCTCGAGTAGCGGTCCTCGTGCGCCTGCGCGTAGCCCTGCGTGCCGAGGCACAGGTGGCTCTGCTCGATCTCCTTGCCGCGGAACAGCACGCTCGGACTGGCGGCCGGCGGCGTCTCGTCCGCCGGCCCGGCCGCGGCCGGGAGACCGCCGAACGCTGCGCCGATCAGGTCCCGGACCGCTGCGTGCTCGAGATTGCCGGCGACCGCGACGACCAGGTTGCCGGCCGTGTAGGACTGCTCGAAGAAGGCCCGCAGCGCCGCGCCGGTGATGCCGCCGACCGAGGCCGGCGACCCGAGGATCGACCGCCCGAGCGGATGATCGGGCCAGAAGCTGCTCGTGAACAGCTCGTGGACGAGATCGTCGGGCATGTCCTCGACCATCTTGATCTCCTCGAGGATCACCTTCTTCTCCCGGTCGATGTCGTCCGCCCGGAACGCCGGCCGCAACAGCAGATCCGCCAGCAGATCGACGGCGCGCGGCAGGTGCTCGTCGAGCACCTTGACGTAGTAGCTCGTGCACTCCTTGGCCGTGAAGGCGTCGAGCTGGCCGCCCATCGAATCGACCTCCTGGGCGATGTCCTCGGCCGTCCGGGTGGTCGTGCCCTTGAAGACCATGTGCTCGGCGAAATGGGCCATCCCCGACGCGGCGCCGCCCTCGTGCCGCGACCCGCGCGTCAGCCATACGCCGAGGCTGACCGAACGCACGTCCGGCATCGACTCGGTCAGCAGACAGAGTCCGTTGTCGTAGACATCGCGCGCGATCATGTTCGAGAGAACACCTTCGGGAGGCCCCGCCGGCCCGCGCCCCCGTCCCGGCCGCGAGCGCGGTACATGTTACCATCCAGGCGCCATCCGGGCGCCCGGCCCGCAGGCGCCGTCCCGCCATGAGTGCCGCCCCCCTGGACCTCGCCGAGCTCGAGCCGACCGAGTTGACCGCAGCGGTCGTCGCGCGCGGCGGACAGCCGTTCAACGCCCGGCAGATGGCGCGCTGGATCTACCGCCGGGGCGTGACCGACTTCGAGCGGATGACCGACCTGCCGGCGGCCCTCCGCGCCACGCTGGCCGGCGACTGCGCCTGCTCGACGCCGACCGTGCTGCGCGCCGATCGGTCCGCCGACGGCACGGCCAAGCTGCTCCTGCGTCTCGCCGACGGCCTGCGCGTGGAGGCCGTGTTCATCCCCGACACGCCCCGCATGACGTTCTGCGTCTCGACCCAGGTGGGGTGCGCCATGCAGTGCGGCTTCTGCCTCACCGGCAGGATGGGACTGGCCCGCCACCTGTCGGCCGGGGAGATCGCCGCGCAGGTGCGCGTGCTGTCCCGGCGGTTCGAGCTGGCCGGCGCGGCGTTCAACGTCGTGCTGATGGGCATGGGCGAGCCGCTGCACAACTACGACGCGACCATGAAGGCGCTGCGCATCCTGACGGATCCGCACGGCCTCGCCATGCGCCCGCAACGCATCACCCTGTCCACGGTGGGGGTGCTGCCCGCGCTCGAGCGGCTGGCCGGCGAGTCGCTGATGCCCAACCTGGCCGTCTCGCTGCATGCCGCCACCGACGAGCTGCGCAACGAGCTCGTGCCGATCAACCGCAAGCACGGCCTCGACGCCCTGCTCGCGGCCTGCCGCCGCTTCCCCGTCGCGCGGCGCCGCCGGATCACGTTCGAGTACGTCCTGCTCGCCGGCGTCAACGACGCGCCGGCCGACGCGCGCCGGCTCGCGCGCCTGCTGGCGGGCCTGCGCTCGAAGGTCAACGTGATTCCGCTCAACGAGGCGCCGGGCGTCCCGTACCGGCGGCCCTCCGACGCCCAGATCGACCGCTTCGCCCGCACCCTCGCGGCGCACGGCGCCACCGTCACGGTCCGCAAGAGCCGCGGGCGCGACATCCGCGCCGCCTGCGGCCAGCTCATCGTGGACGGTCCGCAGCGGTCCACGGCCCAGCAGCTCGCGACGGCGCTCGGGGGGTCCTAACTAGGACACCGATCCGTCCGGGTTGTGGACGAAGCGGTAGCCGACGCCGCGGACGGTGAGCAGGTGCCGGGGGTGCGCGGGCCTGGCTTCGATGTAGCGCCGCAGGCGGGCGATGAAGTTGTCCACGGTCCGCGTGTCGGTGTCGTGCCGCACGCCCCAGACCTCCTCGAGGAGCGCCTTGCGCGAGACGGTCTCTCCCGCGCGGCTCACCAGGTAGCGCAGCAGCGTCGCCTCCATCACGGTCAGCGGCTGCTCCGACCGTCCGCGGTGCAGCACCTGATTGCGAAAGTCGACGGTCACCCCCGCGAAGCGGTACTCGTCGGGCTCCTCCTCCGGCCCCGCCGCGGCGTCGCCGCGCAGCCACCTGCGGCGCCGCAGCAGGCCGGTCAGCCGGGCCAGCAGGATGGAGAGGTCGAACGGCTTGGACAGGTAGTCGTCGGCGCCCGCCTCGAACCCCCGCAGCACGTCGTCGTTGTCCGAGCGGGCGGTCAGCAGCATCACCGGGACGAACTGGCGGGCCGCGCGCAATCGCCGCACGACCTCGAAGCCGTCGAGACCGGGCAGCATCACGTCGAGCAGGACGACGTCGAACCCGCCCGCGCCGGCGCCCAGGAGCCGCTCCAGGGCGGCCTTGCCGTCGTCCTCCACCTCGGCCGTGAAGCCTTCCTCCTCGAGGTTCAGCTTCAGACCGGCAGCCAGGTGCTCCTCGTCTTCGACGATGAGGACGCGGCTCATGACGCCTTCAGGGGCAACTCGAGGGTGAAGGTGCTCCCCCGGCCGGCGCCGCGGCTCTCGGCGTAGGCGCGTCCGCCGTGCCGCCGCGCCACCGCGCGCACGATCGACAGTCCGAGCCCGGTCCCGCGCACCCGCGACCGCAGCGCGGCGGGCAGCCGGTAGAACCGCCGGAAGACGCGCTTGAGCTCGTGGCCGGTGATGCCGATGCCCTGGTCGCGAACGCTGATCGCCACGCGGCGCGCGCCGACCCGGGCCACCTCCACCGCGACGCGCACCCGGTCGCCCGAGTACTTGACGGCGTTGTCGACCAGGTTGGTGACCGCCGCGACCAGCTCCTCGCGGTCGCCCTGCACCACGAACGCCCCGACCGGCGGCCGGTGGACGTAGGCCACCTCGCCGTTCGCCAGGTGATACCGCTTGCCCGCGAGCGACACGCATTCGCTCACGATCTCGCACACGTCGACGTCGGCCGGGTGCTCGACGCGGCGCGGGTCGCCGGTCTTGCCGGCCAGCAGGATCTGGTCGATGGTCTGCTGCAGCCGATCGGAGTCGTCGAGCATGGTGTCGATGACGTCGTGCTGCTTGCCGGCCGGCAGATCGCGCTGGCGCAGCGTCTGCAGGTACAGCTTGATGCTCGCGAGGGGCGTCTTCAGCTCGTGGGTCACCGCGTGGATGAAGGCGTCGTGCTGCTCGCTCCGGCGGATCTCCCGGATCAGGAACGCGGTGTTCAGCGTCAGACCGCCGACCAGCACGACCAGCCCGATGACGCCGAGGAGCACCAGCAGCCCGGTGCGCCAGTTGACCACGATGAAGCTGACGTTGAGGGCGACGGCGAACGCGATGAGGCCGCTGCCGAGCAGCGCTACCAGGACGATGGACCGCTTGCGGTTGCCGTCGAAGCGATGCATGGGCCGACCAAAGGATAACGCCGGTCGGCCCGGCCGGCTACATGACGACGTTCTCGGCGGTGATCGCCTTGTTGGCGATCTGGGCCGGCGTGGGAACCTTGACGTCCCAGGCGAGACCCAGCCACGCCATGAGCCTGATCTGCATCCAGCTCAGGTCCACCTCGCGCCACGTCATCCCGTGCCGGGCGGACGTGGGGTAGGCGTGGTGGTTGTTGTGCCAGCCCTCGCCGAAGGTGATCAGCGCCACCCAGAACGAGTTCTTGGAATCGTCGCGGGTCTCGAAGCGGCGCGAGCCCCAGAGGTGCGTGGCCGAGTTGATCAGCCACGTGCAGTGGAGACCGACGACCACGCGCAGGAACACGCCCCACAGCGCCCAGGGCCAGCCGCCGATGGCCAGCAGCACCAGCCCGAGCACCACCAGCGGCAGCCAGTGCCACTTCGTCAGCGCGCGGTAGAAGGGGTCCTTCATCAGGTCGGGCGCGTACTTGCCCATCGTCTTCGTGTCACCGTGCAGCTCCTCGCCGAAGACGGTCCACAGCATGTGCGACCACCACTTGCCGTCGCGCGGCGTGTGCGGATCGCCCTGCCGGTCGGAGTTCTGGTGGTGGATGCGGTGCAGCGCCGCCCAGAAGATGGGGCCGCCCTGGAGCGTGAGGGTGGCGCAGAGCGCGAAGAAGTACTCCACGACCTTGGGCGTCTTGTAGGAGCGGTGCGTGTGGAGCCGGTGATAGCCCAGGCCGATCCCCCACCCGATACACACCCAGTGCAGCACCGCGGCGACGATCACCGCCCCCCAGGTGGCGTGGAACAGCGCCACGACCGCCAGCACGTGGAAAACGCTGAATGCGATGGCGGTGCTCCAGCTGATCCCGTCTGCACTTGCGAAGTCGATCTCCCGCGCGGACATCGCAACTCCTCGTCGGTCGGGCCGGGCCCGAGCGCCCGGGGCCGATGGGCGACTAGCCTACCAAGGCTCGCCGCCTCGGGAACCCCGGCGGATGTAATAGTTGTGCAATTTCGGGATCACTGATGTCACTTCGATGGAGATGTAGAATTGATGGGCATGATGAAGACGCAGATTCAACTTCCCGACGCCCTGTATCGCGACCTCAAGCGGCTGGCGACGGCCCGGGAATGGTCTCTGGCCGAGACGCTGCGGCGCGCGGCCGAACAGTTCCTCGCCCGGAACCCCGACGCTACGGCGACGCCGTCCTCCTGGCAACCGCCCGTCTCGGATGCTGTCGGATGGCGCGGGCTGAGCCACGCAGAGGTGCGCGCGGCAGCGCTCGACGACCTCGCGCGCGACCGCGGCGAGGATCTCGACGGCGCTGGTGCGCGCCGCGGGAGATCGCGTTCGTGACGTCGCTCGACTCCAACCTATTGCTCTACGCCTTCAGCCAGGCAAGCCCCTGTCACGAAGCCGCGCGCAGGTTCCTGAAAGACTTGACGCCGCGCGACGACGTGGCCGTGTCGGAGCTCGTGCTGACGGAGCTGTACACCCTGCTCCGCAACCCGGCCGTGCTCGTCCGGCCGCTGGCGGCCGCTGCGGCAGTCGACGTCGTGCAGGCCTACCGCCGGCACCCGCGCTGGATGCTGCTCGGCTGCGACCCCGACAGCCGGCCGCTGTACGAAGAGCTCTGGAGGCGGGCGGCCGGCGCGGCATTCGGACGACGCCGGATCTACGACGCCCGCCTCGCTCTCTCGTTGCGGCGGCAGGGAGTCACCGAGTTCGCGACCGCCAACGTGAAGGACTTCACCGGCTTCGGGTTCGCACGGGTCTGGGATCCGCTGGGACCCTGACCCGCGCCGCGTGCCGGCGCCGTGGTAGCATGCGCTGCAACATGGCAGACCAGCTGAATCGCATCCCGATTCTCGTCGCTGCCGCCACCCTGGCCGCCTGCGCCGGGAGCCCGCCGCCGCCGGCCGAGCCCGCGGGACTCGCCATCGTCGGCGCGCAGCTCATCGACGGCACGGGCGGGGCGCCCGTCCCCGATGCGGTGGTCGTGATTCGCGATGGCCGCATCGTCGCCGCCGGACCGCGCGAGACCATCGCGGTGCCCGACGGCGCGGAGGCGGTCGACGCCGCCGGCAAGACGGTCATCCCCGGGCTGCTGGACATGCACAGCCACTACCGGGGCGACCGGGCGGCCACCGCTGCGCAGATGCGGACGCAGCTCTACTTCGGCGTCACCACCGCCCGCAGCATCGGCCTCGACGACGCGGAGAAGGTGGCCTGGATGCTCGAGACCCAGGCGGGCCGGCCGGACACGCCCCGCGTCTTCACCGCCGGAGTCGGCTTCTCGCACCCCAACGGCTTCAACGCGGCGGGGGCGCAGGAGCCCGCCACGGAGGACGAGGCGCGCGCCATGGTGCGCGAGCTGGCCGGCCAAGGCGTCCAGTTCACCAAGATGTGGGTCAACGACATGCCGGAGCCGGGTCTCAAGATCACGCCGGAGATCCGCACCGCCATCGTCGAGGAGTCGATCGCGAACGGCCTCATGCCCGTGGCCCACATCGACGCCGAGGTCGACGGCCGGCAGCTCGTGGAGGCCGGCCTGCGCGACTTCCTGCATTCGACGGTGCGCACGTTCGGGCCCGGCGGCGGCACGCCGGTGGACGACCCGGAACCCTCGGCCGAGTTCGTGCAGATGTGCCTCGACAACGGCGTCGCGTTCACGCCCACGCTATCGATCATCCAGAACAACTGGCACTTCGCCGAGCATCCCGGGCTGCTGGACGATCCGGAGCTGCGGGCGGCCATGAACCCGGAGGCGCTGGCCCGCTGGGACGATCCCGAGGCCCGCGCGGAGGTGGTCGAGGCGGCGGGCTTCGACGACCGCAAGGCGGCGTTCCGGCAGGTGCAGGACTTCGTGAAGACCATGCACGACGCCGGCGTGCGCGTCGCGCTCGGCACCGACAGCGGCACCCCCAACGTGCCGATGGGCTGGGGCGTCCACCACGAGCTGGAGCTCTACGTGGAGGCCGGCCTGACACCGATGGACGCGCTCGTCGCCGCCACGGCCACCGGCGCCAGCCTGACGGCCGCCGGCGGCGAGGCCGAGTTCGGGACGCTCGAGGCCGGCCAGATCGCCGACCTGGTCGTGCTCGACGGCGACCCGCTCGAGGACATCCGGAACACGCTGCGCATCGACCGGGTCATGAAGTCCGGCGAGTGGGTGCAGCGCGAGGGGCTGCTGCCGGCGCAGTAGCCGCGCCCAGCGCTCAGGGGCAGCCGCCTCCCGCCTGCTTCACGGTGGCATGTCGGCACAGGCAGTCGTCACCTCGGACGGCGTGGAGCTCCACGCGGAGTCCGCGGGCCGCGGCAATCCCGTCCTCTTCGTGCACGAGTACGCCGGGGATCATCGGAGCTGGGAGCCCCAGATCCGGCGCTTCTCCCGCAGTCACCGCTGCATCGCCTACGCCGCCCGGGGCTACCCTCCCTCGCAGGTGCCTGCCGCTCCCGGCGCCTACTCGCAGCAGCGCGCCGTCGACGACGCCGTCGCCGTGCTGGACGGACTCGGCGTCGAGCGGGCGGACGTCGTCGGCAGCTCCATGGGCGGCTTCGCCGGACTGCATCTGGCGCTGCAGCACCCCGCGCGCGTCCGGTCGCTGGTGATCGCGGGCACCGGCTACGGCGCCCGTCCCTCGGAAGCCCGGCGCTTCCGCGACGAGTGCGAGGCCATCGCCCGGATGATCGAGGGGTCGGGCATGGAGTCGTTCGCCCGCCAATACCTGTCCGGGCCGGCACGCGTCCAGTTTCGGAACAAGGACTCCCGCGGGTGGGAACAACTCGTGCGCGAGCTGGGCGAGCACCCCGCGGCCGGCGCGCTGGCCACGCTGCGCGGCGTGCAGCAGCAGCGGCCGTCGCTCTATTCGCTGGAAGCGGAGCTGTCCGCGCTCGAAGCGCCGGTCCTGATCCTCGCGGGCGACGAGGACGACGGCTGCCTCGAGACCAGCCTCTGGCTCAAGCGCCTCATTCCCCGCAGCGGTCTCGTCGTCCTGCCGAAGTCCGGCCACACGCTGAACCTCGAGGAACCCGACCTCGTGAACGCGTTCATCGCCGACTTCCTGGGCCGCGTGGCGGCCGGGGCGTGGGGACCGCGCGACCCGCGCGCCGCGCCCGGGAGCATCACCGGCATCCCGCCGCCGGCGTCCGGCAGCGCGTCGAGCTGACCGCGGGTCGGCGGCGAAGCCGGCAGACGCGCAGAACGCGCTCTTCCAGTACGCTTGTCACCAGGGCGACTCTTTCGACGTCGACAGGAGGATTCATGCGCAGAAGCAAGATGTTCGGCAAGCTCGTCGTCGTGGGTGTCGCGGCGGCCATCGGCGCAGCGGCGGGCGAGGCATCGGCACAGGAACAGGCCGCAGGCGCCGTCAACCTGCCGGTAGACGAGCTGGGTCTGGCGCCGGGGCAACCGGTCGTCGTCTGGGGCGACCGCGAGCAGCCGGGCGAAGACGGGTACGGGATGTTCCTGGTCCTGCCGGCCGGCGTGGAGGTCGGGATGCACGCCCACACCGGCGACTACTACGGGATCAACCTCCAGGGCACCTGGGTCCGCACCGTCGAGGGCGACCCGGTCGAGAAGGAGCTGCCGCCCGGCTCGTACGTGTTCCAGCCGGGCGGACAGTTCCACAACGATCGCTGCGCGGGCCCGGACGACTGCGTGCTCTTCCTCCACCAGCACGCCGCGGGCGACTTCATACCGCCGCCCGAAGCACGCTGAGCGCGGCCGGGGTTTCGGGGCGCAGCCCCGTCTGAAACTAATTCAGGCCGGCCGCTTCGATGCCCGCCTGGGCGCAGATGGCGTCGTTGGCGCCCGTGTCGCCGCTGACCCCGATGCCGCCGATGTGCTGGCCGTCGGCCGTCATGATCGGCAGCCCGCCCTCGAAGTAGTTCAGGCCGGGAACGAAGGCGGCGGCGGAGACGCCGTTGCCGAAGGCAGCCTCGCCCCACTGCTGCGTCGACCGCGGGGCCATGGCCGAGCTGCGGGCCTTGGCCAGCGCGATGTCGTGCGACAGGAGCTGGGCGTCGTCCATCCGGTGGTAGGCCTTCAGGTTGCCGTGGTTGTCCATGATGGCGATGTGCATGCGCCACCCTTCCTCCCCCGCCCTGCTCAGGCAGCCGTGAATCATGGTCATCGCGGCGCCGCTGGTGAGCATGGGTCGGTCCTCGACCTGGGCGGCGGCAGGGACTGCGGCCAGCGCGAGGGAGGCGAGACAGAGAGTGACGAGACAGCAACGTGCACGCATCGGCGTTCCTCCCGAGGTTGGTGTGAACGAGGATCCGCTACCGGCCGGCCCGTGTCGGAATCTCCGGGTTCCGACCCGGCCCCGGTAGAGGATTGGTAGCAAGACCAGGTCAGTATATCCGGCGGCGCTCGGAGCCGGCGAGCGCTGGGATTGCTTGGGTTCGGACACGCTATTCCGCCAGCGGGTGCGGCCGGAGCTGGAACTTCACCAGCACCGGCTTCGAGACGGAGCGGTACTCGCCGTTCTCCACGGCGAAACCGTCCTCGGCGTGCCAGACCGTGTCGGAGCCGGTGGACGAGTAGACGCCGCGGCCCTTCCAGCCGGCGTCCGGGTCGTCGATGCGGCCGTCGAGGCCACGCGGGTGGAAGCCGGCCAGCGGATACGGCACGCGCATGACGACCGACTCGCCCGTCGCCGGCAGCAGCGCGACGAGCGAGTCGGAGCCGGTGCCGGTGGCGATCGGCACGTTCTCGCCGAGGCCGAGCGTGTCGAACTGGTCGACCCAGTTGTAGTAGTTGTAGTCGGCCCGGACGTCGGTGCCCCTGAACGTGGGCCCCGGCAGCGGATGCAGCGTCCAGCCCGCCGCGCAGTGGCGCCCCGTGTGCGCGTCGGGTCCGGCGAGCGGACCGCACTTCGAGCGGTCGAAGCTGGCGAGGTGATTCGTCCCCGAGAGGGCGGTCCAGATGACGCCGTTGCGGTCGACGTCGAGGCCGCGCGGCATGAAGCCGATCTCGCCGCTGGCCTCCACGTTCCAGCGCTCCGACGGCACCTCGAACACCTCGGCGATGCAGCTCGCCGGCGGGTCGTCGCCCGGCACCAGCCGGACGATGCGGCCGGGATAGGAATCCTGCGCGCCCCAGACGGACCCGTCGACGGGGTTGACGATGATCCCGTACGCCCCCACCGTCACGCGGGTGTCCAGCGCCGGGTCGAAGTCGTACGTGCTGGCGGTCGCGTCCTCCTCGAACCGGCCGCCGCGGACCAGCTCGGGCTCGTTCCACGGCTTCGTGATCCGGCCGTCGCCGTTGGTGTCGACCACGGTCGGGCACCAGCCCTGCGACCGCCGCCCGTCGCCGGTCCGATCGAGCTCGCGGGTGTCGACCCATCCGATGACCGGCCCGTTCGGTCGCCCCATGAACAGGGTCTCGCTCTCGTCGTGCGCGAACTGCAGGTGGTGGGTGCCGAAGCAGGTGTCCACCATCGTGAACTCCCCGGTCTCGGGGTCGTAGTAGCTCACGTTGCGGCCCGACCGCTCCAGCGGGAAGTACCGCGCGTAGCGGTTGTCCGAGCCTTCCCGGCACCAGTCCGGCTGGTTCTCCGGTGGACGCAGCGTCGCCGTGTACCAGACCCGGCCCCGGCTGTCGAGCATCGGGTTGTGGATGCTGGCCGGATTGAAGCGGGCGAGGTCCGCCAGGCGCGAGGGCGGGTAGCCCGACTGCGCGTAGGACGCCCGCATGGCCGAGCGGTCCGCCAGCGTCGGGATGCGCACCATCGTCGCCGTGTGGGTGTTTGGGTCGAGCATGGCCAAGTTGTCGTTGGCGATGTCCACGCCGTAGATCGGTCCGTTGGCGTTCACGCGCGGGTTGCGCTTGTCGGTGGACGCCTCGTCGTGGATCTTGCCCATCTCGTCGGTCCACTCCCACTGCGTGAGCACCAGGTTGCGCTCCAGCCCCCGCGGCCGCGGCGGGGCCGGCGGCACCTCGCCGGTGGCGATCCGATCGCTCCAGTCGGCGAACATCCGCAGCCCGCGCTCGCGTCCGAAGCGCGACATCCACATGCTCATCTCGGCGCCCCGCTGCCCCATCCGGACGCGCGCGTCCCACGCGTCGACGGTCGAGTCGTAGGCCGACCCGGCGGGATGCGTGCGCGTGAACTCGCCCCCGACCTGGTGACAGCGCAGGCACGCCTTCACGAGGTAGAGATACTCGTCGCGCGTGCGGAGCTGCTCGCTGATGCCGTTGCCGTCGGCGCCGGTGCCCGGGAACTCCTCCGGCTCGGGGGGCTCGATCAGCGACAGCCAGTAGCTGGCCGGATAGATGGCCGCGGCCTCCTGCGGCGTGCGCGCGACGGTCGCCTCCAGCCGCAGGTCCTGTCCCGGCGCGGCCGTCACCGGCGCCGAGTCGACCAGCCCGTAGCCCCGCACCCACACCGAGTAGCGCGCCTCCGGCAGCTCCGGGAGCAGGAACCGGCCCTGGTCGTCCGTGACCACGATCTTGCGGAACGTCGTCGGCAGGTCACCGGTCTCGGCGATGACCCAGACCCCCGCCTCGGGACCCGCGCCGCTGGTCACGACGCCGGTGATGGTCGCGGGATCTGTCCCCTGGGCGAGCACGACCAGCCCGGCCGCGCCGAGGGCGCAGAACATCCCGATCGCCAGCCGTTCGATTCTTCGTCGCATGGTGTTCCCCCGCGGTTCGTTCCCGGGCCTGCCACCTGCCGCCGCTCTCTTGCCGACGATGACGGGTCAGGGAGCCGGCGTCAAGGTTCCGATTTACACTTGATGACATCGTTTCATCATGTGAAAATCAGAGAAGGCGCTTGAGGAAACTGAATCATGCGGACAGAATCGGTCCAGAAACGGGTGCTCGCGGCGGCGCAGCGCCTCTGCGAGACGCGCGACGACTGGACGTTCACGCCGGCCGAGGTAGTCCGCTCGCTGCCCGGCTTGAACGAGGCTACCGTAAGGACCGAGGTCACCGGCCGCTGCTGCGTGAACGCGCCCAGGCATCATGCTCGCCGCTGGCCGTACTTCCGGCGCGTGGGCCGCGGACAATACCGGATCGAGCCGCCGTTCCGCGAGCGCGCGCCGTCGCCCCGGGCTGCCCGAGACTTCCGCACGGCGCGCGGTTCCCTGCGGGCGGCGGAGGCTGCCCCTGCCTACGACGCGCACGCCGTCGACACCCGCGATACCGTCCACGCTGTCGTGACTCGGAGCGCGGGGTGGTACGTCGCGGAGTGCCTGGAGCTCCCGGTCATTACCCAGGCGCGGTCGTTCGATGCACTGCTTGCGAACGTTCGCGAAGCCGTGGCGCTGCACATGGAGGGCGAGGACCCCGCCTGGCTCGGCCTATCCGCCACACCGCGGTTGTTCGTGAGCTACGAAGCGCCTCTCGCCGAGGCGTGATGGCGCGGCTGCGGCGGCTCTCGGCTATCGAGGTGCTGCGAATCCTGGACCGATCAGGCTTCGAGGTCGTCGCGCAGCGGGGCAGCCACGCGAAGCTGGTGCGCGTCTCCCCCGCTGGCGAACGGCAGGTGCTGACCGTTCCCCTCCACAGGAATCTCGCGACCGGCACGCTGCGCGCCATCTATCGGCAGGCGGCGCGACGCGCACCATCCGCGGCGTTGCGCCAGGGGTTCTTCGCGGATTGACGCGCGACGCACATCCGGGGTGAGGCTACCGAATCGCCCGGGCCGGCGGCTCCTGGCTCCCCACGATCGTGCCGCTGACCGACTCGCCCGCGCCGGTGATGCGCACCTGCACGCGGCGGTTGTCGGGCAGGCCCGGGGCCACGTTGACCTTCAGGTAGTTGTCCGTCACCACCACCGTCCCGCCGCCGGTGGTGAGGCCGCTGCGCACGGAGCCCACCTGCGAGGCCCGGAACGCGGCGGCCAGGGCGGCGCCGGCGGCCCGCACCGCCCGGCCGCGCTCGCGGATGACCGGGCCGGGCACCTTGCCGGCCATGCGGGCGGCGTCGGTCCCGGGCCGGTCCGAGTACGGAAAGACGTGGAGGTAGGTCAGCGGGCTCTCGCGCAGGTACGCCAGGTTGAGCTCGGCGTCGGCGTCGGTCTCGCCCGGAAAGCCCACGATGACGTCGGAGCCGATGCCGGCGTCCGGCAGCCGCTCGCGGATGCCCGCCACCAGGCGCCGGTAGTAGTCGCCGGTGTAGGGACGCCGCATGTCCCGCAGCACCCGGTCGCTCGCGTGCTGCAGCGGCAGGTGGAAGTGGGGCGCGAACCGCCCGCTGCGCGCGACGAGGTCGACCACCTCGGGCCCGCAGTCCATCGGCTCGAGCGAGCTGAGCCGGAACAGGATGCTCGACGGATGCGCGTCGAGCAGGCGCAGCAGGTCGATCAGCGTGCCGCGCGGCTGCAGGTCCCTGCCGTAGGACCCGAGGTGCACCCCCGTCACGGCGACCTCCTCGAACCCGGCGGCGGCCACCTCGTCGAGCTCGGCCGTCACCCGCTCGGGCGGCACGCTGCGCCCCGCGCCCCGCGTCGACGGGATGATGCAGTAGGCGCACGTCTCGTCGCAGCCCGTCTGCACGCGCAGCGTGTAGCCGGTGCGGCCGGCCGTCCCCGGCCGGATCGGCTCGCCGCACGCGCCGTCGCCAGCGCCGAACCGCTCGGCCGTCGTGCGCCCGAGCGCCAGCCGCAGCCGGTCGGCCAGCCGCTCCTTGTCGCGGTTGTCGACGACCTCCGCCACGCCGGGCAGCGCTGCGACCTCGGCCGCCGCGCGGCTCGCGTAGCACCCGGTGGCCACGATGCGCGCCCCCGGGTTGGTGCGGGCGATGCGCCGGATGGTCTGCCGCGTGCCGTGATCGGCCGTCGCGGTAACCGAGCAGCTGTTCACCACGACCAGATCGGCCTCGCCCGGCCCCACGGGCCGGCCGCCGAGGGCGCGCAACTGGCGCTCGATGCCGATCGAGTCGGCCTGGTTCACGCGGCAGCCAAAGGTGACGACGGCGTACTTCATCGGCCAACCAGTATAGGTCGTGGCGGCCGCGGCGGCGGTCCAGCGGACGGCGCGTCGACGTGGCCGGGCGGTGGGCGCCGGTCGCGCGAAAGCGGTGAAATCGGTGCGGCGAAGGCGTAGACTTAGGAACTATTCCCGGGAGGTGAGGAGTGACACGCCGGTATTCTCTCGCTCTGCTGTGCGCGGCCCTGGTGCTGGGTCCGGGCCTCCAGCCCGCCGCGCAGGCGCAGACCGCCGCTGCCGACGGCTGGACGGCGCCGCGCCTGCCCGACGGCCGCCCCGACCTGCAAGGCGTCTGGGACTTCCGCACCATCACGCCGCTGGAGCGTCCCGAGGAGTTCGCGGACCAGGCGGTGCTGACCGACGAGGACGAGGCGGTGCTCGTCGCGCGCGCCCTCGACCGGCAGATCGACCGGCCGCCCGCGCCGGGCGACGTGGGCGGCTACAACCAGTTCTGGATCGACCGCGGAACGAACGTCGACGAGGACCGCCGGACGGCGCTCATCGTGGACCCGCCCGACGGCAGGCTGCCGGCCCGCATGCCGAACGTCCCCGAGCAGGTGGGATCGCTCCGGGCCGATCTCCCCGGCGAGCGCCCGGTGCGCTACCGCAGCGGCGGGATAGGCGCCGACGGGCCCGAGGATCGCGGCATCGCCGAGCGCTGCATCCTCGGCTTCAACGCCGGTCCGCCGGTGCGGCCGGGCGGCTACAACAACAACCTGCAGCTGTTCCAGACGCCGGACCACGTCGTCATCCTCCACGAGATGGTCAACGACGCCCGGATCGTGCCCCTCGACGGGCGCGCGCACCTGCCGGCGGGCCTCCGCCAGTGGCGGGGCGACGGGCGCGGGCGCTGGGACGGCGACACGCTCGTGGTGGAGAGCACGAACTTCACCGACAAGACGGCCAGCTACGGCCACGGCGGCATCTACGCCTACGGCACCGGCCTGACCCTGCACCTGACGGAGCGGTTCACGCGCGTGGCCGACGATGTCCTGCTGTACGAGTACACCGTGAACGACCCGGTGACGTTCTCCCGGCCGTTCACCGCCGCCATCTACATGCGGCGCGGCGAGCAGCCCATCTACGAGTACGCCTGCCACGAGGGGAACTACGGCATGTTCGACATCCTGGCCGGCGCGCGCCACCAGGAGCAGCGGGCCGGGGCGGCGGGAGGCTCGCGGTGAAGGGGCCGGGCCGGCGGCCGGCGGCGGCAGCAGGGTGGGCGGTGCTCGGCGCGTGGCTCGTCTGCCTCGCGCCGGCGGCGGCACAGGACGAGGACGCCGGGCGGGGCGTCACGCTGACGCGCGATGCGCGGCAGCTCGCGCCGGTCACCGACGAGATGCTGCGCAACCCCGATCCGGACGACTGGCTGATGGCGTACCGCACGTACGACAACCAGGCCTTCAGCCCCCTGGACGAGATCAACCGCGACAACGTGAGCCAGCTCCAGGTGGCCTGGATGCGGGCCATGAACGAGGGGCCGCAGCAGATCCGGCCGCTGGTCTACGACGGCGTCATGTACGTCGCCCACCCGGCCGAGGGCGACCACCTGCAGGCCTGGGACGCCACCACGGGCGACCTGCTGTGGGACTACCAGCGCGAGGCGCCCGCCGACATCCGCGAGAACGTGCGGTTCGGCAACCGCACGCGGCACCTGTCGATGTACGGCCGGAACCTCTATCACCTGACGTCCGACGCCCAGATCCTGGCGCTCGACCTCGGCACGGGCGAGGTCGACTGGCTGAACGCGACGGCCGACTACCGCGACGGGATCACGCACTCGTCGGGCTCGATCATCATCAACGGCCAGGTGGTCAGCGGCCGCACGTGCGATCCGAGCCGCCTCGACGCGCGCTGCTTCGTCGCCGCGCACGACGCCGGCAGCGGCGAGGAGCGCTGGCGCGTCTACACCGCGGCCGGCGCCGACGACCCCGGCGGCGCCACCTGGGGCAACCTGCCGACGTCGCAGCGGGTGCACGTCTCGCCGTGGGGCGTCCCGGGCGCCTACGACCCGGAGCTCGACCGGCTGTACTGGGGCGTGGCCGTGCCGCTGCCGTACCCGCGCCTCGTGCGCCGCGGCACCTGGGATGTCGGCGACCGCACGCCGTGCGAGCTGTACTCGAACTCGACGCTCGCGATCGCGCCCGGCACCGGCGAGCTCGACTGGTACTACCAGCACCTGCCGTGCGACGACTGGGACCAGGACTTCGTGCAGGAGCGGACGCTCATCGACACGGTGATCGACCCCGACCCGGATGCGGCGATGTGGATCAACCCCCGCCTCGCGGGCACCGCCGAGGAGCGCAAGGTGGTGGTCACGATGGGCGAGCCGGGCGGGCTGTTCGTCCTCGACCGCGAGACCGGCGAGTTCCTGTGGGCCGCGCCGCTGCCCTACGAGAGCACCGAGCGTTTCGTCATCAGCGACATCGACCCGGCCACGGGCCAGGTGTTCATCAACATGGACCTGGTGGCGCGCGAGATGGGCGACCAGTTCATCATCTGCGGCCACAACGTCAAGGGCTGGTGGGGCTGGTCGTACAGCCCGGTCACCAACCTGCTGTACGTCCCGTTCAACCGCTCGTGCCTCAACCAGACGACCAACGACCGCTCGATCAGCGGGGCGAGCCCGCGGTTCTCCATCCCGGAGCCGGGCCGCGAGGACGGCGACCTGACCGAGGTCAGGGCCATCGACATTGGCACCGGGCGCGAGGCGTGGCGCTACTCGCAGCGCGCGCCGAACGCCGGCACGACGCTGGCGACGGCCGGCAACGTGGTCTTCTTCGGCGACCTGAACCGCCGCCTGCGCGCGTTCGACGCCGAGACGGGCGAGGTGCTGTGGGAGACGATCCTGGGCAGCCAGATCACCGGCTATCCCGTCACCTACCGCGCCGGCGGACGCCAGTACCTCGCGGTGCCCGTGGGCGGCGTGGGCAACCGGCTGGCCACGTACGCGCCGGATCTGGAGGCACCGTTCGGAAGCAACATGATCGTGGCCTTCGCGCTGCCGGAATGAGCCCGCCACCGTCGGTGCGTCGACAACAGAGGAGGGTGACGATGCACGCCAGAGCCGTGGCGTTGCTCGTGCCGCTGGCGGCTGCCGCCGTGCTGGCGCAGCCCGGCATCGGTCGGGCGCAGGTCGCTGCGGAGGACGACGCGTGGACGGCGCCGCGGACCCCCTGGGGCGACCCCGACCTGCAGGGCATCTGGAACAACTCCACCACCACGCCGTTGGAGCGGCCGCGCGAGCTGGCCGGCACGGCGCTGCTCTCGGCCGAGGAGCGGGCCCGGCGCGATCAGGAGGCGCTCGAGCGGGCCGACCGCCCGCCGCGACCGGGCGACACCGGCAGCTACAACGCGTTCTGGTTCAACCGGGGCAGCCTGCTGCCGCGCACGTCGCTGGTCGTCGACCCGCCGGACGGCCGGCTGCCGGCCCGCACGCCGGGAGGCGAGCGGCGGGCGGCGTGGGAGCGCGGCACCGACTCGTGGGAGGACCGCAACCTGGCCGAGCGCTGCGTGACCCGCGGCGCGCCGAAGCGTCCCGGCGGCTACAACAACAACTTCCACATCCTGCAGACCCCCGGCTTCGTCGCCATCCTGCAGGAGATGATTCACGAGGTGCGCTTCATCCCGCTCGACGGGCCGGCGCACCTGCCGGCAGGAATCCGCCAGTGGCTGGGCGACTCGCGCGGCCGCTGGGAAGGCGACACCCTCGTCGTCGAGACGACGAACTTCCGGGAAGGGATACGGTTCAACTCGTACAACTGCTGCCCCGGCGCCGGGGCCGGCCTGCACCTGACCGAGCGCTTCACCCGCACCGGGCCGGACACCATCGACCACCGCTACACGGTCAGCGATCCGGACACGTACGCGGCACCCTGGACGGCGGCGGTGCCGATGAACCGCATCGCGGGGCCGATGTTCGAGTACGCCTGCCACGAGGGCAACGTGGGGCTCGAGAACATCCTGCGCGGCGCGCGCGCCCAGGAGCGCCGGGAGTCTGTGCCGTAAACCGGTGCAGACTCCCCTGCCGCGTCGATCCGCCGGCGCGGCGATCGAGCGGAGGGCGCTGATCGCGCTGCTGCTCGGCGCGTGCGGCATCGGCTTCGCGCCGGTCTTCTCCAAGCTCGCTTTCGACGCCGAGCAACACCTGCCGGGCGGCGGCCTGGGGATGATCGCGGCGGCCTTCTGGCGCACCACGCTGGCCGCACCGCTCTTCTGGTGGCTGCACGCGCGGTCGGGGTCGGCCGGTGCCCGCGGCGGCGGCCGCCGCACCCGGCTGCTGTGGCTGCCCGGCGTGGCATTCGCCGGCGACCTGGCGGCGTGGCACAAGGCGTTCGAGTTCACGACGCTGGCCAACGCCACGCTGCTCGCCAACTTCGCGTCGATCCTCGTCGCCGTCGCGGGCTACCTCTGGCTGCGCGAACGGCTGGGCTGGACGTTCGCGCTCGGGGCGGCCGCCGCGTTCGCCGGCGCCGGCGTGCTCCTGGGGGTCGACTTCGGCCGCGGCCCGAACCCGCTGATCGGCGACGCGCTGGGCCTGCTGACGGCCTGCTTCTACGCCGCCTACCTGCTGTCGGTAAAGCTGCTGCGCCGCGACTTCGGCGTCGCGCACCTCATGGCGTACACCAGCAGCGTGGCCGCGGTCGGGCTGCTGATCATCGCTTGGGCCAGCGGCGAAACGGTAGTCCCGCGCACCGCGGAGGCCTGGTCGGCGGTCGTGGCGCTCGCCTTCGTGTCGCACGCCGGCGGCCAGGGGCTGATCGCTTACGCGCTGGCCCACCTGCCGGCGGGCTTCGCCACGCTCAGCCTGCTGGTGCAGCCCGTGGTCACGGCCGCCGCCAGCTGGATCCTGTTCACCCAGGTCCTGAGCCCGCTGCAGATCGGCGGCGGACTGCTGGTGCTGGCCGGCCTCGCCGTCGCGCGGCGCGGCAGCAACGCGGCGTGACGACCGACATCGGCCGGCGGCGGCAGCGCGAGGCCGGACGCTACTCCGTCACCTCGCGGTCGGCCCGCTCCTGCACCGAGCCCGGGATGCCCAGGCGGACGTCGGCGCCGAGGTCGCGCAGCAGCGCGGCCGTCTCGGGCCACGACTGGAACTGGAAGGACTGCTTCGAGCCCTCGGCCAGACGGAACGGCGTGCGCCCGCGGAAGTCGCGGGCGTCGATGTCGGAGCCGGCCGCGACGAGCAGCTCGACGATCTCGTTCAGGCCGCGGAAGGCCGCGCCGTGCAGCGCGGTGAAGTCCGCCTCGTTCACGGCGTGGATGTCGGCGCCCGCCTCGAGCAGCACCCGCACCGCCTCCTCCCCGCCCGCCGACCGCAGGCCGCGCGGCTCGCGCGGCGTGTAGGTGGCGGCGCCGAGGCCGGCCGCCGCCATCAGCGGCGTCGTGCCGTCGACGGTCGTCAGCGCCAGATCGGCACCCGCCTCGAGCAGCGTCGTGATGATCGCGGCGCTGCTGTTGGAGCGGTTGAGCACGGCGTACTCGCCGAACACCTGCCCGAAGCTGCCGTTGGCGCCGAACGCGGCCACCCACAGCGGCGTGGCGCCGCGCAGGTCGCCGGTGCCACAAGCGTAGCGCTCGAAGGCGCCCTTCTCGGGGTATCCGATGTAGCTCATGAACATGGCGGACGTGGCAATCCGCACGTTCGGATCGGCGCCGTGAGCCAGCAGCGCCTTCACCAGCGGGAGCCGGCCCTCCACGCCCCGGCCGGGGTTGTAGATCGACCCGCCCAGCCCCGTGCCGCCGTGCTCCCGGTCCCAATGCGTCAGCCAGTGGTCGACGTTCCCCGCGGCGGCGTGCAGCGCGTGGATGCCGCCCATCGACGCGTTCGGGTCGGCGCCCTGCTCGAGCAGGAAGTGCGCGAACCCGTACTGGCTGTACAGGATGGACAGGGGCAGCGCGTGCGTGCCGTCCCGGCCCGTCTCGTTCACGTCGGCGCCGCCCTCGATGAGGATGCGGGCCAGCTCGACGTTGCCGTGGCGCGCCGTCGTCATCAGCGGCGTGAACCCCTTGTCGGTCGACACGGAGATGGCCGCGCCGCCCTCGACCAGGGCGCGCACGATGTCGGGATGGGCCTCCTCGACGGCCCACATCAGGGCCGTGGCGCCGGTCTCCACGGCCGCCGCGTTCGGGTCGGCGCCATGGCGCAGGAGCGCCCGCACGACCTCCACGCTGCCAGTCCGCGCGGCAATCATGAGCGGCGTGCGCCCGCTCGCCTGCGCGGCGTTCGCGTCGGCGCCGGCCGCCAGCAGCCGCTCCACCATGCCGGCGCTCGCGTTCTCGCTGGCCCGCGCCAGCGGCGTGACGCCGTGGTCCTCGGCCGCGTTCACGTCGGCGCCGGCGGCCAGCAGCAGATCGACCATCTCCAGGTCGTCCCAGTGGGCGGCCCACAGCAGCGCCGTGACGCCGTCCGCCCGGGACGTGTCGGCGTCGACGCCCGCGTCGAGCAGCGTGCGCACCGCGCCGCGGTCCTGGCCCGCGGCGGCGCTGACGAGGCGCAGATCGGCCGTGCCTGCCGCCGCCGCACCGGCGGCCAGCAGCAACGAAATCAACCCTACGGTGACGAGCGGAATGCGCCTGAACGCCATGGTGCTGCCTCCTGGATGCGGCCCGGCCATCAGCTCGCGCCGGGCACGCCGACAATTGGACAATTATAGATGTATCCCGACGCAAAGGCGCGCACGGCGGGAACGGCGCGGGGCGAAGGCATCCCCGCAAGTGGACGCAGAGGGGCGGAGGCGAAGCCCCGTCTGATTGCAGCGCCGGCGCAGCCGGCGCAAGGCGCGCACAGCGCGCCTCGGCGGGAGTGGCGCGGGGCAACGGGGTCCCCGCAAACGGACGCCGGGGGTTCGGGGCGCAGCCCCGTCTGCAATGATGCCTCCTGGCCGCGCCGTGCCCAGTGTCGTAGAATCAGGCACCGAAGACTTTGAACGAGCCCACCGATTCCCAGACCAGCGAGACTCCCGAGCTTCCGGAGCTGACCCTCGCCCAGTTGCCCGAGTCGTTGCGTCGCGGCGCCGGCCGCGCGGGGTGGACCAGTCTCATGCCGGTGCAGGCCCGGGCCATTCCGTACATCCTGGCGGGCCGCGAGGTGATGATTCAGGCCCGGACCGGCAGCGGCAAGACCGGCGCGTTCGTCCTGCCGATGCTCGAGCGGCTGGAGGCCGGCCGTGCGCAGTGCCAGGCGCTCGTTCTGGTGCCGACGCGCGAGCTGGCCAAGCAGGTCAGCCAGGTTACCGAAACCCTCTGCCGGGACACCGGGCTGCGGACGGTCGCCGTCTACGGCGGCGTGGGCTATGGCCCGCAGATCGAGGCGTTCAAGGGCGGGGCGCAGATCGTGGTCGGCACGCCCGGGCGCGTGCTCGACCACCTGCTGCGCGGCACGCTGTCGCTCGAGGCGCTGCAGATGCGCGTCTTCGACGAAGCCGACCGCATGCTCTCGATGGGCTTCTATCCGGACATGCAGGAGGTTCAGCGGCACGTGCCGCTGGCAACGCGCGACACGCTCCACAACAGCATGTTCTCGGCCACGTTTCCCGCCTTCGTGATGCGCACGGCGAAGGAGTTTCTCCGCGCGCCGGAGTTCCTGTCGCTCAGCGGCGATCACGTGCACGTCACCGAGACCGAGCACGTGTTCTACGTGGTGCCGGCCATGGACAAGGACCGGAGCCTCGTGCGGAGCATCGAGCTCGAGAACCCGGCCTCGGCCATCATCTTCTGCAACACGAAGACGGCCGTGCACTACGTCACGGTCGTGTTGCAGCGGTTCGGCTACGATGCCGACGAGCTCAGCGCGGATCGGTCGCAGGCGGATCGCGAGCGCATCCTGGCGCGGGTCCGCAAGGGCAGCCTCCGGTTTCTCGTCGCCACGGATGTCGCGGCGCGCGGCCTCGACATTCCGCAGCTGTCCCACGTCATCCAGTACGAGCTGCCCGAGGATCCGGAGGGATACATTCATCGGGCCGGCCGGACGGGCCGCGCGGGGGCCGCCGGCGTGGCCCTCTCGCTGGTGACCGAAGCGGAGACGCTCACGCTCGACGCCATCGCCAAGCGCTACGCCGTCGAGTTCCAGCAGCGCGTGGCGCCGACCGATGCCGCCGTCCAGGCGGTGGTTGCCGAGCGCGTCACCACGCTCCTCGAGGCGCGGCTGCGCGGCCGCGACCGGCTCCGGACGGAGCGCAGCGAGCGGTTCGTTCCCCTGGCGCGCAGCCTGGCGGAGAACGAGGACGAATCGGCGCTCATCGCCATGCTGGTCGACGACTACTACCAGGAGACGCTGCACGCACCGCCGCCCATGGTCCGGGAGACGCAGGCCTCCGCGCCGCCGGCGGGCGAGCCGCGCGACGGGGCGCCCAAGCGCCGCCGCCGATCGTCGTCGCGCCGCCCGCGGCGCCCCGCACGCTGAAGGAGACCTTCATGAGTTCGACGCTGGTCGAGAAGATCCACCCGTTCGAGGAGGCCGCCCGGGCCGGCCGCCCGCCCTACAAGGTCGCGGGTCTCGCCGTGGCCGCGCGCGGCCGCAGCGAGATCAGGCTGGCCGAGCAGGAGATGCCCGGGTTGCTGGCGCTGCGCCGCCGCCATGCGGACGAGCAGCCGCTGGCGGGCGCCCGCGTGATGGGGAGCCTGCACATGACCGTGCAGACCGCCGTGCTGATCGAAACGCTGACGGCCCTCGGGGCCGACGTGCGCTGGGCGTCGTGCAACATCTTCTCGACGCAGGACCACGCGGCGGCGGCGGTCGTGGTCGGCCGTCCCGAGACCGGGGGCACGACCGGCGCTCCGTGCGGCACGCCGGTCTTCGCGTGGAAGGGCGAGACGCTGCCCGAGTACTGGTGGTGCACGAACGAGGCGCTGATCTGGCCCGACGGGCGCGGCCCCGACCTGATCGTCGACGACGGCGGCGATGCCACGCTGCTGGTCCACAAGGGGTACGAGTTCGAGCGCGCCGGCGCGGTCCCGGCCTTCGACCCCGAGCGTGACCCGGAGGAGTGGGGCGTGATTCTCGATCTGCTGCGCGACGTCCGGCACCGCGACCCGGGGCAATGGCAGCGGATCAGCCCGGCCATCCGGGGCGTCAGCGAGGAGACGACGACCGGGGTGCACCGGCTGTACGAGATGACGCGCGACGGGACGCTGCTGTTCCCGGCCATCAACGTCAACGACTCGGTCACCAAGAGCAAATTCGACAACGTGTACGGCTGCCGGCACTCGTTGCCGGACGGCCTCGCCCGGGCCACGGACGTGATGCTGGGCGGCAAGGTCGCGGTCGTCTGCGGCTACGGAGAGGTGGGCAAGGGGTGCGCCCAGTCGCTGCGCGGGCAGGGCTGCCGCGTCGTCGTCACCGAAATCGACCCGATCTGCGCGCTGCAGGCCGCGATGGAGGGCTACGAGGTCAACACGCTCGACAGCCTGCTCGAAACCGCCGACATCTTCATCACCGCCACCGGCAACAAGGACATCATCACCGCGGCGCAGATGGGGCGGATGAAGGACAAGGCAATCGTGGGGAACATCGGCCACTTCGACAACGAGAT
>JAAXGX010000211.1 GCA_012271165.1 Vicinamibacteraceae bacterium | reverse complement strand
GCGCGGGGCGCAGGGGTCCCCGCAAGCGAACGCCGGGGTTCGGGGCGCAGCCCCGTCTGCTTGAAGCTAGATCGCCTTGACGGCGTCCTCCACGCGCCGCGCCAGCTCGCGGTACGAGCCGTGGCCCGGCTCGAGGGGCGGGCCGAACGCGACCCGCACGCGGCCGGGCACCGCCATGCGCCAGGACTTGTGGAGCACGCGGTCGAGCCCCTCGAGCCGGACCGGGACGATCGGGATCTGCAGGCGCGCGGCGAGCATGCCGATGCCGGGCTGGAACGGGCCGATCTCGCCCGCGTCCGTCCGGCGCCCCTCGGGGAAGATCAGCACGGAGGTGCCCGCGCCCAGCAACTCGCCGAGATAGCGGATGGCTTCGCGCGCGCCCGTCTCGCGCTGGGGCAGCGGGAACACGTTGAACAGCAGGCAGGCCAGGTAGTAGTTGAGGCTGTTCGTGAGCCGCCGCCGCAGCGGGTGTCGGCCCACGCGGAAGTGCGCGGCGAAGAATTCCTTGCCGGCCGCGGTCGCCACCCGGTAGCGCCGGCGCCGCGGCAGCGCCGCCAGAATGACCGGCGCGTCCAGGTGGCTCTGGTGGTTGGCGGCGTAGACGACCGGCCCCGGCGCCGTGTCCAGATGGTGCCGGCCTTCGACGGTGAGCCAGGCGAACACCCGCGTCAGCGGCAGCAGCCACAGTCCCAGGTTGACCCGCCGGGTCAGCCGTGCGGGCCCGCTCGCGGCCCAGGTGGGGAAGTCGAACGCCGCCGCGGCCGGGGGGGGCGGCCCCGCGGTGGCCGCGTCCGGGAGGGCCGTCCCGGCGACGAGCGCGCGCAGGTCCCCGACGGTGGCCGCGGCGGCGAACGCGGCCTCGTCGACGGTGCGGTCGAATGCCTGCTCGAGCGCCATGAGCAGCTCGATGCGTTCGATGGAGCTGAGGCCGAGCTCGGCCAGGTTCGTCGCGTCGGTGACCGCGCGATCGGGCGCGAAGCGCTGCACGACGGCGGCGGCGGTCGCGCCGCTGCCCGCCGCCGCGGCGGGCTGGACGGCACGGCCGCCGGTCTCGACCCAGCGCTTCAGCTCGCGCCGCTTCAGCTTGCGCGTGCCCTCGGTGCGCGGCAGGGCCTCGTCCGGCCAGATCGACCGCCCCCGGATCTGCTGGTGGTCCTCCAGGCGCCGGTTGGCCTCCCGCAGCACCGCGGACGGCTCCGCGCCGGCTTCCAGCACCAGCACCGCGTGCACGTGCTCGCGGCCCTCGTGCGAGATGCCGACCACGCCGGACTCCCGCACGCCGGGCACGGCGCGCAGCACCTGCTCGACGTCCTGGGGAAACACGTTCAGCCCCTCCGGCGTGACGATCACCTCCTTCTTGCGGCCCCTGACGGTCAGGTTCCCGGCGGCGTCCCAGGCGCCGATGTCCCCGGTCCGGAACCAGCCGTCGTCGAAGGCCGCGGCGGTCTCGCCCGCGGCGTTGTAGTAGCCGGCCGTCACGTTGTTCCCGCGCACCAGGATCTCGCCGTCCGGGCCGAGCTTCACGTCGACGCCCCCGATCGGCCGGCCGACGGTGCCCCGCCGCGTGCGGAACGGATGGTTGAGGGTCACGATGGGCGCCGTCTCCGTGAGCCCGTAGCCCTGGATGACGAGAAAGCCCAGCCGCGACCAGAACGCCTCGAGCTCGGGATCGAGGGGCGCGGCGCCGACGACGAAGGCCCAGAACTTGAAGCCGAACAGCCGGTGGATGCGCCGGTAGCGCCACCAGCGCCGGGCCACGTTGGCCGGCGGATGCTCGCGGGCGGCTTCCGGGGCGAGGCGCAGGACGTGGTCGCGCAGCACCTCCAGGATCTTGGGCACGCACACCACGACCGACACGCGCCGCCGGTGGATCTGCCGCACGATGTCGGCCGGGTTGTAGCCGCGCATGAAGACCGTGATCCCCGCCAGCAGCGGCGGGATGAAGGTCGCCATGGCCTGGCCGAACATGTGGCTGAGCGGCAGCAGGTTGAGGAACCGCAGCGGGGCGAACGGACGGGCGTAGCGGCGGTACCTGAGCACCTCGTTCTCGACGGGGACCACGTTCGCGAGGATGTTGCGGTGCGTCAGCCGCACCCCCTTGGGGTCGGCGGTGGCGCCCGACGTGAAGATGATCTCGGCCAGCTCGTCGGGCGCGCCGCGGTCCCCGCGAACGTCCGCCTCGCCGCCGCCGTCCTCCCGGCGCGCCGGGAGGAGACGCCGCAGCGGCCAGCGCTCGACGCGGTCCCCGCCCACCGCGGCCTCCAGACCCTCGCCGACCAGCACGACGCGCGCGTCCACAATCGCCGCGACGCGCGCCACGAGCTCCCCGGAGGCGCGGAAGTCCACCGGCACGAGCACGGCCCGCGCGAGCAGGCAGCCCCACATCGCCGCGATCCAGTCCGGGCAGTTCTCGCCCCAGATCACGACCCGGTCGCCCGGCTCGATGTTCGCGCGCACCAGGCGGCGGGAGAAGGCGAGCGCGGCGCGGCGGACCTCGTCGTACGTGTACCGGTACGAGCGGTAGCCGTCGTCGTGGACGACGAAGTCCGCCGCGGACCGGATGCGGTCGTCGAAAAAATCGAGCAGCGTGTCCCGCCTCATGAGAGCATTATGGCGAATCGGGCCGGCCCGCCGCCGTGCCGTCCCGGCTACCTGAACGACGCGCCGACGCTCAGCACCATGAGCGTCAGGCGCGGCGACGCGGGTGCGGTAGCGGTGGGCTGCAGCGGGCTGACGGAGTGAAAGCGCAGGTCGAGCGAGAAGGCGAGGTGTCGCTTGACGAACCAGCGCGCCCCGGCGCCGTAGTTCAGGGTGCGGGCGAAGCGCCGGGCCGGCTGCTCGCCGTCGCGGGGAAACAGCGCCAGCCGCGACATGCCGACCCCGCCGCTCAGGTAGCTCCAGCCGTCGCGGCCGCCGAAGTTGAGCGAGAGCTGCGGCGAGACCGCCCGGAACGTCTTGCGGAGCGTGGGGCCGTCCGGGTCGACGTCGTCCGGGCGCGCGCCGCGGTCGCCGAACGAGGCGTGGTAGGCGGCGCCCAGGCCGAAGGTGACGAAGCGCCAGCGGAGCGGGTAGACATGCGCGCCCGCGTCGACGCCGAACCCGATCGACGGCGCCGCGTGCGGCCGGAAGCCGTGGGAGCGGGCCAGGCCCGGCTGCTGGCCGAAGCGCACGAATGAGCCGCGCAGGTCGGCGACGAAGCGCCCGATGGGCTCGTCGTCCTGGGCCATGGCCGGCGGCGCCGCTCCCAGCAGCATGGCCGCCGCTGCCAGCAGCACCCGCGGCATGGCTGCCAGTATAGAAGGTCCGTGACGGTCATCTCAGGCGCCGACATCGACGCGGCGGCCGCGCGCATCCGCGGCGCGGTCGCCCGCACGCCCCTCCTCGACGCCTCGCGGGCCGCGGGCCGGCCGCTGTGGCTCAAGTGCGAGAACCTGCAGGTCGCCGGCTCCTTCAAGCTGCGCGGCGCGTTCAACATGATCGCCGGGTTGCCGCCGGCCGAGCGCCGCCGGGGCGTGATCACGTACTCCTCCGGAAATCACGCGCAGGCCGTCGCCTGCGCCGCGCGCGCCGTGGGCACCGCGGCCGTCGTGGTCATGCCGCGGACGGCCCCGGCGGTCAAGGTGGCCGGCGCCCGGGGGTACGGCGCCGAGGTGCTGTTCGAGGGCACCACGTCGGTCGAGCGCAGGACGCGCGCCGAGCGCGAGGCGCAGGGGCGCGGACTGGTGATGATTCCGCCCTTCGATCACCCCGCGATAATCGCCGGGCAGGCGACTGTCGGCCGCGAGATTGTCGAGGATGCGCGGCAGGTGGCCCGGGTGTACGTGCCCGTCGGCGGCGGCGGGCTGCTGGCGGGAGTGGCGACCGCCGTCAAGCAGACGCACCCGTCGGCGCAGGTCATCGGGGTGGAGCCGGTGGGCGCGGCCTGTCTGGCGGCGTCGCTGGCGGCCGGGCGGCCGGTGACGCTCGAGCGCACCGCCAGCGTGGCCGACGGCCTGCTGCCGGTGCGGCCCGGCGACCTGACGTTCGCGGCGGCCCGGGCGCTCGTGGACGACGTGGTCGGGGTGGAGGACGAGGCGATCGAGCGGGGCGTGGCCTGGCTGTGCCGCCACGCCAAGCTGGTCGCGGAGCCGAGCGGCGCAGCCGCCACCGCCGCCGCCCTGGCGGCGGAGCCCGCGCCGGACGCCGGCATCAGCGTCGCCGTCGTGAGCGGCGGCAACGTCGCGCCGGCGGCGCTGGCCGACCTGCTGCGGGGGGCGGCCGTCGACCCGCCCGGGTGAGTCACGATTCCGCCGCTGGCGCGGTGCCCGCGCCTGCCGAGCCCTCCGGGCCGTCCTCGCAGCGGGTTCCCTCCGCTTCCAGCAGCGCCCGGGCGGCCGCCTGCGCCTCGTCCAGCGTCGTGACCTCGCCGTCCAGCTGCCGCTCGTAGATCTGCGCCAGCATCCGCCCGATGCGCGGACCGGGGGCGAGGCCGAGCGCCAGCAGGTGGCGTCCCAGCAGCAGCGGCGCCGGCGCCGCGTGCTCCACGCCCAGGCCGCGCGCGCGCTCCAGGAACCAGTCCATCGCCGAGCAGTCGAAGTCGCCGCTGCGGCCCCGGCAGTCGGCCTGCGCCAGCCGGGCCAGCAGCTCCAGGTCCACCTTGCGCGCGAGGCGCCGGAACGCGCCGTCGCCGACGCCGTCGCGCGCCGCGCGCCACATGCCCGGCTTGAGGTGGTGGGCCACCAGGCCGAGCACCTGCCGCCGGACGTCGTAGCCGTCGAGCGTGTGGATGCCGAGCCGATCCAGGAACGCCGTGGCGGGCGCCACGCCCATCTCCTCGTGGTTGAGCGACCGGATGCGGCCGTCGAGGTACGCGGTGGTGGCCGGCTTGCCGAAGTCGTGGCACACGGCGCCCAGCATGACGGCGACCCGTTGCGGGCGCGGCAGGTCGTCGATGCGATCGCGCGCCTCGTCGACGACCAGCAGCGTGTGCACCCAGACGTCGCCCTCCGGATGCCACTCCGGCTCCTGCGGGCAGTCGACGAGCGCGGCCAGCTCGGGAAACAGCTGCTCGACGACGCCGATGTCGCGCGCCAGCGCGAAGCCGGCCGACGGCCGGCGGGCCTGCAGCAGCAGCTTCTCCAGCTCGCCCCACACGCGCTCGGCGGGCAGATCGTCGAGTGCAATCGAGCGGCAGACGGCGCGGGTGGGCGCGTCGACCTCGAAGTCGAGCCGCGCCGCGAGCTGCACCGCGCGCAGCACGCGCAGGCTGTCGTCGCCGAACGTCGCCGGATCGACCATGCGCAGGCAGCCCGCGTCGAGGTCCGCGCGTCCCCCGTGCGGGTCGAGGTACTCGTCGCGCAGCGGGTCCCAGGCGATGGCGTTGACGGTGAAGTCGCGCCGGCGCGCGGCGGCCTCCAGCGGCAGCGCCGGATCGCCGGTGACGGCGAATCCCCGGTGGCCGCGGCCGGCCTTCGACTCGGTGCGCGGGAGGGAGACGTCGAACGGCCCGAGCTTGAACACCGCGAAGCTGGCGCCGACGCTGTTGACCCGACCGAAACGCGCCAGGACGGCCTGCAGCCGTTCGGCGGGCAGGCCGTAGACCTCGATGTCGATGTTCTTTGACTCGTGCCCCCGCAGCCGGTCGCGCACCCAGCCGCCAACGATCAGCGCACGCCCACCGGTGTCGCGCACCGCGCGGGTGACGTCGAGCGCGAGATCCAGCTCCTCGGACATCAGAGGTCGCGGGCGACCCGGAAGCCGTAGTCGGTGTAGCGGAACGCCGGATCGAGCTTGCTGCGCGCCGCGAGGCGGCTGATGGTCACCGCGTGCCGCCACGAGCCGCCCCGCGACGCGCGCCGGCGGCCGCTCGCCGCCCCGCCCGGATTGCGCGCCGGCGAGCGGCCGTAGTAGTCGCGCGCGTGCCAGTCGGCGCACCATTCGTGGATGTTGGCGGCGATGCCGCGCACCCCGAAGTCGTTCGGCGGGCCGAGGGCGACCGGCCACGGCCCGTCGAGCGGGCCGCGGCCGCCGTTTGGGACCCACGCCGGTATCGCGTCGCCGCCGGGGTAGCGCTCGCCCTCGCGCCCGTCGCGGGCGGCCCGCTCCCACTCGGCCTCGGTCGGCAGCCGCACCGGGCGGCCGCCGTCCTGCGACGAGCGCCAGAGGCAATAGACGACCGCGTCGTTCCAGCTCACGCCCACCACGGGCAGGTCCGCGGCCGCGAAACGCGGATTGTCCCACTCCCGCGGCGCGCTGCGGCCGGTCGCCGCCAGGAAGCGCGCGTACGCGGCGCGCGTGACCGGGTCCACGGCCAGCTCGAACGCGGCCACCCAGACCCGGTGCACGGGTCCCTCGTCGGCCTGCCCGTCGGCGCTGCCCATGAGGAACCATCCCGCCGGAACAGGGGCGAAGCCGGTCGTCGGTCGCGGCCCGGCCCGGGCGGCGGCGCTGCGCATCCCGCGATGGTACATGAGTCGCCGTTGCGGACACCTGCCACCGGTGCGGGGCCGGCCGGCCCGCCGCCGAACGGCCCCGGCAGGCTGGTATGATCGAGAGTTGCAGTGTTGCGGGCGGCATGAGAGGAACCCTCAGACGATCGGTCCGGTTGGCGGCGGCCGCGCTCCTGGCCGCGGCGCTCGCGGGTTGCTCGCTGCGCTCGATGGCCGTCAACGCCGTGCTGCCGACGCTGGTCAACCCGGCCGTCTATCTCTCCGAGGAAGACCCGGAGGTCGTGCGCGCCGCCCTGCCGTTCCTGCTCAAGACCATCGAGTCGATCCTCGACGCCGACCCCGAGCGGCAGGACGTCCTGCTCTTCGCCAATACCGGCTTCCTGCTCTACGCGAACGCCTTCCTGCAGGCGGACGCGGCCATCGCCGAGTGGGACGACTACCGCCGGGCCACGGAGCTCAACGCGCGGGCGCGGCGCATGTACCTGCGGGCGCGGGACTACGGGCTGCGCAACGTGGAGCTGGACCACCCCGGCATCACCGCACGGCTGCGCGCCGAGCCCGAGACGGCGACGGCGGTCTTCGACGTGGAGGACGTCGAGAGCCTGTACTACCTCGGCGGCGCGTGGCTGCTGGGCATCTCCCTCGGACTCGACCGGCCGGCCCTGGTGGCCGACCTGCCGGCCGCCCGCGCACTGCTCGACCGGGCGCTGGCGCTCGACGAGGACTTCGAGCGGGGCGCGCTGCACGCCGCGTTCATCACGCTCGAGTCGGTGGGGGAGGCCATGGGCGGGTCGTACGCGCGGGCGCGCGAGCACTTCGCGCGCGTGGTCGAGCTGTCCGACGGCCGCGACGCCGGCGCGTACGTGTCGCTGGCGAGCGGCGTGGCCGTCGCCGAGGAGAACCGCGACGAGTTCCGCGAGCTGCTGGAGGCCGCCATCGCCATCGATCCGGACGAGGAGCCGAGCAACCGGCTGTTGAACCTCATCGCCCAGCGGCGGGCGCGGGTGCTGCTCGACCACATCGACGATCTCTTCTTCGAGCCGTTCGACGAGCTCGACGAGGACGTGGAGAACCAACCATGAAGACGTTGCGTTTCGCCGTCGCCGTCGCATTGCTGGCGAGCCCCGCGCTGCTCGTCGCCCAGCGGGCCAACCTCCGGCTCGGCACGATCCTGCCCGCCAACTCGGTCTGGGACCGGGCCCTCAAGCAGATGGCGTCCGACTGGCAGGAGGCGACCGACGGGCGCGTGCGCCTGCAGGTGCGCGGCACCACCGGCGACGAGGCGACCATCATCCGCCGGATGCGCCTGAACAACCCGCAGGTCGCCGCCCTCACCCTGCCCGGCCTGACGGAGGTCGACGACTCGTTCAACGTCTTCGGCATCCCGTTCTTCTTCGCCTCGGACGCCGAGGCGGTGCACGTGCTTGAGGCGCTCACCCCGCTGTACCGCGACAAGCTCGCCGAGCGGGGCCTCGTGCTGCTCGGCTGGGGGCACGGCGGCTGGGCGCACATCTTCTCGGCGCACCCGATACGCGGCATTCCCGACCTCCAGAAGGCGAAGCTGTACACGTCGGCCGGCGACGACGGCATGGTGCAGTGGTACAAGGAGAACGGCTTCCAGCCGGTGCCGCTCGAGCTGACCGACGTGCTGATGGGCCTGAACACCGGGCTCATCGACGCCTATCCGAGCCCGCCGTACGGCGCCCTGGTGTTCCAGTGGTACCGCCAGACGTCCCACATGCTCGACATCCCGCTCAGCCCGGTCTTCGGCGCCACGGTCATGACCGAGCGCGCCTGGGCCCGCATCGACGAGGCGGATCGGGGCACGTTGCTCGAGGCCGCGGCCGAGATGCAGGCGTTCCTCTTCGACGAGGTGCCCCGTCAGGACGAGGAGGCGGTGGCCGAGATGCAGAAGCGGGGGCTGACGCTGTCCAGCGTCGGGGAGCCCGAGGTCGCCCTGCTGCGAGCCATCGTGGATACCCTGACGGCCACGTGGCGCGGCGACCGCGTCCCGGCGGACATCTACGACGCGGCGCTCGCCGCCCGCAGCGCGTTCCGGGCGAACTGATCGTCGAATCCGGTCTCGGGCGGCGAGCGTCGACTTCCTGCGGATCGCGCTTCCGCGCTGCGTCAGAGCCACGCCCGCGTGCGACGGGCGGTGGGCCGCCGCCTGCGGGACCTCTCGGTCGCCCCCCAGCATCCGCCGGACCTGCTGGGCATGCTCCTTCTGCAGCCGATGGTCTGATGCCGGCGGGTGACGGCGTGATCAGCGGGTTTACTGGTCGCCCTGCCCGGCGCTCGAATTGCCGGCCGACCGCTCCGAAATCACCGAGCGGAGCGCACGGTTCACCGCGTCCGACGTGCCGAAGACGGCGGCGACGTCGGGTTCCAGGGCGACGGCGACCACCGTACCGCGCGTATCGGCTGCGAACCGGTTGGGTCGACTCCGGGTGTAGTCCAGTTCGTACTCCGCCCGCAGGTCGTCGGACGTGTCAGTGGACGACGGTGCCTTGTTCGTAGTCATGTCGTTCGCGTTTCGTGGCGCGGCGGGCGCTGATGATCCGAACCGCGCGACCGCGTTGCGCGAAGCTCACGATCAACAATGGCGAGCGTAGCATGGCGGAGTCGTCCGGCGTCCGTTGATTCGAGTTCCAATGGCGCTCCATCCATCGATACTTCGCGGTGCGATCGCCGTCGCCGCCCGCCGCGAAGCCTGCGGGGCGGCCCGACCGGGTGCGCGAGATGGCGGTGAGCCGCCGCGCCTGCGGCGGAGCCGTCGTGCGGCGCTCGCCGCCCGCAGCGCGTTCCGGGCGAACTGAGGCAGCGCCGGCCCCGGAGCCTCAGGCACGCCGGTAGATCCCGCTCGCGCGCGTGAGGAGGCCGCCGACGATCAGCTCGCGCCGCAGGGTCGCGAAGTCCGGATGGCGGCGCCCGAGGATCTCGTTGACCTGCTTCTCGGCGTAGTCGCGGCCGGGCTCGAAGTCCGCAACCAGCCAGCGCAGGATGACCTGCCGCTTCTTGAGACTGGCCGGGATCTCCTTCAGCCGCTCGCCGTCCAGGAAGTTCGCGAGCACCTTCGTCTCGGCCGCGTCGGCGCCGACACCCGCCGCGTCGGCCGAGAGGGCCGCGATGCGCTCGGGTGTCCGGAGGCCCGCCCGCAGCCTCGCGAGCCCCGTGGTGTCGAGCCGGTAGTAGTGCGTGGTGCCGGCCGAGCGCATGGCGACGAGCCTGGCCTCCCTCAGCTTCGCCAGGTGGTGCGAGACGGTCGGCGCCTTGACCGCGAGCAGCGCGGCGAGCTCGGAGACGCTCCGTTCCTGCCGGGCGACCAGCCCGAGGATGGCCAGCCGGCTCTCGTCGGCGAGGGCCTTCAGTATCCCGAGCTCCGCCCCGGGGGTTGCCTCGTCTGTTGTGTCGACGGTCATCAATGTAGATGATTGTCGAAATAGCGGCCTCGCGGCAAGGCCGGGTTGCGACCTGTCGGTACGCGTCGGGTTCTATTCGCCGTTCGGTGCGATGAGGTACTTCGGGGGCGGCTGATTCTCGTCATCGAGACGTTCCAGCGTCGCGCCAACCGCGCCACTGAGGGAAGCGCCGAATCCGGTGGCGAAGAACAGCGACGTGAGCGCGGCCTCACTGGCCAGGTCGAACTCGACGGCAAACTGCACGAGGAGACCCGGCACCCACAGGAACGCGCAGGCCACCATGAAGACTCCCTGCTGTGGCCGCCAGCGCCAGATCGTCGCCGGGTCCCGCAGCTTTGGCCGCAACAGACCCAGGCGCGCGGCGCAGTTGACGAGCAGGACCAGCGCGCCAAGGGCCACCCCGTTCAAGACGGCCAGACCCCAGGGCGCACCGATGAGCGGGCCGAACAGGACTGAGACGAGCGCGCCGGTTGCAATGCCGATTGCCGTCGCCCGCGCCGTGAACAGCTTCATGGTTTCACTCACCCTCCGCGCGGCGGCGGGCAGGGGGCGTGGATGCCCTCCTGCGCTGCCGGCGCCGTTCCTCGCGCCATTGCTGCTGCAGCCGCATGGTCTGGAGCGTAGCCGGCGCAAGGAGCCGGGCGAAGAGAAAGACGACCAACCAGGCAGCCAGGATCCCGTACCAGTCATCCGCGCGCCAGAGGTCGGCACCCCCCAGCCAGCGACCGATCATGATCCCGCCCGCCTGCCCGATTAGCATCCCGGACGCAATCAACGCAGCGTAGCCCCACGGCGACAGGTTCATGGCCCAGGCGTTCACGCGCCGGAAGGCGGTTCTCGCGGCAGAGACGTTGCCGGCTGCCGCCGACGAACCCGAGTCAGGACCGCTGGTCACCGGAGATCACCCCATCCGCTGCCTTGAGGTTATCCAGATCTCGCGGACGGGTCGAGGTTGGCCTGGAGCCTTCGCCATCGATTCTGTACACTTCAGGTGTACGTTTGGCATGCAGTGGAGTAGCAGGTGGCGAAGACCATCGGGGCGGCCGAGTTCAAGGCGACGTGTCTCCGCGTCATCAAGCAAATGGGAAGGGACGGAGAACCGGTGACGATTACCAACCGCGGCCGGCCGGTTGCGGTGTTGTCGCCGGCCCCCGCACCCGGCGCGCGTCCATCGCTCATCGGGGCGATGCGGGGCTCTGTCCTGCACTATGACGACCCCTTCGCGCCGGCAGCCGATCCGTCGGACTGGAACGCGGCGCGGTGATCGTCGTCGATACGCACGCGCTGATCTGGGCGGTCGACGGCGACGCCCGCCTCGGACCTACTGCCCGTGCCGCCATCGAAGAGGCGGCACGCGCGGACGGCATCGCCGTCTCGGCCATCACGCCCTGGGAAATCGTCCTGCTGGCGGAAAAGGGGCGTTTGCGTCTGGGATGTGACGCCGCGGTCTGGATCGACACGGCGCTCGACTTGCCCGGCGTCCATCTGATACCCATCGAGCCGGCCGTCGCGATAGACAGCGTGCGCCTGCCGGGCAGCTTCCACGCCGACCCCGCCGATCGCTTCATCGTTGCTACTGCCCGCTATTGCGGCGTGCCGCTCGTCACGGCCGACGGCGCCATCCTCGAGTACGCCGCCGCCGGCCATGTCCGCGTCATCGACGCGTCGCGGTGAGAGTCGTCGCCGGCCCCCAGGGTCGGCACATGGAACTCTCCGCCACAGAGATCGGATCACTCGGCGCCCGCGTTCGTGCTGCCCACGATCCGCTACGATCGACCCATTCGGGATCCGATGAGCAGATCTTCCCATGCCGCCGCGGGACTCCTGCGGCGGGTCCTCGGCGGCCTGCACCGGACGGAAGAGTGGGGAGCCGGGCTGGCGCTGGCGCTGATGGCGCTGCTGCCGCTGGCCGAGATCGTCGTGCGGCCGCTGCTGACGGGCGGCATTCCCGGCTCCATTCCCTTCGTCCAGCACCTGACGTTGTGGGTCGCCTTCCTGGGGGCCGGCATCGCGGCGCGGCAGGACAAGCTGATCGCGCTCGCGACGGCGACGTTCATTCCCGAAGGCGCCGCGCGGCGGGCGGCGCAGGCGTTCGCGGCCACGGTCGGCGCTGCCGTCACGGCGCTGCTGGCGTGGTCGGCCCTCGACGTGGTGGCCATCGAGATGGAGATCGGCGGCGACATCGCGCTCGGGATTCCCTCGTGGGTGTTCCAGCTCGTGCTGCCGCTGGCCTTCGGCGTCGTCGCCGTGCGCCTGGCGTGGCGGGCCGGGGGCTGGGGCGCCCGCACGGTCGCGGCGGCCGGCCTCCTGGCCGGCGTGTGGCTGAGCGGGTCGGGCGCCTCGTGCGCCGCGGGCGAGGACGGGGCCTGCCTGCTGGCCGGCGGCGCGGGCTGGCCCTGGGTCGCGCTGGTCGTGCTCGCGGCGCTGGCCGGGGCGCCGATCTTCACGGTGCTGGCGGGCGCGGCGGTCTTCCTGTACATGGTCGACGCGTTCGATCCGGCGGCCGTGCCGCTCTACGCCTACGACCTGGCGACCGAGCCGCACCTGCCGTCGATACCGCTCTTCACGCTGACCGGGTTCATCCTGGCGCAGGGGCAGTCGTCCGAGCGCCTGCTGCGGGTGTTCCGGGGCCTGGTCGGCTGGCTGCCGGGTGGGACGGCCATCGTCTGCGCCGTCGTCTGCGCGTTCTTCACGATCTTCACCGGCGGCTCGGGCGTCACCATCCTGGCCCTCGGCGGGCTGCTCCTGCCGGCGCTGCTGAAGGACGGCTACCGCGACCGGTTCTCGGTCGGCCTGCTCACCGCGTCGGGCTCGCTGGGGCTGCTGCTGCCGCCGGCGATGCCGCTCATCCTGTACGCCATCGTCGCGCAGACCGCGCCCGAGAACCTGTTCATCGGCGGCATCCTGCCCGGCGTGCTGCTCATCGCGCTGGTGGCGGCCTGGGGCGTGCGCGAGGGCCTGCTGACCGGCGCCGGCCGGCGCGCGTTCGACGGGGCCGAGACCGGCCGCGCGCTGTGGGCGGCGAAGTGGGAGCTGGCGCTGCCGCTCGTCGTCCTCGGCGCGCTCCTCAGCGGCCGCGCGACGCTGGTCGAGACCGCCGCGCTGTCCGCGCTGTACGCGGCCGTCGTCACCGGCGGCGTCCACCGCGACTTCCGGCTGCGCGCCGGCCTGCAGCAGGCGTTCCGGGAGTGCGTCGTGCTGATCGGCGGCGTGCTGATCATCCTGGCGGTCGCCAAGGGCTTCACCGCCTACATGGTGGACGTCGACATCCCGTTCCGGCTGCTCGAGTGGACGCAGGCGCGCATCGAGTCGCCGCTGGTGTTCCTGCTGGCGCTCAACGTCTTCCTGCTCATCGTGGGCTGCCTGATGGACATCTTCTCGGCCATCGTCGTCGTCGTGCCGCTCATCAGCGCAATCGGGGCCGCCTACGGCATCGATCCCGTCCATCTGGGCATCATCTTCATCGCGAACCTTGAGCTCGGGTACCTCACGCCGCCGGTCGGGCTCAACCTGTTCCTGGCGTCCTACCGCTTCGACCGTCCGCTGCTGCAGGTGTACCGGGCGTCCGTGCCGCTGCTCGTGATACTCGGGATCGGCGTCCTCGTGATCACCTACGTGCCCTGGCTGACGCTTGGATTGCTGGAGCTGGTCGGGCGACAATAGCGCCTGGCTCAGGCTCGCACGACAGGGAGGATTGAACCGATGTCGAACCGCCGCCGCGTCCGCAGGACGCTCATCGCGCTGTCGCTGCTGCTCGCGCCGCTGGCCGCGGGGGGCACGGTCGCCCAGGAGCATGCCGCCGGAGACGAGGCCCGCCTCGCCAACATCCGCCAGCTCACCTTCGGGGGCGAGAACGCCGAGGCCTACTTCTCGTTCGACGGGTCGCAGATCATCTTCCAGTCGACGCGCGAGGGCGTGCCGTGCGACCAGATCTTCCGCATGGACCTCGACGGCTCCAACCAGCAGATGGTGAGCACCGGCGACGGCCGCACGACCTGCGCCTACTTCTACCCGGGCGGCGACTCGATCCTCTACGCGTCGACCCACCTGGGCGACGCCGCCTGCCCGCCGCCGCCGAGCTTCCGGATGGGCTACGTCTGGGCCATCTACGACTCGTTCGACATCTTCCGCGCGAACCCGGACGGCAGCGGGCTGACGCGGCTGACCCACGAGCCGGGCTACGACGCCGAGGCCACGATCGGGCCGCACGGCCGCATCGTGTTCACGAGCGTGCGCGACGGCGACATGGAGATCTACTCCATGAACGGCGACGGCTCGGACGTGCGCCGGCTGACGCACCGGCAGGGGCCGGACGGCGGGCCGTTCTTCTCGCCCGACGGCTCGCAGATCATCTTCCGCGGCCGGGAGATCCCGGACGGCCAGGAGTACGACGACTACAAGCGGCTGCTCGACGAGGGGCTCTGGCGCCCGACGTCGACCGAGGTGTTCGTCATGGACGCCGACGGGAGCAACCTGCGGCAGGTGACCGACTTCGGCAGCGCCAGCTTCGCGCCCTACTGGCATCCCGACGGCGACCGCATCATCTTCTCGTCGAACCTGCACGACCCGGGCGGCCGCAACTTCGACCTGTTCACGATCAACCTCGACGGCACCGGCCTCGAGCAGATCACGTTCACCGACGTGTTCGACGGCTTCCCGATGTTCTCGCCCGACGGGACGAAGCTGATCTTCGCCTCGAACCGCGACGCGGCGGCCGAGGGCGACACGAACATCTTCATCGCCGACTGGGTGGAGTGAGGGCTTCGATCAGACGGGGCTGCGCTGCCGTTCGTGCAGCAGGCTGCGCACGACGAAGGCGACGTTGGCCGGCCGCTCCGCCAGGCGCCGCATGAAGTACGGGAACCACTCGCGGCCGAACGGGACGTAGACGCGCACCGGGTAGCCCCGGTCGCGCAGCTCGGCCTGCAGGTCGCGGCGCACGCCGAAGAGCATCTGGAACTCGAACCGGTCGGGTCCGATGCCGTGCTCCGCGGCGAAGCGGCAGGCCGCGTCGATGGCCCGCCGGTCGTGCGTCGCGATGGCGGGCGCGCGGCCCTCGGCCAGCAGCACGGGTATCAGGCTCAGGAACGCGTTGTCGACGTCCGCCCGATCCTGGTGGGCGACCCCGGAGGGCTCCTTGTACGCGCCCTTGCAGAGGCGCACGCGGGCGCCCAGCGCCACGACCCGCCGCAGGTCCGACGCGGTGCGGTGGAGGTAGGCCTGCAGCACGACGCCGACGTTGCGCAGGCCCTCGCGCCAGACGGCTTCGAAGATCTCGAGCGTCGCGTCGACGGTCGCCGAGCCCTCCATGTCGATGCGGACGAAGCCGTCCCGCCCGGCGGCTGCGGTCAGGATCCGGCGCAGGTTGTCGGCGCACAGCGCGCGGTCGAGCTCCAGGCCGATCTGCGAGAGCTTCACCGAGATCTTGCAGGGCAGCCCCGCGGCGCCGACCCGGTCGATGATCTCCAGGTAGTCCTGCGCCGCGCCGCGCGCCACGTCCGGCGAGGCCACGTGCTCGCCCAGGTAGTTCAGCGTGTGGGTGAACCCCTGGCGGTCGAGCTCGCGCACGACGCCCATCGCCTCGTTGAGGGTCTCGCCGCCGACGAAGCGGCGGGCGAAGCCGTCGGGGCCCCGCATGCCGTAGCCCATGTTTACCAACGGTAGATC
>JAAXGX010000063.1:12005-40640 GCA_012271165.1 Vicinamibacteraceae bacterium | reverse complement strand
GGCCTTTTGCCACGGGCTGCTAGGCGATCCACATACAGTTGCCAGGAGCTACAAGACCATTCGGGCGAAACTCGGCACCGAGATATTCAAGAAGGATCACCAGCTGAAACCGTACTATGTTGCAGCATTTGCGCTATACAAGTTGGAGTACCTATTTAGAAGTCGTAGAGTCGATCCGAAGTACAAGCCAGCCCGCTATCACCTTCTCTATGCGGTCCGTTTGCTGATGAATCGAGGATCATTGCCGCCGATGAATTCACGCGCCATCGAGGGATACTGTGTGGCGATGACGGACGTGCTCTGGGACCAGGAGAAGTCTGACAACATGTTCAGCCGCGCGGCTGCGGCTATAGATACCGCGATAGATGGACAGGAGTTTTCTCGAGATGCGATAAGAACCCAGCCATTCACCGAGCGCGTGGCCCGTGCGTGCGGCGTTGAGCGGTTCTCAAAATCTGGTGCTTCAGGATCTCGTGTGGGCTGACTAACGCCGGTCCGGGTACGAGGTCCATCCTCCCAAGCGGAAGTAGATGGCGTTACGGAACCGCTTTCGGTTTCCGCACCGTTAAGAGAGCCGGACACGCAGCCGGCAGTCACGTCCGCCGCGCCGGCGCCCCCGCTGGCCGGATCTCCACGTGGCGCCCCATGCCTCACCCGAACGAACGGCCGTCAGAATGATGAACCGAAGACACAGGATCTCCCCCGTCTTGATGTCGAACGCCCGGTAGTAGCGGGCGCCGTCGCCAGCGAAGACGAGACCGCCCGCCGTCGTGAGCGTGGACGTCAGGAAGGGGGCGCGCTGCTCGTGGCTCCACCGCTCCTCTTGGTGTAGAGCGCGTCCTGCCGCGTCGTCATGCCGCCGAAGGCCATCCAGGCCGTCGAGACACAGCTCGACGAGCGGATCGCCACCGTCGAGACGCGGCTCGACGAGCGGATCTCCGCCTTGGGCGAACTCATCGCAGCCGTCGAAGGAAAGCTCCGCGTGCGGCTATCGGCCCGATTGTGATCTCCAGCATCAATCAGGCGGGGCTGCGCCCCGAACCCCTAGCGTCCGCTTGCGGGGACCCCAAAGCCGCGCGCCGCGCCCGCCGAGGCGCCGTGCGCGCACGGCTACAATAGGCTCTTTGCCCGCCACGAGCCCATCCTCGAAGATGCGCTCGCGGCGTTGAACCGCGCCGCGCGCGCGGTGGATTCCGGGTTGAGACAGAAGCTCGTAGACAGGCACCGCCGGCAGGGAGCGAACGCGGTTACCGACGCCGACGTGCGCCGGTGGCTGCTGCCGGGTGCGGGCGCGGCTTGGATAACGCCGGCACCGGCGCGCAAGCCGTTCAAGGCGCTGCCGCCGAAGCAGGCCCGTGCGTATCCGGAGCGTATTCCGCAAGAGAACCGGCAACGCTGGCAGGCGCCCTTCGACACGGATCCGGACGGGCCGCCACCCCTGCAGGATGCGCTGACGGCCTACCGCACGGTGTGGCGGCCGAAGAAGGGCGAGGTGAACGCGTGCATCGCGGCGAACGCCGAGACCGAGGAGCTGGTCGACAAGCCGGCGATCGTCAACGGCACGGTGCGCGTGGCCGGGCCGTTCACCATGGAGGGCGTGATCGCGCGCGAAGAGGGGCGGGACTCCCCAATCGGCGGCGCCCCCGGCGAACTGGAGACGTTCACGGCGGAAGATGAAGGCGACTTCGCCTTCACCGACGCCGAAGCCCATCTCGACGAGATCATCCGGCTGCTCAAGGCGTGCGGCGTCGACTTCCCGGACAACAAGAACGTGAAGCTGTCGCCGCTGGAGCCGACAGCTAGCGCCGCTGTCAACCACGCCGAGGGCGAGTGGTTGAACGGCGGCGGCGAACGGCGCGTCGCGGTCAGCATTGGTCCCGAGGTGGGCAACGTCACCGCCACGCACGTGGAGAACGCGGTCCGCGACGCGCACCGCGAGGGTTACGACGACGTCGTGTTCGCCGCGGTCGGCTTCGACGCCGCGGCGCAGGAGGCTATCGCCGATGCGTCGCATCCCAACCTGCGCCTGCACATGGCGCTGATCAGCCCCGACGTGGCGATGGGCGACCTGCTGAAGGACCAGCCCGGCAGCCAGTTGTTCCGCGTGTTCAGCGCGCCCCGCGTCATCGGTCTGACGCCGCAGGGTGACGGCGGCTTCGCCGTAGAAGACAAACTGGCCACGGCGCTCGGCAACCAGGGCACCGTCGATCCGGCCGCCTTCGACGCTCTCAGCGGTTTCCGCAGCCTCCCCTTCTCGCGGCCGGACCGGCTCGGCGAAAACGAGACCTGGAAGGTGGCGGTCAAGGTGATCGACCCGCGCGGTAACGAGGGCCTGCGGGTCCTGACCGAAGGAAGGGCGTTGGCGTGATCGACCGTATCGCCGTCGAGAACTTCAAGAGCTTGAGGCGCGTCGACCTGAAGCTCGGCCGGATGAACCTGTTCATCGGCGCCAACGCCAGCGGCAAGTCGAATTTCCTGGAGGCTCTGCGCGTGCTGCAGGGCATTGGAAACGGCTTCACGATCAGCGAAATTCTTGACGGCAAACCGAAGAGCGCGACCAACGCTACGTGGGAAGGCGTCCGGGGCGGAAGTGGCTACGTGTCGTTTTCCGGAATTGAAGGCAACGAAGAAGTGTCCTTCAATGTGCGTGGTCGTTGGGATTCTCCCATTCCTTGGGAATCAATAGGTCTTCAGGACTCCAGGCTCCGATCGCTGGAGACGTGGCCGATCTGGGCATTGGAGATTTCGTTTCGGCCGACGGGCGGTAAGATAGTACGGGAGTGCTTTTCACTTGAAGGGCACACAATCTATCGGTTCACTCCGGAAACTGATTCCGATCAGTTTGCCAACTACCCCGCAAATTCCGGAACATCTCGTTCTTTCAAGATCGACAACCGTCGACCGGCACTTGAACAATTTGCGAGCCTGTACCGCCATGACCTGTTCGAGGATTGCCCCCGAGAACACCCGGATCTTGCCGCCAGAACCGGCACGACATTGGCCAACATGCAGCGGTTGGACCCCGCATTCACTCACTTACGAAGCTACTCGGACGCGCCGAGCGCGCGACGGATGGGAGATCGGGGAGAAAACTTCGCTGCTCTCGTGCAGAGCATCTGCGAAGACGAGAAAGCCAAGGACGTCTACCTGTCGTGGCTCCGGGAACTCCGACCCGAGGAAATCGACGACGCGGGCGTGGTGTACGGCGCGGTCGGCGAACCACTCTTCATACTAAGTGAAAATGGAAGAGACTTTCCGGCTCAGGTCCTGAGCGACGGAACATTGCGCTTCGCCGCACTCGCTGCGGCCTTGTTTCAGCCGGACATGCCCAGCCTCCTGATGATGGAGGAAATCGAGAACGGCATCCATGCAAGCCGTTTGCGGCTCCTGCTGGAGCTGCTGCGTGGCCAAGCCGAGGAGGCCGGCACGCAGATCGTGGCAACGACGCATTCGGCGACCGTGCTGGACTGGCTGAGCGAGGAGGACTACAAGACGACGTTCTTCTGCAAGCGGGACGAGGAGACCGGCGAATCGCGGATCCGCGCGTTGGCCGACGTGCCGCGGTTCCTCGATGTCGTGAAGGAGACGCCCGCGTCCGAGCTGTTCGCGGAAGGCTGGCTGGAAGCGGCGCCGTGAGCTTGAACGTGCTCGTGATCCCGGAAGATCCGAAGCTGAACGGGCATATCCTGAAACCCCTTGCGGAACGGCTCCTGGAGGACGCGGGAAAACCGAACGCCAGGGTGAAGGTGCTCGACAATCCGCGGCTGCGCGGCTACGACCAGGCCGTCAGAGCGATTCGCGGGCAGCTCCCCCAACGCTACGAATTCTTCGACCTCTGGCTGTTCTTCCCCGACGCGGACCGCGCGGGCACCGAGGCCGTGAACGACCTGGAAGCGGATCTCGATGCCCAGGGCATCACGCTGCTCTGCTGCCGGGCGCAGCCGGTGGTGGAGATCTTCGCCTGTGCGGCGTTCCGCGGCCAGTTGCCCGTCACCTGGGAAGACGCGCGCAACCACCGTCGGTTGAAGGAGGAGGTATTCGAGCCGCGACGATCAATGCTCCAAAAGCTCCAGCGGCGCGTGCCCGGTGGCGGCAGAAGGTACATGATCGAGCAATCCCTCCGGAATCTGCCGTTGCTATATCGGCTGTGTCCGGAGGTGGAACGGTTGCGCGACCGGATCGCGGCATGGCTCGGAACCCCTTGACCGGCAAGTCGATGAGCGGCTCTCACGCGGACAGCGGCGTCTGGCATGTTTCCTGCTGCGCAGGACTCCATACGTATCCGATCGACGGCGAGTACGACGGGCATGGGGCGCATCGCTGCGACTCTTGGAACGACTGGCCGCAGGCCCGATTTCTCCGATGAAGGCGGGCGCGCTTGATCGTTGTAGCAGGCAAGGAGGGACAGTACATGACACATCGAAATGCTCGTTGGCTCGGCGTTGGCGGGCTCGCGCTGGCCCTGCTGATGTCGGTTCCGGCCGCTGTCGAGGCGAAGGTCTACCGGCTCTACTATCTCGGCGGCCAGTCGAACATGAACGGCGTTGGCATGGTTGCCGACCTGCCTGAAGAACTGCAGCAGCCGGTAGCCGGCGTCATGATTTACGAAGGCGCAACGGGCCCGGACGGCATGGCGCCCGTCAACGGACGCGGCCAGTGGAAGGTCCTCGAGCCGGACCCTGGTCCGACCTTCGGGCCCGAGATCAGCTTCGGCCGCGAGATCCTCAGACTGCATCCGAACGAAAACATCGCGCTGCTCAAGGTCGCGCGCGGCGGTTCGGCGCTCGATGTGGAAGCGGCGTTCGAGTTCGGGTCGTGGGCGCCTGACTACAACGGGGGTGAAGGCCCCGGCAAAGGCATAAACATCTACGACCACTTCCTCGCCGCGGTCCGCCACGCGACGGCGGTCAGGGACATCGATGGCGATGGCACGGACGATACCCTCGTGCCGGCCGGCATCGTGTGGGTACACGGCGAGACCGAAGCCGGCCGCGGCAGCGAGCCTGCAGCACGGCGCTACGAAGGCAATCTCAAGCAGTTCATGGATGTCGCCCGAGCCGCGCTGCGCGTCGACGACCTGCCGGTGGTGATCAGTGAAGTGGGCGATTCAGGGATGGTTGAGGAAGCCCAGGCGCTGTTCGGCGCCCACTTCGGGTACGAGCCTGGCCCCAACGGGGAGTTCTACAAGCACGCACCGATCATTCTCGGCGCGCAAGAGGCGTTCGTCGATGGAGACGCGAGTGCCGCGCTGGTGTCTGCCGACGGCGTGGAGTTCGGCGCTGACGGGGTCCATTACAACGCCGCGGGACTGGTCGAGCTGGGTCGCAGGCTCGCCATCGCCATGGCCGAGCTGGAGGGATAGAAGTGGCTTCGATCGGCAAGCAAGTTGGCCTGGTGCTCAATACCTTCATTCCGCAACGAAGGGCGCCGGACCCGCGCCACGCGATACCCGAGTCGGACAAGAACCTCTCCGGGAAGACGATCGTCTTCACGGGGGGAACAGACGGGATGGGTCGCGTCGCCGTCGAGATGCTCTGCAACATGGGCGCCCGCGTCGTCCTGCTTGGACGAAACGAGGCCAAGGGCGCGGCGGTCGCTCGGGACATCGCCTCGGCGGTGGGACGAGGGACCGTGGAATTCCAGCTCTGCGACCTCGCGTCGATGGCGAGCGTCCGCGCCTGTGCGGAACGTGTGCTGGCCAACCACGGCCGGATCGATGTTCTCGTCAACTGCGCCGGCGCGAATGTCCCCGAGCGAATCGTGACCGAGGAGGGCTTCGAGACCACCTGGGCGATCAACTACCTGGGACCGTTTCTCCTCGCCACCCTGCTGCTGGAACGCCTGAAGAGTTCCGCACCTGCCCGCATCGTCAACGTGTCGTCCGACACGGAGGCCCTGGGCCACATCGACTTCGACGACCTGCAGACGGAGCACGGTTACAGCACGTTGAAGTCCTATGCGCAAGCGAAACTCGCGCTGAACGCATTCACGATCGACCTGGCCCGGAGACTGGAGGGCACGGGCGTCACGGTGAACTGCCTGAACCCCGGCTTCATCAGCTCGAATCTCCTGCGCGACACGCGGGGGGTTCAGGGACTCTTTCGCTACGTCATGCGGGTGTTCGCATCTCCGCCCGAGGTGGGCGCCGACCGCATCGTGAGACTGGCCATATCGTCCGGGTACCAAGGCGTCACCGGGACCTACGTGAGCGAGGACGCGATTGCGGCTCCAAACCCCGAAGCGCAGGACCCTGCGGTGCAGGAGAGGCTCATGCAGGTCAGCGAATCCGCAACCGCCATGTGAACGCCTCGGCGAATCGGTATCGATCCACCGAGGCTTGGTCGCGAAACGACAGCCGGCCGGACTGTGCAGCCTCCTGGCACGCTCCAGCGTGTCCACTCGGGGATTCTTCGGTCCTCTACGGACTGCTATGGAACGCTATCTCACTCCGGGAGGGCGAAGACGTAGAGCGCGTTCCCGCCCTCCGGCTGGTAGATCTCCGGGCTGAGCTGCGCGGTGAGGCTCCGGAACGCGCCCCCCAGCGAGGCCGGCACGGCGATGAACTGCCGCCCGCCCGCCGCGTAGGTGATCGGGTAGCCGTGGGCCGCCGCGCTCAGGCGGGTCTCCCACAGGATCTCGCCCGTCTCGATGTCGAACGCCCGGTAGTAGCGGGCGCCGTCACCGGCGAAGACGAGACCGCCCGCCGTCGTGAGCGTGGACGTCAGGAAGGGGGCGCGCTGCTCGTGGCTCCACCGCTCCTCCATCGTCCGCACGTCGTACGCGGCCAGCTTCCCGACGTTGCCGTTGCTGCCCGGCATCTCCAGGAGCTCGTAGCGGCCGGCCGTCCCGCCGCCGCCCTCGATGAACTCCACCTCGCGCCCGGTCAGGTGCATGCAGGCCTGGTGCAGCGGGATGACCAGCGCGCCGGCGCCGGGATGGTAGGCCGAGGCCTGCCAGTTGTGGCCGCCCAGCAGGCTGGGACAGGCGAACACCCGCTCGTTGATCGCGATGTTCTGCAGGTCCTCCCGGTAGGTCACCTCGCCGCTGGTCCGGTCGATCTCGAAGATGTCCTGGTGGACCGTCTCGTGCAGGTCGACGAACGCCCCGGTCCGCCGGTCGAGCTTCCAGAGGATGCCGTCCTTCCCGATGGTGAAGACCCACTTCTCGCCGTCGGCGTCGATGAGCACCCGCTCGTAGACGATGTCGAGGTCGAGCGTCTCGCCCGGCGCATGCTGGAAGTACCAACGCACCTGTCCGGTGCTCGGGTCCAGCGCCAGCGTCGAGTTGGTGTAGAGCGCGTCCTGCCGCGTCGTCATGCCGCGGCTCGAGGCCACCCAGGGCTTTGCCTGCGCCGTGCCGATGTAGAAGAGGCCGAGCTCGGGGTCGTAGCTCCCCGGGATCCAGGCGTCGCCGCCCGCGCGCAGGTACGGCGGCGTATCGCCCCACGACGCGTCGTTCGGATCGCCGGGCAGGGCGATCGTGGACGTGCGCCAGAGCTCCTCGCCGGTGTCGGGGTCGTGGCCGGTGATGAAGCAGGTCTGCTCCGTGTAGCGGTCGCAGCCGTTGGTGCCGGTGATGAGGACGCCGTTGGCGATGACCGGGCCCGCGTTCTGCCGGAAGCCCTGCGTGTAGTCGGTCTTGACCGTCTTCCACACCTCCTCGCCGGTCCGCGCGTCGAGCGCGACGAGGTGCGCGTCGGCCGTCGCGAGGAACACCTTGTCGCCGTACAGCGCCAGCGTGCGCGTGGCGCCGGTGCGCGCGTCCTGCGGCAGCCGGTGGCGGTACACCCAGATGACGTCGCCGGTCGCCGCGTCGATGGCCTGGACGACGTTCCCCGGCTGGGCGAGGAACATGACGCCCTCGTGCACCAGCGGCGTCGTCTGGTGATTGCCCGGCCGGACGGAGAGCGACCACTCGAGCTGCAGATCGGCCACGTTGTCGCGCGTCACCTGGTCGAGCGTGCTGTAGCCGTGGCTGTTGCGCGTCCGGCGCCAGTTGAGCCAGTCGCCCGGCGGCGGGTCCGCGAGCATCTCATCGGTCACGGGGCTCAGCTCGTGCGGCACCACCTGGTTGATGAAGCGCGACGAGCGCCGCCGCACCCGCTCGCCCGCCCCGGCCGCGCGGCGGGCCTCCTCGATGTCCGCGGCGTCGCCGATGGGCACCCCCTCGCCGACCATCAGGGTCCGCTCGCCCGGCACGGCGCCGTTCGCCTCCAGCAGGTACGCCACCAGGTCGATGTAGGCCTGATCGCTGAGCACGCCCGCCTGCCCCGGGGGCATCTCGTCGCGCAGGTAGGCGAACAGCCCGTCGGTCGTCTCTCCCGCCCAACTGTTCAGGAACTCCACGCCCGACAGCGGCGGCGCGTGCACCATCCCCTCCAGGTTGGGCCCATGACAGTCGCCGCACTGGACGCCGTAGACCGACCAGCCGCTGGACGCCTGATCCGTGGTGAAGGCCCCGTCGGCCCCCGGACCCTGCGCCGCCGTGACGGCGACGCCCGGTCCGGCGGTCAGGCCGCCCGCCGCGATCAGTCCGGCGGCGGCCAACCTGGCCGCCCGTGCCGCAAGACCCGCTTCCCGCCGCTGCGATCCGCCGCTGCCGATGCGAGTTCCCTTCGCCATGATGCGCACTCCTCGGTTCCGTCGGACGGCGCCAGTTTGCCGCGTGGCCGCCCGTCCCGCCGTTATACCACCAACGCGGCGGCGGCGCGACCCCGCTCCTCGCCCGCGGGACCGACCGGGCCTCACCGGGCGGGCTCAATTCAACAGCTCGAACAGGTGGCTGTACTTCACCGTCAGGCTGCGCCCGGCGCCGGCCGGCCGGAACCGATCGAAGCCCTCGATATCGTCGTACACAACGAAGAGCCCGGTGTTGGCGTCCGACAGCACGGCGAAGCGCACGTTCGAGGACCAGAGCCGCGCGCGGTCGTTGTACTGCACCAGCGCCTGCACGAACACCCGGGTCGTGAACGAGTAGTTGAGCCGCAGCCGGGCCAGGTTCGTTGCGAACGCGCCGCCGGGCAGCGCGAGGTCGTTGCGCTCCCAGGCCGCCTGCGTGTTGAACCGCTCGCCGAGACGCAGGCTCAGCCGCGGGCTCAGCGTCGTCCGCCGGCCGCCGAAGAGCCCGCCGAGCACCGAGAAGAACTGGAAACTGAGGGGGGCGCCCTCGTCGGTCCGGAACCGCAACTGAGCCTCGGCATGGTCGTAGCGCGCGGCCGGGACGACCACCCCGGGAAAGATCTCGAACGGCTCGAGCACCCCTTCCGTCGTCAGGTTCAGCGCGGTGCTCGCCCAGAACCCGTTGCGCCACTCCATCGTGTTGTCCAGGTGAATCCACTCCGACTCGGTCCGGCCGGTGTCGAAGTCGCGGATGACGAAGAAGGCGGCGTGCGGGGTCCACTCGTGGAATCCAATCGTGTTGTCGGGGCGGAACGCGGTGCGAAAGGCGCCGTCGACGCGGCGATGGCCCCGCCGGGCGTAGAAGCCCGCCTCCGGGTTGAACCCGGGGCCGACCTCGGTGAAGCCGCCGCCGTAGCGGTACCGCTCGGACTCGTAGCTGGCGGCGAGGTTGTAGGCGTGGGTGCCCCCGCCCACGCCGGGCGTGTCGGTGGCGGCCGCGAACCCCGACATCGTCACGGCCTCCCCGATGCCCCACCGTCCGTCCGCGGCGTAGGTCCGGTTGACGTCGCCGGCGCGGGCGAGCTCGCCGACGGCGCGGCGGTCGACCACCATCGCCCCCAGGTTCGACCGGTTCGGCAGGTCCTGCCGGACGCGCGCCACCGTGTAGTTGTTCGCCGGCGTCCCGCTCGCGGCGACCGGCGCGGTCCGCATGCTCAGCACGCCGATGTTGGTGCCGGCCCCGACCTGGCCGGTCAGGCGCCCGCCGCCCAGGATCGGGATCCGCGATCCGTCGGCCCCAATCCCGACGCGCCGGCTGAAGAACAGCTCGAGCTCGCCCGGCTGCCCTACCGAGAACAACCCGGCGTTCTCCAGGAAGAACGGCCGCTTCTCGGGGAAGAACAGGTTGAACCGGTCCAGGTTGATCTGCTGCTCGTCCACCTCGACCTGCGCGAAGTCGGTGTTGTAGGTCAGGTCGAGCGTCAGGCCCGGGGTCACGCTGTACTTCAGATCGGCGCCCACGTCCCCGAGCAGCGTGGCGCGGCTGTCCGCGTCGCGCCGCAGCGCCTGGCCCAGCACGTACGGGTTCAACTGGAGGTTTCGCGGCGGCGGTACCTCCAACCCCCGCAGCTCGCCCGCCAGCGACAGCCGGTTCAGGTTGAACTGGCGCGGCAGCGGCGCCCAGTACGACTCCTCGTTCCGGTGCCGGATGTTGCGCTGGAAGTTGAGCCCCCACGTCTGCGCGGCGCCCGACGCATAGCGCAACGTCCGGAACGGTATCGCGAACTCGGCGGTCCAGCCGCTGTCGGTGACCTGCGCGGCCACCTGCCAGACGCCGTCCCAGTTGAGGTTGAAGCCGCCGCCCGAGCCGCGCTGTTGCCCGCTCTCGGAGCGTTGCACGAGACCGCCGCCGATGCCGCCGCTGCCCTCCCCCTCGTTGGTGAGCTGCCCGTCGTACTCGAGGCCGGCGGGGTTGGTCCCGAACACGAACCCGTTCTGCTGGTCCCGGTAGGTGTCGAGCACGATCCGGAAGCTGTCGGTGTCGACCAGCGACGCGTCGCGGCGCGCGTCCGAGACGATGATCGTCGCTGGGTCCCGGACATGGCAGACCACGCCGAAGTAGATCGCATCGTCCGTGTAGACGATGCGCACCTCGGTGCGCTCCGACGCCGGCTCGGCCTCGTCCGGGGTGTTCTGGCGAAAGCCCGTCGCGACGCTCGCGGCCGTCCAGACCGCCTCGCCGAGCACGTCCCCGTCGATCTCCGGTCCGCGCTCGACCCGCTGGGCGCGCGCGACCGGGCGACCCGGCGCGGTGGCCGCCGCCGGGGGACCTGCGTGCGTGGTCGGCACCGGCGGCTGCGCGCGGCCGGGGACGGCCGTGAGACCCGACGCGGCCAGCACGACGCACAGGACTGCCCGGACGGGATGGAGGACCACTGCCGCGCCAAATGCGGGGCTACGGCTCGTTCGGCAGCGGGCCGAAGGCGGGCGGCGGCACCCGGTGCCGGGTCGCGGTCTCGTAGGCGGACGCCGCCTTCAGCACCGCGGCCTCGTCGCCCGGGCCGGCCCAGAACATCAGGCTGATCGGGAGCGGCGTGGCCAGCAGCGACCGCTCGTACCCGGGGACGGCGTCGTAGCGGTCGCCGGCCGCGTTCAGGACGAACCTGGGCTCGTAAACGACCGCGTTGAACCCGGCCGGGACGACGATCTCGGGAGCTCCGATGAGCGCCGTGACGGTCTGGGTGGCCCCCGCCGCGCTGCGGCCGTTGACGGTGGGCTCGCTGGGTCCGCCGACCTTCTGGTGCGGCAGCGTGTTCTCCGGATTCACCAGCACGTCGAGCCGGTTCTCACGCAGCACCTTCCCGAGCACGAGCTGCAGCACCGCGCGCATCGTCAGCCGCTCGGTGTTGCCCGCCGAGCGAACGTCGTCCAGCACGGCCCAGTTCGCCGATCCCGCCTCGGCCGCGGCGGAGAAGTACTTCGTGTTGGCGTCCAGGCTCGCCATGTCGGCGACGCGCGCGTCGCCCCGCCGGGTCAGGTACTGATCGATGTGGAAGGCGAAGCTCCGCGTTGGGGGTGAGAGCGTCACGCGGCGCAGATTCACCCTGGGCGAGAGCGGCGCGTTGCCCTCCGCGAGCTGCACCAGGTAGCGCTTCGACGTCACGTCGTGGCCCGGCACGGCGAACTCCAGGCCGCCGGCGGCGGTCGTGCTGGAGAAGTACTCCGGCATGTGGAGCGGCAGGATCTCGGCCAGCGCGTCCTGGAACGTGTACGCCATGTCGGGCACGGCGGGGTCGTCCGGATAGAGCGGATCGACGGACTCGACCAGGCTCGCCCCGAGCCGGTCCCGGAGGACGCGCTTGATCTCGGCGTCGATGCGATCGCTGATGGCCGCGTCGTTCAGCGTGTGCTTGACCATGTACTCGCGGACGATGCCGATGCGCATGCCCGCCAGCGGCCTCCCGCCCCCATCGCCCGGCGCGGTCTCGACGACGAAGCCGGCATAGGGCTCGCTGGACGCCAGCGCCGCCGGCACCGCCGTGTAGATGTCCCGCGGATCGAAGCGGCCGAGCGTCGGGTCGGTGAGGGCATCCAGAACCAGCGCCGCATCCCGGACCGTGCGGCAGTTGATGCCCGCCCGGTCGACCAGCGGATTCGATCCGACCGCTCCGCCGTACGGGATCAACCCCTTGGTGGTCAGCAGGCTGACCACCCCGTTGCGGGATGCCGGCCCCTTGCACGATCCCCCCGTCTGCTCGCAGAAGGCGCAGGTCACGAGGTTCGCCGCAACCGCGACGCCGGACCCGGAGCTCGAGCCGCGCGGCGAGCGCTCGGTGTCGTAGGGATTGCAGGCCTGGCCGCCCCACGTGCTCCGCTCCGCGTAGCCCAGGTAGCGGGCGGTCGGGGCGGCCGGCCCGCCGGGGTCCCCGATGCCGCCGTTGAACTCCGTGGCGTTGGCCTTTGCGTAGATGATGGCGCCCTTCGTCCGCAGCCGGGCGACGATGGTCGCGTCCGCGGGGGGCGCATCCAGGGCGAAGTCGATGTCCGCCGCCGTCGTGGTCCGCATGTCCGCGGTGTCGTAGACGTCCTTGAAGGCCAGCGGGATGCAGTACATCGGCAGCCGGGCGAGATCGGGATCGGCGCCGTAGCGCGCGTCCAGCTCCACGGCCCGCTCGAGCGCGTCGGGGAGCTGCCGGAACGCCTCGCAGGCCGCGGGACAGCTCGCCGGGAGCGCCCCCGTCGATGGATGCGCGTCGCAGCCGCCCTGGCAGCTCACCGAGCGCTCGCCGCGCAGGTTGAGCGTGCTCAGGGCATTGACCTGACCGGCATCCGGGACGCCGACCACCATGCCGAGCTGCGCCTGCACGGCCGGGTCGGAAACCGTGGGCGCCATGCGCCCCAGGTCCAGGGGGATGCCGGCGTACCGGTCGACATCCGGCAGCACGCTGGAGACCGGCACGGTGGCCGTGGGCAAGCGGACCGCCGCGCCGGCGCGCACCGGCCCGCTTGCCGGCGCGACGGGCGCCCCGTCGCGCGTGACCAGTTGCGTGCAGGCGCTGTTGTAGGCGCGGGCGCGGTCGACGTAGGCCTGCACCACCCCCCGGCAAGTGACCTGGCCATCGCGGATTGCCTCGTGGATCCCCTCGATGGTCGCTTCCTCGAGGTGGAACCGGTCGGACTGGCCGGCGGCAGGCCGCGTGACGACGAGCAGCGCGGTCACCGCGGTCGCCGCCGCGAGTGCCCTGGCCAGCCGCCGCGAGCGCGTTCGAGTCGTTGTCAGTCCCGTCACGCCAACCTCCCGACCCGGGCGAATTCGATTCGCGTCGAGCTGCCCGCTCGTCTCCCGGCCCGATCCTCTCAGGAATCCGGGCTTTCGACCGATTCTAATCGCCGGGCGCGGGGTTTTCCCGACGCCTTGACACCCGGTCGAAAAAATGCCCTGCTATTACGAATCATGGTCGACAACCCACCCGCCGGCAACCAGCGCATCATCCCGTACCTGGCCTACGCCGACGCTCCCGCCGCGGTCGAATTCCTCTGCAAGGCCTACGGCTTCGAGGCCGGCGTGCAGATGGAGATGGGCGACGGCGTGCTGGGGCACGCCGAGCTCCATCTCGGCGACAACGTCGTGTTCCTCGCCACCGCCTTTGCCGAGATGGGCCTCGCGAGCCCCAGGGACCTCAAGGCCGTGCATGGCCAGGTCATGATCTACGTCGACGACGTCGATGCGCACTACGAGCATGCCAGGGCGGCGGGCGCCGAGATCGCCGAGGAGATCGCCGATCAGTTCTACGGCGACCGCAACTACCGCACCGTCGACCCCGAGGGCCACCACTGGATCTTCACGCAGCACATCAGGGACGTCTCACCCGAGGAGCTCAAGGCGGCGGCTGCCGGTGCAGCCGGGCAGTAGGCGGGCCGGCGCGCACAGCCCGGCTCGGCGGGAGCGGCGCGGGGCGCAGGGGTCCCCGCAAGCGGACGCCGGGGGTTCGGGGCGCAGCCCCGTCTGATTGAGGCTCCAATCGCACGATGCGCCTGGGCGGAAATCCGGTCAGAATCCGGAACCCGATGCCGTGCCGGTGCTCGGCATTCACTCTTTCGTGCTCGGATGCTGAAACGGAGACCACGCGGTAGTCCCTCGTATCGCCCTCGAACGTAACTCGCACGTTCGGATTCTCGAGGGCACGGCGATACCACGCTCGCGGCCAGTGGTTCGCGGACACGTAGAGCCGGCCATCGCTCTCGAGACGCTCCAGGACCCGGTCGTGCGGCGTTCCGTCGTCGTCGATGGTAGTGATGACGAGCGACGTCGGCGGCGCGGGCTGGAAGTAGCCGAGCAACGACTCGAACCCGACGACGAGCCCCGCATAGGCGACGAGCAGGACCGCGATCAACCTTGCGGCTCTCACGCTACGGCTTCCCCAGCTACGGCGCAGACTCCTGGCGCGGCGCGGCCTCGAACATCCAGGCGTCGCCGGCTTCCACCGCCGCCCGGGTGACCTGCGACGGATACTTGTCCTGAATGGCGCGGCCGATGCCATCCAGGATCGCGCCCGACTCGATGCGCACGAGCCGCCGCTCGTAGCGCTTGCCCGCAATGCGGAGCACGGCCCGGCCGTCCCGCTCCGCCTGGGCCGGCCAGCGCTTCCACAGCCGCCCGACCGCGGTGCCCATGTAGCCGGACCAGACGTAGAGCCTGCCGTCGTGCTCGGCAGCCCAGATGCGGCGGGAGGTGGGCGGGTCGAGCAACTGCAGCTCGATGGTCTCGATGTCCCGGACGAAGCGCCAGTCCGGCTCCGGGCCGGCGTGCAGCTCGCCCGCCACCAGGGGGCCGCCCGCGAACAGCCGGTTCGGGCCGTCGGCGAAGCGCTGCTTCGCGGCGGCCGTGACGAGGGCGGCCACCGGGATCAGCAGCAGGCAGCCGACGACGACCAGCGCGCGGGCAGCCGCCTGCATGGTCCGGCCAGTCCGCATGGGCCGCTACTGCTGCTGCTGCGCCTCGGCCTCCTGGGCCCGCGCGCCGGCGAGCATGTTGTAGAGGCCGTAGTTGCCCTCGTGGCAGGCGTACTCGAACACCAGGTTGCCACGCTTCATCGGCAGCTCCGCGGTGAACGGCCGCGTGAAGGTCGTCGGGTCGTTCACGGTGTACTCGTAGAGCAGCGTGTCCTCCGCCGCGAGGCTGAAACGCTCCGTCAGGTGCAGGTGGATGCCGGTCCCGGCTGCCTGCGCGATCGACGGGTTGAAGCTCGCGGTCTTGGCGGTGAAGTTGGTCGATTCGATCACCAGCGTGTCGCCGTCCCAGTAGCCCCGCGAATCGCCCATCCACTGGCGGATGCTCGCCGGCAGGTGGTCGCGCCCGTCGAGCGGCACGATGCGGGCGTCGTGCACCATCTCGTGGAAGATCACGACGTAGTCGGACGTCTGGAAGAGCTGGATGTTCTGATTGTAGCCCACGGGCACGATCGGCGGACCGGAGTTGAAGCCGAGCAGGCAGCGCTCGGCCAGGCCCCGGTCCTCGTGGCTGTCGGTGCCGATGCCCGCGGCCCGGACGCGGACCGGCAGCGTGCCGCCCAGGTCCTCGGCCAGCGAGAGCTGCTGCATCTCGATGCCGGGCTGCAGCGCGGGCAGGCGCCCGTCGGGCGGATCCACGATCAGGGACGTCCGCCGGCCCTCGACCACGCTGGCGCCCTGATCGACCCAGTACGCGTTGTACGCGCCCACGTCGCCGCCGACCGGCAGAATCTCGTCTCCGCGCTCGGTCGGCGCGTTCGCCGCGGCGTCGCGCGCGGCCGCCCGCGATTCGATCTCGCTCGCCTCCTCGTCGGTCAGCACCGCCCTGTCAGCCTGGTCCGCGGGCCTCTGGAGCGGTGTCAGCGTGCGGAAGTCCCAGACACCCTGCAGGTCGGGCTTGCCGTCGGGCAGCCGCGGCGGGTCGAACGCTGTCTGCGCGCCCGCGGCGCTCGCCAGCACGACGAGCAGGAAGGTAAGCGGTACGACGACGAGAGCCTTGCTGATCATCTCCTCCTCCTGGGCGCGCTCGGCGCGCGGGACCCCGCGGCGCCACCATGAGCGATGGCCATCATACCGCAGGCGGCCCGCACCATCGAACCCGACCGGCCGCTTGGCAGTATGATGGCGTCTCCGGGCGCGGCTCGCGGGCCACGCCTCGCGGACGACGCCGGCTACCGGAGTCAGGCGCGGCGTGTTCAAGAAGGTCGAGCACCAGGTGCGGTATCGCGGGCGGTCGGCGCGTGACGTCAACGGCTCACGTGGATAGCGGGCAGGTCGCCGTCACCGGCGCCAACAGCGCCGTCGGCAAGGCGCTGCTGGCGCGGCTCGCCGGCGCCGACGAGCTGCGCGTCGTGGCCGTGGTGCGACGCCAGGCGGCGGTGGCCACCCTGCCCCGTTCGCCGCGCATCGCGGCCGAGGTGATCGGCTATGACCAGCCCGACCGCCTGCGCGCGGCCCTGGGCGGCGTCGACTGCGTGGTGCATCTGGCGGGCGTCCTGTTCGAGACCCGGGCGTCCGACTATCGGCGCGCCAACGTCGACACGACGCGGGTGCTGGTCGAGGCCGCCCGGGCCGCGACGGTGCGCCACATCGTGTTCGTCAGCTCGCTGGGGGCCGATCCGGACTCGCCGAACGGCTACTTCCGTTCCAAGGGGGAGGCGGAACGCCTCGTGGCCGGCGCCGGTGTCGCGGCGACGATCATCCGCACCCCGCTGCTCCTGGGACCCGACACGGCCGGCGGGCGCGCGCTGCTGCGCGACGCAACCCGCCCGGCGGTGCGCCTGCTGGGCGGCGGGGCGCACCGGCTGCGCCCGCTCGACGTCGACGACCTGTGCGCCGCCGTTGCGCGCTGCTGCCGGGAACCGTCCACCGGCGCCCGGACGCACGAGCTGGTCGGACCGACCCTGCTCACCCAGCGCGAGCTGTTGCAGCAAACGGCGCGCCTGCTGGACCGCGACCCAGCGATCCGCTCCACGCCGCTCTGGCTCGCGCGACTCGGGGCGCGTCTCGCGGGCCTGATTCGCACCGGCGGCCTGACGCCGGCGGTGATCGACGTCATCACGTCCGACGAGGCGGTGCCGCGCAACGCCGACGGTGATCTGGGCATCGACCTGACGCCGTTGTCCGACACGCTGGCCAAGCTGCGGCAGTCCGCGGGAGGACCATGACCGTGCCACCAACCGAGCACCCTGCTTCCGACGAGCCGTCCGCCGGCGCCCCGACGCCGAGCAGGGCGGGCCGCGCCGCCTTCCTGGCCCTCGGCGTGGCCTGCTTCGCCTATCTGTACTACCGGCTGAACGGCGCGGCGGCGCGTGAAGGGCTGTCGCTGGCCGACTACATGACGGGCGTCTTCGCCAACGTCGACTGGCTGTCCTGGGTCGTCCTGATGGTCGCCTACTCGGGCCTCTACTTCTGCATCGACACCCTGGTGGTGTCGCGGGCGCTCAACTGGTTCATCACGCCGGTCCGCTACCGGGACATCCTGCCGATCCGCGCCAGCGCCTACATCATCTCGATCTTCAACGAGCAGATCGGCAAGGGCGCGATGGCCTACTACCTGCACCGGCGCGACCGCGTCCCGGGCTGGGAGGTCGGCTCGGTGATGCTGTTCGTGATGTTCTGCGAGGTGTTCTACCTGCTGTTCTGGGCGACGGTGGGCTACGCCTTCAGCGGCCCCTCGCTGCCCCCGGCCTTCGGGCTCCTGCCCTGGCTCGCGGCCGCTGCGGTGCCGGTCTTCGCCGTCTGGGTGCTCTACTTCCGGGGCACGATCCTGCCGGGCAACCGGCTGCGCGAGCGGCGCATCTTCCACGCGTTCCGCCGCGCCGAGGTCAAGCACTACGCGCTGTTCCTCGTGATGCGCTCGCCGGCGCTGCTGGCCGCCGTGGCCGTCTACACGACCGCGCTCAACCTGTTCGGCGTGGAGGCGTCCTTCCTGGCGCTGCTCGGCTACCTGCCGGTCATCTTCTTCGCCGCCGCCGTGCCGACGCCGATGCGCGCCGCGGCCATCACGTTCTGGGTCATCCTGTTCCCCGAGAATGAGGGTCCGATGGCGGCGTTCGGGTTCGTGCAGCACAACTTCTTCATCCTGTTCAACGCGCTCATCGGCGTGGCGTTCTGGCCGCGGGCGCAGCGCGAGCTGTTCGGGTAGGAGGCAGCGGCGGGCATGGCCCACCTGCTCACGGGCATCAGGCTCGGGCTGGCGCTGCCGCTCGCGGCCGCCTTCGCCCGGCCGGACTGGCTGGCCGCCGGCCTCGTCGCCGCGCTGCTGGCGGCGGCCATCGCCAGCGACTGGCTCGACGGCGTCGTCGCCCGGCGGCGGGGCACGGCCTCAGCCGGCGGGCAACTGTTCGATCACGCCACGGACTGCGTTTTCGTGACCGCGGGACTGACCGGCGCCGCGCTCGCGGGCGGCGTCCCCCTGGCGCTGCCCGTGCTGGTCGCGGTTGCCTTCGGCCAGTACGCGGCCGATTCCTACTGGCTGCACCGCGAGAGGCGGCTGCGCATGAGCACCATCGGGCGCTGGAACGGCATCGGCTACTTCGTCCCGCTGGTAGTGCTCGCGGCCGCGCGGATCGAGGTGGTTCCGGGCCAGGCGGCGGTGCTCGAACCGCTCGCCCGCGCCTCGGCCTACGTGCTGGCGGCGTCGACGATCGTCTCCATCGTCGACCGCGCCACCGCGGCGCACCGCGCGCGCCGGCGGTAGGACGTGCGCGCCTGGCGGCCGCCTGTGGACCCGCCCCGGAGTAGAGGTGTACGATTCCGCTCGGAGACGACGGTTGGAAATCTCATTGGACACGCGAAGGGACGTCCTGGCTGCCACGGCCGTCCGCCGTGCGGTCCTGGCGCTCGGGATGGCCGCGCTCGCCGCGACGGCGTGGGCGCAACCCGACCGGCGGGCGCCGGCGATCGAGCGGCTCGAGATCGTGGAGCCCCCCCGCCCGGAGGCTCCTCTCGGCGCGCGGATCGCGATATCGACGGACGAGCCCGCGCGCCTGGCGGTCGAGATCGCGGACGGCGCGCGGGTCGAGCGGCGTGATCTCGACGGCCGCTATCGCACCGCGCACCTCGTGCCGCTCACGGGCCTGCGGCCCGGCCGGACGCACGCGGTCACGTTCATCGCCACCGACGCCGCGGGCAACCGGGCGGAGGCCGCGCCGCTCACCATCGAGACCGAGCCCCTGCCGGACGACTTCCCGCCGCTCGAGGTCACCGTGAGCCGACCCGACCGGATGGAGCCGGGCGCCACGCTGTTCAACGTCTACCGCTGGGGCGAGGCGGGCCGCGACCCGGTCTTCGGCCTGCTGGTCGCCGTCGACGCGCGGGGCGACGTCGTCTGGTACTACCGGGCCGGGCACGTCATCGCGAACGCGGTGCCGCTCGCCAGCGGCAACCTGCTGTACATGGCGAACGTCGACCGGATCTGGGCGCTGCTCGTCGAGATCGACCTGCTCGGCAACGTCGTTCGCGGCTGGCACCCGCGGGCCCTGGCCGCCCGCGCGCCCGCCGGCAGCATCCTGGTCGACACCGACTCGCTGCACCACGACATGCTGGTGCTGCCCTCGGGGAACCTGGCGGCGCTGGGCTCGGAGGTCCGCACCTTCCACGATTACCCCACGAGCGAGGAGGACCCCGCGGCCCCGCGCGCGACGCAGGACGTCGTCGGCGACCTCGTCGTGGAGTTCACTCCGGACGGGACCGTCGTGGGGCAATGGTCGCTCCTCGACGCGCTCGATCCCTACCGCATAGGCTACGACTCGCTCGGCACGTCGTTCTGGGGCGACACCTACCGGGCCGTGGGCCGCTCCGACGCCCGGCTCGCCGACTGGACGCACGCGAACGCCCTCGCGTACGACGCGAGCGACGACACGTTCGTCATCTCCGCGCGGCACCAGGATGCCCTCGTCAAGCTGGACCGCGGCGGCTCGGCGCGCTGGATCCTGGCTCCGCACGCGGGCTGGTCGGACCCGTGGCGCGGCCGGCTGCTGAGCCCGCGCGGCGACCTGGAGTGGTCGTACCACGGCCACGGCGTCGAGGTCACGCCCGACGGCACGATCCTCGTGTTCGACAACGGCAACCACCGCGCCACGCCCTTCGACGAGCCGCTGCCGGCCGAGGCCTCGTACAGCCGGGCGGTCGAGTTCGACGTCGACGAGGCGGCGCTGACCGTCCGGCAGCGCTGGGCCTATCCGCGGTCCGACGGCGAGCGCTTCTACTCGTCGTTCCTGAGCGATGCCGACTGGCTGCCCGACACCGGCAACGTGCTGATCACCGACGGCGGGCGGACGCGAACCGTCGACACCGCCGAGGGGGAGCCGGAGGTCCGGCGCTGGGCGCGCATCCTCGAGGTGACCCGCGGCGACCCGGCGGAGACCCTGTTCGAGCTGGTGATCGACGGCGACACGCCGACCGGTTGGCACGTCTACCGCGCGGAGCGCTGGCGGATGCCCCTCGTTCAGCGTTAGCGGGGCAGCAGCGGCCGGAACGGTCAGCGTCGGTCTGGCCGGGAGATTCCGGGATCGCGCCCCATGACAACGACGCCGACCGCCTGTTTGTCACCCACGCCCACCCGACGCAGAGGTCTTCGTCGACGCCGGCGAGGAACCTGTCACCATGCCCAGAAACATCGAGATCAAGGCGCGTGCAATAGATTTCGCCCGGCAGTCGCTGTTGGCCCGGGAACTCGGTGCCCGCGAACCGGCGCACCTTTTCCAGGAAGATACGTTCTTCGACGTCCCCCATGGCCGCCTCAAACTGCGCGATTTCGGAAACGGTCAGGGCGAGTTGATCGAGTACGCACGCGAGAACACATGCGAACCCAGGGAATCCCGTTACAGTCTGGTTCCGACGAGCAATCCGAACGTTCTGAAGCACGTGCTCGGGAACGCGATCGGGGTCCGCGCAGTCGTCCGAAAACATCGTTGGGTGCACAAGGTCGGGCGATCACGAATCCATCTCGACCGCGTCGAGAGTCTGGGCGACTTCATCGAGATCGAAGTGGTTCTAGATGCCGACGAATCGTCGGACGAAGGAGTCCGGACCGTCACGGAACTGATGACGAAGTTGAAGATCGAACGAAGCGACCTCGTCGAATCGGCCTACGTGGACATGATTCCCGACGCCTGATGAAGCACGCCGGACGACCCGTTTGGTACCGGGCCGCATCGCGAGCCGCGCCATGGGCCCTCGTAGACGACGCGGTCCGCCAGCCCGCGCCTCAGTCATCAGTTCGGTGGCGTCGTCGCCGCCGAGTCGATGATCTGGTGGGACGGCGCGAAGGGCGGGACGATCCCCGCGATCGCGCAGAATCGGGGCAGGTACCTGCTGAGGTATGCTTGGATGGTCAACTCCGAGATTCCCATGGTTGAGCAACGGGACGACTGGGCGAAAGTACAGGCAGCGCTTGCGAATCCCAACTGGGATTTCAGGACCGTCGACGGCATCGCGAGGGAAACCGGCCTCCCCCGAAAACACGTGGAGCAACTGCTTCAAGGGCATGGGGCTGCGGTCCGTCGGGCCGTCTCGCGACGTGGGCGCACGCGCGGCCGGCAGCTCGTCTACACGCTGAGATCCCGACCGACGAGATTTCGCGAGGTCGTCGACCACATCCTGACGTTCGCCGGTCAGTAATGGACGTGCCGCTTTGGGTCTGGGGGCTCGCAGGTGGTGCGGGGGCAGAACTGCTTCGATGGTTCCGCATCCGGGACCAGCTACATGCCGGGATGCCGGATTGGGCGAAGAGTCGGTCCTACTGGGTAGTCACCACCCTCATGGTCGCGTGCGGGGCTGGCGTGGTGCTGATGTATCAGAGTTCCGGCGTTGCATTGAATTCTGTGCTGGCAGTCAACATCGGTGCGTCGGCGCCGCTGATCATTTCGTCCTTATCGAGTCAGGTGCCACCGCTCACTCGCGTCGACTCACGGCAAACAAGGGCCTTTACGCGCCGCTGGGGCGCCGCTTGCGCTGCCCGGCCTGGAACGACGGCGCGCGACAACCCGGCGGAGACCGTCTTCACGCTGGTGATCGACGACGACTCGCCGACCGGTTGGCACGTCTACCGCGCGGAACGCTGGCGGATGCCCCTCGTTCAGCGTTGACGCGCCGCACACGGAACGACGCTCCGACTGCGGCCACCCGCGTCGGCGCGGGGCGCGTCACGGCCGGCGTCGTTCCTCGGCGCGAGCGCCGCTCAGGATGAGCGGCAGGCTGTAGTTTCCCTCGTGGCAGGCGTTCTCGTAGACGGGGCCGACGGCGCGCGTGATCGGGAACATCACGGTCCAGGGCCCGGTGAACGACGCGGGGTCGTGCGCCGTGAACTCGTAGTGCAGCGCATCCGCGGCGGCGAGCCGGAAGCGCTCGACGTAGCGCGCGTTCGGCCCGGTGCCCCGGATCGTCCACTCGCCGTTGAAGCCCGCGGTTTCGACGACGAGCGTGTCACCCTCCCAGCGGCCGCGGGAGCTGCCCTGCCACTGGCGGATCCGCGCCGGAAGCCGCGGGCGGCCGTCCAGCGGGATGATGCGCAGGTCGGAGTTCTGCTCGTGGAGGATGGCGACGTAGCCGGGCGTCTGGAAGATCTGCGCGATTCGGTTGGGGGACACGGCCAGCAGCGGGACCGTGCGTCCCATGATGCAGCGCTCGTAGCGCTCGCGGTCCTCCGGGCCGTCGGCCGACCGCAACCGGCTGGCGATGCCGAGCGTGCGCGCCCGCTCCCGGCCGGCCGGCGTGCGCGGCGGCAGGCGGCCGTCGGGCGGGTCGACGATCAGCGACGTCCGGCCGTCGGTCAGCCCGCCGGGCTGCCACCAGTCGGCGTTGAGCTGCAGGTCGCGCTCGCGGCGGATGGCCGCGTGGCGCCCGGCCAGATACTCGGCCTCCTCGGCGGGCGTGAGCACTTCCTTCCCCGCCAGCGACTCCGGCCGCTCCAGCGGCGTCGTGCTGCGGTACTCCCAGTAGCCGCTCAGATCCGGCGTGCCCCAGGGCGTGCGTGGCAGGTCGGCCGCCTGCGCCAGCACAGACGTGGGGGCGGCGAGGAGCAGGCCGGCGAGCAGCAAAGCGCGCATGACGACACACGATACCGCAGAACGGCGTCGCAGGCACCACAGCGGCAGTCGGCGGCTCCTGCCCGGGCCCCCTGTTCCCGCCAGGCTCCGCCCGGCTCGCTGCGCACGGCGCCTCCCGAAGCCCGCTCAGCCCGGTGGTGCATGGGCTGATTCAAGAATGTGACTTTCAATCAGCCGATCGTCGGACTACCGTAGAGCTGGACCCGGGACGTCAGTGCAGGCCGGGCGCGTTGATGTGAGCGAGGAGCGTATCGCTGATCTGCTGGACCATGCCGGCCAGTCGCGAGTACTGATAGGCGTTCCACAGGCTGGCAACCGCGGCGACAACGCCGCCGACAGCGGCGATGATGCCGCCGACCGCCCCGGCCACCATCAAAGGGTCTCGCCTCATCGCTCGAATCCATCCTACATGATGCTGACCCAGACCCGATGTCGAGAGTCTTGATCGCCGGCTGCGGCGACGTTGGCGGCGAGCTGGCGCGGCGGCTGCTCGCGGACGGGCACGAGGTGTACGGGCTGCGGCGCCGCGTGCACCTGCTGCCGGCCGGCGTGCGTCCGGTCGCGGCGGACCTGCAGGACCCCGACAGCCTGCGCGCGGTGCCGGACCGGCTCGACGCGGTGTGCTACGCCGCCGCGGCCGACCGGAGATCGCCTGAAGGCTACCGTAGCGCCTACGTCGACGGTCCCCGCAACCTGCTGCGCGCCGCCGGCCGCAGCAGCAGGCTCCAGCGCGTGCTGTACACGTCGAGCACGCGCGTCTATCCGCAGCACGCGGGCGAGTGGGTGGACGAGGACTCCCCCACCGGAGGCGACGACTACGCGCGAATCCTGCTCGAGGGCGAGGCCGTGGTCCACGACAACGCCGCATCGACCGTCGTCGTGCGCCTCGCCGGCATCTACGGTCCGGGCCGCACGCGCCTCGTCGACCGCGTGCGCGCGGGCGAGCCGTGCTCTCCGGCCTACACGAACCGGATCCACCGCGACGACTGCGCCGGCCTGCTGCGCCACCTCCTGCCGCTCGAACGCCCGCTCCCCCTGTATCTGGGCGCGGACCACGAGCCGGCGACGCAGTGCGAGGTCATGCGCTGGATCGCGCCGCGTCTCGGGCTGCCAGCACCCGCGCCCACGGGCACCCGCGAGCCCCCCGGGGGCAAGCGCTGCCGCAACGCGCGCCTGGTCGCCAGCGGCTACGCGTTCGAGCACCGCAGCTTCCGGGACGGCTACGGCGCCCTCCTCGGGGACGCCCCCGGCCTGGACGCCGCACGTCGGACACCCGCACCGTAAACACGGGGCTCGGCCGCCTTGCCACGGGAAACACCCGGGGCCATCATGAACACACCGGCACGGCCGGCCCGCGGCCGGCGTCCGGGGCTCGCGGAGACGAGAGACGACCATGTCGCGGCACGCCACCCCGGATCACCGACCCGCCCAGGACTCGCCCGCGGACGCGTCCGCGTGGCCCTGCCCGCTGCTCCCGTTCCTGGCGTCGGCCTCTGCGTGGCTCGCCGCGGTTTACGCCGTGTCGAGCGCGCAGGACGCGGCGATCGTGCTCGTCGGCGCGAGCCTGCTGCTGGTGGGGGCGCCGATCGGTCTGGCCGGGATCTACACGAGCACGTTGCGCCGGCAGTTCAAGCTGCTGCTGTTTCAAAAGCGGGGCTGGTTGTACGGCCTGCTGTCCCGCCGGCTGCTCCGCACGCTGTTCTGGACCGCCTGGGCGCTGGCGATGTCGTTCGTCCTGCTGCTGCGGTTCCACGTCTACGGCCCGGTGGAATGGGCCGTTCTGGCGGCGACGATTCCGATGTTCGCGCTCGTCTTCGCGGTGCTTCACCGCGTGTCCGGGAAGGAGCTGCGCGCGGACGCGGCCGTCACCGAGGCGCTGGTGTGGTCGCGCCGGGCCGGCCCGGCGATCATGCTGCTGTTCTACGTCGGCGCGCTGGCGCAGTGGGGCGACGTGCCGCGGCACGCGTCGCTCGACGAGGCCATCGAGGTCCACCGCAGCAGCGCGGCCGCGTGGACCGGGAGCGCGCTGGTGCGGGAGGCGTTGTACTGGGGCGCGTACTTCGACGGCCTCGAAGCCTACGCGCTGGGCCGCCTGGGCGGAGTCGACTCGCTCTGGCCGCTGCTGGCGATGGGCGCGGGCAACCTCGCCATCTTCTACAACGTCTGTCTCGCCCTGTCCTGCTTCCGGATCCCGCGGGCGGGTTTCGTGCAGGCCCGCCTGGCGCCGCGCTCGTTCGAGAACGTCTTCGCGGCCGCGGCGGTCGCCACCTTCCTGGTGGGATTCGTCTACTTCCCGCTGCTGGCGCGCCTGGACCAGTACATGGCGCGGTCGCCGGATCCGGCACGCGTCCGGGCGCGCCTGGAGCGGGAGACGACCGCCGTGGCGCAGCAGGTGTTCGAGCGCATCGACGACGGCTACTACCGGCCGGGGACGCTGGCGGAGCTCGCGAGCGCGCGCGCCGCGGCCCTCGGCGCAGTCGGTGCGGCGGCCGAACGGTTCCGGCGCGAGGTGGACGCCACGTTCGAGCGGCTGGAGGACGAGGCCGTCGCGGAATACCTGGATTGGTACTACAGCCTGCCCGCCGAGTACGGCCGCATCGGCATGATGCTGCAGGGACGCCTCGAGGACTACCTGACCGAGAAGGCGCGCCAGACGTTCGGGCAGGACAAGTGGTATCGGAGCGTGGAAGCCGTGTTCGAGACGATGCTCTCCGTCGAGGAGCAGGCGCGCGCGGCGTACGAGCGGAGCGTGCGCGACATACTGGACCGGAACCGGGTGCATCCGGAGCGCGCAGCGTTCGACGTGACGTTGACGGCCTCGCTGGAGAACATCGTCCAGCCGTCCCTGCATCAGGACGTCATCCCGGCCGCGCACCGGCTGGCCGCGTCCGGGGTCGCCGCGGGGGCCGGGTCCGCCGCCGCGGGCGGCATGACGTTCATCATCGTCCAGAAGGTCACCGCGAAGGTGCTGGGCAAGCAGGTGCTCAAGCTGGCCGCGAAGGCGCCGCTCAAGGCGGCGGCGGGCAAGCTGGCCGCCGCCGCCGCGGGCGGAGCAGCCATCGGTTCGCTCGTGCCCGGTGCGGGAACCGCGGTGGGTGCCCTGGTCGGCGGAGTGCTCGTCGGCGCATCCGTCGGCATCGCCGTGGACGGCGCGCTCCTGGAGCTCGAGGAGGCCTTGAGCCGGGACGACTTCGAGCGCGAGCTCGTCGCCGCCATCCGGGAGGCGCGCGGCGAGTTCGCCGACGAGTACCTCGGACCGCCGCCTGCGGGGTAGTAGCCGGCGGCGAGGTGGACTATACTCCCGGTACCGAGGTCGCGCCGATGCCACCGAAGCGTGATGTCGCCGATTCGCCCGATGCCTTCGACGCGTCGCGCCGAAGCTTCCTGAAGTGGACCGCCCTGCTCGGGGGCGCGACGGCGCTCGGCGGCGGCGGCCTGCTGCTGTCCCGGTATCCGCCCGGCGGGGCGCCCGCGGGCGTCGCGACCGCCGCGGCAGCCGGCAGCCGGATCTTCCGCACGGCGAACACGCCGGAGTGCCTGCACTGCGCGCTCCTCGCCCACGTCGAGGACGGCCGCCTGGTCAAGGTGACCGCCGACCCCGACTTCAACGTGCTCGCCTGCGCCCGCGGCATCTCCCGCATCCGCCAGCTCTACAGCCCGCACCGCCTCAAGTACCCGATGCGCCGGGCCGGCCGGCGGGGCGAGGACCGCTGGGAGCGGGTCGAGTGGGAGGAGGCGCTCGACACGATCGCCGAGCGCTACCGGCGGATTCTCGAGGAGGACGGCAACCAGGCGTTCCTCTCCTTCGGGGGCACCGGCAACTGGTCGACGCTCTCGACGGGCGTGCGCGGGCTCTACTCGGCCTTCTGGAACCGCTTCGGCGGAGCGACGCCGATCATCTCGCAGCTCTGCTGCGCCTCGGTCACCGAGGGCTACAACGCCGTCTTCGGCGGCGGGCGGTCCGAGTTCCGCGACGAGTGGGTCCACAGCCGGTTCTTCCTGGCCTGGGGCAACAACCCGGCCGTCTCCAACCAGGGCTACATGAAGAACCTCTTCCAGGCCCGGGAGGATCACGGCGCCCGGCTGGTGACGATCGATCCGCGGCTGAGCGAGACGGCCGCCCTCTCGGATCAGTGGATCCAGGTCCGGCCGGGCACGGACGCCGCGCTCGCCCTGGGCATGGTCAAGGTCCTGCTCGACGAGGAGCTGTTCGACGACGACTACGTGCGCACCGTCACCAACGCCCCGTTCCTGGTGCGCCACGGCGAGCGCGGCTACGACCTGCCGGCGGCGGCGGCAAGCTGGCCGGCGGGCGGCAACGCGCTGCCGGTGGATCTGCGGGAGCTGCAGCTCCTGACGAACGGGGGCAGCGGTCCCGGGAGCTTCGTGGTCTGGGACGAGCGCGGCGGGCGCCCCGTTCCGGCCGACACGCCGGGGGTGCGGCCGGCCCTGCGCGGGAGCTACGAGATTGACGGCGTCCGCCATCAGCCGGTCTTCGAGTGGCTGCGCGCCGTCGCGGCGCGCTACACGCCCGACGTCGTCGAGCGCATCACCGGCGCCCCGGCCGGCGTCGTGGCCCCGTTGACGCGGGAGTTCGCGGCCACGAAGCCGGCGGCCATCATCCAGAACATGGCCGGCGCGCAGCGCACCGACAACGGGACGCTGACGGTGGTCGGCCACCTGTACCTGGCCTCGCTCACCGGCAACGTCGGCGTGCTCGGCGGCGGCGTCAACGACAACGGCGGCTACCTCAGGCAGGGCGGGGACATCAACTACCCGGTGCCCGTCCAGCGCAACGAGCCCATCGCCGGCATCCCGGCCACCAAGCTCGGCGAGTACCTGGTCGACCGCAAGCCGCACCCGATCCGGGCCATCCACGTCGCCGGCGCCGGCGTGCTGACGCAGTACCCGAACACGCGGAAGATCATCGCCGGGCTCGACAACATCGAGCTCATGGTCGTGCAGGACATCTTCATGACGACCACGGCGCGCTACGCCGACTTCGTCCTGCCCGTGACCACGCTCTTCGAGACGCGCAACCTGCTGGCCGGCATCCGCAGCCGCTACATCCAGCTCATGGAGCAGGCGATCGAGCCGCTGTTCGAATCGCGTTCCGACCGCTGGATCCTGACCGAGCTGGCCAAGCGGCTGGGCTTCGGCGACGACTTCGACAAGCCGGACGACGAGCTCCTGCGCCACGTCCTAGAGCCGACCGGGGTGACGCTCGAGCAGCTCGAGCAGGGCCCGGTCAATCCGATGCCGGATCCATGGATTCCGTTCGCCGACAGGAAGTTCGGCACGCCGTCGGGCCGCATCGAGCTCTTCTCGCTGTACCTGCAGCGCAAGGGCTTCGCGCCCCTGCTCGAGTACCGGCACCCGGTGGAGGCCCCGTGGGTGGACGAGCGGCTGGCGGCGCGCTATCCGCTCCAGCTCATCAACCGCAAGAACCACAA
>JAAXGX010000063.1:7688-11973 GCA_012271165.1 Vicinamibacteraceae bacterium | reverse complement strand
TGGGCCAGCCAGGTGCTGCAGATCCATCCCGACGACGCGCGGTCCCGCGGCATCGAGGACGGGGCCCGCACCCGCGTCTTCAACGACCGCGGCGAGATCGAGGCGATGGCCCAGGTGACGCGCGGCATCCTGCGCGGCGTGGTGAGCGTGACCACGGGCTGGGGCGCGGTGGACGAGAAGCAGAGCGCCAGCATCCTGAGCCCCGACAAGTACGAGCCGATCTCGCTGGGTCACACGCTGAACTCGTCGATGGTGGAGGTTGCGCCGGGAGACGCCGCATGAGCCAGCAAGTCGCGTTCTTCTTCGACGCCAACCGCTGCACCGGCTGCCGCACGTGCGAGGTGGCGTGCAAGGTCGAGAACGGCGTGGAGATGGGTCCGCGCTGGCGCAAGGTGCGCACGGTGGAGGGCGACGAGGACGGCGGGCCGTACATGTACCACGTCTCGATGTCGTGCAACCACTGCGAGGTGCCGGTCTGCGCCGAGGCCTGCCCGTCCGGCGCCATCACGAAGCGGCCCGACGGCATCGTCATCGTCGACCAGAGCAAGTGCATCGGCGCCCGTCTCTGCGCCTGGGCGTGCCCCTACGACGCGCCGCAGTTCAGCGCCGAGACCGGCAAGATGGAGAAGTGCAACTTCTGCTCGCACCGCATCGACGCCGGGACCGGAGGGCCCGCCTGCGCGGAGGCGTGCCCCACCAAGGCGCTGCAGTGGGGCACGCTCGACGAGGTGGCCGCGAAGCAGGGCGCCACGGACCAGTTCGGACCGCTGCCCGACGCGGACATCACCAAGCCGGCGATACGCTTCATCCCGCTCAAGCTCATCCGCTCCTGATCCGCGCCCGGCATGGAGACGCGCGACTGGTCGCTCGTCGTCTTCACGCTCCTGTCGCAGGCGGCGGTGGGTGCGTTCCTCACGCTGCTGGTCCTGCGGCGCCTGGCGGCCCGGCGCGGCGCCGTTGCGAGCGGCGGCGCCCTGTTCGTGCCGCTGCTGGCGGTGCTGATCGTGCTGTCGGCCGGGCTGTTCGCCGCGCTCTTCCACCTCTCCACGCCGCTGCAGGCCGCGCGCGCCGTCGTGAACTTCTCGTCCTCCTGGCTGAGCCGGGAGATCGTCTTCGGCAGCCTGTTCGCGGCCCTCCTGGCGGCGCTGGTGGCGCTGGAGCGGCCGGCGGCAGGCAGCCCGCGCGCCCGGCCCTGGCTGGGCGGCGTCGCCGCGCTCGCCGGCCTGACGTTTCTCTACAGCCAGACTGCGATCTACCTGCTGCCGGCCCAACCGGCGTGGAACAGCTTCGCGACGCCGGCCGCGTTCGGCGGCACGGCGCTGCTCCTGGGCATCCTCGGCGTGGCCGCCGCGCAGGCGGCCGGCGGGCTTCCACCGGCTCTCGACCCGGCGCCCCGGCACGGGGGCGGGTCCTGGACGACCGTTCGCGGCCTGGCGCTGGCCGGCCTCATCGTGCTCGCGGCCGAGCTCGTCGTGCCGCCGCTCCACCTGGCCGCGCTGGCCGCCGACGGGTCGGCCGCCGCGGCGGCCAGCGCGCAGCGCCTGACCGGCGACTACGGCGGCGTCTTCCTGCTGCGGCTCGCGCTGCTGGGCGTGGCGGCCGCCGCCCTGGCGGGGGTCGCGGGCAGCCGGCTCCGGTCCGTCCGCCGGCAGCCGACCGCCGCGCTCACGTACGTCGCGTTCGCCGCGGCCGTCCTGGCGGAGCTGTGCGGCCGCTTCCTCTTCTACGCCATGCAGGTGAGGGTCGGCATTTGACCGCGGCCCCCGCGGGCGACGGGCCGATCGACCGCGAGGCATGGCAACGGCTCCAGCAGCCGCAGGCCGTTGCCTACCACTTCCTCGGCCGCTGCTTCCACGCGCCGCCGGGCGCGGAGTGGCTGGCCACGCTGGCGGAAGCCCGCCTGTTCGAGGCCTGGCCGCTGCCGTCCGATGAGGCGGACACCGCCGCCGGGCTCGCGTTGCTCGCGGCGTATTGCGAGCGCTGGGACCCGGCCCGGCTCGGCGCGCTCACGTGGGACTTCAACCGACTCTTCGTCGGACCCGGCGAGATGCTGGCGCCGCCCTGGGAATCGGTGCACCGCAGCAAGACGAAGCTCACCTTCCAGGAGTCGACCCTGCAGGTGCGGGCGTTGTACGAGGCGTTCGGCGTGCAGGCGCCTGCGCTGCACCGCGAGCCGGACGACCACCTGGCCCTCGAGCTGGCCTTTCTCGCGACGCTGTCGGAGCGGGCCGTCGAGGCCGCCGCCCGGCGTGACGGCGAGCGGCTCGAAGGGTGCCTGCGGGCCCAGCAGGCGTTCCTGCGGGACCACCTGCTGGCGTGGGCCCCCGCCTGCCTCGCCCTCGTCGAGACGCACGCCGAAACCGACTACTACCGCGGCGCGGCGCGGCTGACGCGCGGCTCGCTGGCCGCCTCGGCGCGCCTCTGCGGCGCGGGGCCGGCCCCCGCCTGACTGGTCAGGCGCGCGGAATCCAGCGGCCGCCGAGGACGGTTCCGCGCGGGAAGAGCCGCTGGCCGCCGGCCCGCAGGTTCTCGTAGTTGTCGACGAAGTCGAAGGCGCCCACGCGCATCTCGAGCAGCGCGAGGTCGGCCGGCGCGCCCACGTGCAGCGTGCCGCGATCGTTGAGGTGCGGGAAGACCCGCGCCGCATTGACGGTCACGCAGGCGACCACGTCGTCCAGCGTCATCCCGGCGTCGAGAAACTTCGACATGACGTTGGGCAGATCGACGACCCCCGGCACCCCCCGGCTCGCGGCGTTGCCGTCCGTCGAGATCGTGTCGGGCCAGAAGCCGGCCCGCATGACGCTGTCGAAGGTGTCCCAGCGCAGGTGGCCGGTCCGCCCGTTGGCGACATCGAACCACACGCCGCGGCGGCGGGCCGCGAGCACGTCCGGCCGGATGCGCCCGGCGTCGTCGACGATGGCGTTCGGCGGCGGCGCGAACATGTGGGTGACGATGTCCCCCGGCTTGAGCAGATCGAGCAGCCTGGACAGCGGCGAGGCGGTCTGGCCCATGTGGATCATCACCGGCAGATCGAAGGACGAGGCCACCTCCTGCGCCCGGCGCAGTACCTCGACGTCGTCGGCGGCGACGTTGCGCGACAGCCGCGCCTTGACCCCGACGACGAAGTCGCGGTGGCGCGCGACCGCGTTCTGCGCGGCGTCCACGTCGGCCAGATCGAGGTCCATCGTGTCGCCTTCGCGCAGGATGCCGGCGCGCCCGATGTTGATGAGCACGCGCGCCGACTGCGGCGCCGCGCGCGCAATGGCAACCGGCTCGGCGAGGCTGTCCGCGCCCGCCGACCCGGCGTCGACCCAGGCGGTCACGCCGTCCTCGAGCGCCACCGTGGGCCCTGCCGCGTCCCGGGCGTAGTGCGCGTGGACGTCGAGCAGGCCCGGCACGATGAACCGGCCGCGCGCATCGATCACGTCGGCGCCGCCGGCCGGGATGTCGCTCTCGACCGCGGCGATGCGGCCGCCGGCAATCGCCACGTCGCGGACGGCGTTGATGCGCAGCGACGGGTCGACGACGCGCCCGCCCTTCACGATCAGGTCGTAGGGCGGTTGGAGCGCGCGCGGCGCGCGGCCGAACAGCGCCGCGCCGGCGGCGGCGTAGACGAACTGGCGGCGATTGAGCTGCATCGGGGCCTCCCGGGTACGCGCGGGCCGGACGTCAGTCGATCTGATACTCCGGCGTGCTCATGATGAGGTGCGCCACCATGCGCAGGGGATCCTCCAGGTACGTGCGGGCGCGGGCGATGTCCGGCGTGCCCAGCTCGGCGTCCAGGAACTCCACCAGCGCCTCGCGCACGTCGGCCGATGCGGGCATCCGCAGGAACCGCGCCAGCAGATAGTCCACCGCCTCGGCGGTCGTCTCCGCGCCCGAATCCAGGATCATCCGCGTCAGGTCGATGCGGGCTGCGCCCCGCGGCGTCGGGATCAGCTTCTGCATGGCCTGCGCCCAGGCGCGGTAGCCCGAGACGCGGGTGTTGAACAGCTCGTCCCGCTCCGTGGCGGCCAGATCGAACGCCGTCATCCGGCCCGGATCGTCGAGGGCGATCGCCGAGCTGAAGGCATAGCCGTCGCGCAGGCGCTCCCCAACGATCCCGTCCCCGCTGCGCGTCAGGAAATTGGGATCGTAAAAGTCGATGACGTTCGGGAACAGGAAGTCGAAGGCGACGTTGCCCCGCTCCTGAATCAGCGCGGGCGTGATCCACGAGCGGCCCTGCGCCCAGCCCGCCACCGACGGCGGGTTCAGCAGGCGCTGCCCCAGCGCAATCGTCGTCTGG
>JAAXGX010000063.1:0-7656 GCA_012271165.1 Vicinamibacteraceae bacterium | reverse complement strand
TACTCCGCCGTCACGTCCTGCTCGAGGATGATCTCGAGCACGTCCACGCCGTCGAAGTTGCCCGTGCGTCCCAGAAACGTCTTCTCCTCCTCGTCGTGCAGCGCCGGGTGCACCACGAAGTCGAGGTTCTCGAAATTCCACCCGGTGAAGGCCCGCGCCGCCTCGCGCACGTCCCTCTCCGAGTAGTTGCCCACGCCCATCGTGAACAGCTCCATCACCTCGCGCGCGAAGTTCTCGTTGGCCGCGCCCTTCACGTTCACCCCGGCGTCGAGGTAGTAGAGCATCGCCGGGTCCTGCGCCACCGCGATGGCCAGGTCGCCGAAGTTGCCCGCGGCATGACGCTGGAAGGTCTCGATCTGCAGCAGCATCTTGCGGTAATCGCGGACCTTGTTCTCCGCCGTCGCGAAGTGTCCGTGCCAGAACAGCGCCATCTTCTCCTGGAGCGGCCGGTGCGTGTCGAGCATGCGCTCGGCCCACCAGTAGGCGACCCGGCGGGTCTCGAGCTGCGTGGCGCGCAGCCAGTAGAAGAAGCGGTCCGAGACGGGCTGCATGTGGCGGTTGACACCCTCGGGCTTGACCCGCACGCCCATGCTCGCGCCGCGCGCCAGCGCCAGGTCGGTGGCCGCCGGGCGGCTGGGCGGGAAGTGCGCCAGCGTCTCGTCCCAGAACCCCGAGTGCTCGAACGGCTGCAGGTGGTCGTTGGGGATGTCGTCGTAGTAGACGAGCGAGCGGACCGCCTCCTCGGGCGTCATCGCCGCCAGCCGCTCGATGTCCTCCGGCGCACCGCTGAAGCCGGCGCGGCCGAGCAGGTGCTCGGCGCGGTCGTAGTTCCAGTCGGCGGCCGTGATCGGCGTCAGATCATCCTGCCAGGAGGCCGGTCCGGGCGCCCAGTCCGGCGGGTTCGCCGAGGCGCGGCCGGCGATGCAGAGCGCCAGAACCGCGCCAGCCGTCGCCGCCTGCCAGTAGTGTCGAGTCGTCATCGATTGCTTCCCTCCGCGGTCCGGGGCCGTCCCGCGCCGCCGGGACAAATCCCCTCTTCCAGCACCTCCATTCTGGACGCCCGGCCGCCATTGTCAAGCGCGGCGTACGCGGCATGGTAAAACGGCCGCGACCCAGCCGACGCAAGGCGCGCACGGCGCGCCTCGGCGGGAGCGGCGCGGGGCGCAGGGGCCCCCGCAAGCGGACGCCGGGGGTTCGGGGCGCAGCCCCGTCTAATTTTAGTCGAGCTCGATGACCACCAGGTGGGCGTCCAGCCAGGCGGGCAGCCACCGCGGCACGTCGGGCCGCAGGCGGCCGAACACCTCTCGCTTGTAGTCGGGATCGTCGAACACCACGCGCGCCCGGCCCGACAGCGTCTCGCCGCGGATCGTCACGGTGACGGGTGCGCTGCCCCGGCCCAGGGCGCGCCACCAGGGGCCGTCGGCGCCGACGAACACCAGATTGCCCTCGCGCCGGTAGTTCACCGGCAGCACCCGGCCGCCGGGCAGCCGCAGCAGCATGACGACGCCGGCCCGCTCGCCCTGCGGGTGTGCCGCGAGCTCGCGGACGACGCGCGGATTGCCGATCAGGTTGACGTAGGCCAGCACGCCGACCAGTCCGAGGGCCGCCACGATGACCAGCCACTGGAACCAAGACAGGACCGGAAGATTCATGAGGACGGCATCCAACCGGGGAACGGCATCCCCGGGCTAGCGGCGAGCCGGAGCCCCGCTGACGGCCGGGGCCGGAAGCGTTGCCGGGACGCGGGGCAGCCGGGCCTTGCGGCGCGACCTGCGGCGAGCCGGCCGCTTGTCGCCGGGCTTGCCCGCCAGCTCGCCGACCGCGCGGGCATGCACGATGCGGCCCTCGTTGACGAACGCCTCGTGGTTGGCCACCACGTCCGCCTCGTCGTACACGTAGTTCACCATCATGCCGGCCGACTGCTGGAGGCCTGGGGGCGACGGATCACCCATCCAGTTGATCCGCTCGAGGCGCGCGCCGTTGCGCAGATGAAAGCGGGCGACCGGGTCGAGCGGCAGGCGTCCGCGCTTGGCGTGCAGGAGATAGCGCGCGCAGAGGCGCAGCAGGCGCGGCTCCGCATCCTCGGCAGGCCCGTGGTCGGCCGGCCAGCCGGGATCCTCGATGTCGCCCAGATCCCCTTCGTCGGCAAGCCGATTCTCGCGCATCGCCGCGCTCAGCCACTTGCGGAAGCCGGGGATGGGCGACAGGGTGGCGAACGTGCGCAGTCCCGGCATCTCCGCCGCCAGCTCGTAGACCACCTGCTTGATGAGGAAGTTGCCGAACGAAATGCCGACGAGACCGCGCTGGCAGTTGCTGATGGAATAGAAAACTGCGGTATCCGCCTCGGGATCGGGCTCCACCGCGCCGAAGATCAGGTCCTGCACCGAGCCCGCGAGACCCTTGCAGAGGGCCACCTCGACGAAGATGAGCGGCTCGTCCGGCAGCGACGGATGGAAGAAGCCGAAGCAGCGCCGGTCCGCCCCGAGACGGCGCTGCAGATCCTCCCAATCGAGAATCTCGTGGACCGCCTCGTACGTCACGATCTTCTCCAGCACGAGGGCCGGCGTGCGCCAGTCGATGCGGCGCAGCTCGAGGAACCCGCGGTTGAACCAGGCCCGCAACAGGTAGAGGAAGTCGTCGTCGAGCGGCTTGAGCTCGGGATGCGCCGGCAGCAGGTCGAGCAGGGCCTCGCGCATGGCGAGCAGATCGGACATGCCGTTCGGCGAGGTGTTGAAGAGGCCGAGCAGCTCCCGGCGCGGCGGATCCGCCGCGCGGGCGAGCGCCGTCACCGTCTCCGGCCCGGGCGCCGCGTGGTAGCCGTCGATGGCCGACTCGAGGGCGGCCGGCTCCGGACCCAGATCGCGGGCCAGGAACTCGAAGAACGCCCGGCGCCCGGCGGCATCGAGCCGGCCGAACGCGTCCAGGGCGCGGCGCGCGAGCGCGACGACCGACGCCTCCCCCCGCGTGCGGAGCAGCGTGCGGCAGACGTCGCGGATGTCCTCGTCCGGCGCGGGTCTTCGCCGGCCCCTGAGCCCGCCGCGCGCCTTGGCGAGGCTCGCCATGACCTCTTTCCAGAAGGCGCCGCGCAATCTCATGAGGGGTCGTCCAATCCGGCCGCGCGGGGGCAGGCAGCAACCCGCGGGCAGCCATCGGGTACCGGGCTATTTTATCGCGGATCCCGGCTCGCCCGCGCCGGATGTTTCATCCGGCCCAGCGCACGCACGAGGGCGAGGTCACCGCGAGCGTCTGGCCGGTCGGCCGCAGCCGTCCGGTGTCCCGGTCGACCGCGTACACGACCACCTCGTCGCCGATCTGCGCCGCGGCCAGGGCCCAGGCGCCGCTCGGGTCGAACACCATGCTCCAGGACGAGGGCGAGCCGATGTCGGCCGGCGCGATGGCGCTCAGGCGTCCATCGGCAGGGTCGATGCGAAAGCCCGCCAGCGTGCCGGCGCCGCGATTCGTGACGTAGACGAAGTCGCCGCCGGGATGCATGGCGATGTCGGCCGGCTGGTTGCGCCCGGTGAAGCCCGCCGGCAACGTGGTGACGCTCTGAAACGCTTCGAGCTCACCCGCCCTCTCGTCCCAGCGCCAGGCGGATATCGACGACCCGGTCTCCCCCGCGGTGTACAGGTAGCGGCCGCCGGGGTGCCAGACCAGGTGCCGCGGTCCGGCGCCGGGGGTGTCGGCCGCTAGCTGATGCGTCTCCAGCGTGCCCCGCTCGGCGTCGAAGCGCAGCACGCGGCAGCGGTTGGCCGCGATCTCCGTGGCGATGGCGTAGCGCTCGGTTGCCGACAGCACCACGTCATGCGGGCCGCGGGGCGCCTCGTCTCCGGCTGGGCCGCCCGCGGCCGCCTCGCCCGGCGCCGGGCCGATCAACGCGCTGCGCTCCGCGAGCGAGCCATCCGGCCGCAGGCGGAAGCACACGATGCTGCTCGTGACGAAGTTGGTCGTGAGCAGGTTGCGGCCCGTGCCATCGACCACGCCCACCGTCGGCCCGCCGCCTCCGCTGCGCACGGTGTTCAGCTCGCGCAGCCGGGCGCCCTCCACGGCGAAGGCGGTGATGAGATTCTGCCCGTCGATCTGCGTCGGCCAGCGGCACGCGTACAGCACGCGCCGGTGGGGGTGCACGGTCAGATTGAACGGGTTGCTCACCTCGGCCGCGAGCGAGATGCCGCCGGCGCGGCCCGTCGCCGGATCGAAGGTGAAGGTGTAGAGCCCGCGGCTCCGGGCGCCGCCCGGCCGCTCCCGGAAGTACGCGGGCACCTCCGCGCCGAGGGCGTCCGTGAAGGTGCCCACGAACGCGCGCGGCAGCTCCTCCTGCGCGCGTGCGAGGGCCTGGCGTCCCATGACGAGGGCCGCGCCGGTCCGCAGCACCGCTCTGCGCGTGACGACTCGTGTGTACAAATTCCACACTCCGGGCCGGCCAGCCAGCCAGGAATCTGCGCCGTAGAACGGTGCAGATTCCGCAAGGCGCGCACGGCGCGCCTCGGCGGCGCGGCGCGGGGCTCATGGGGTCCCCGCAAGCACCGCCGGGGGTTCGGGGCAAAGCCCCGTCTGATTGAAGCCCAGCCCCGTCCAAGCTCAGCTGCGGGACACGACGCGGAACGACCACCAGCCGTCCGGCCGCGGCGAGCCGAGCGGCGCGGGCGGGTTGGCCGGCGCCGCGAGCGAGTGCAGCTTGTCGAGCCGGGCGCTCCAGACCCGGTCGAGCTCGCCCGGATCGAGCACCCGCGTCAGCATGACCGGGTACACGGTGCCGTCGAGCCGCAGCCGGGCCCAGCCGTCGCTCTCCGCGATGCCCGACCAGCGCTTGCCGTCGCAGTTCGAGCAGCTCAGGTACAGGTCGCCGGCGCGCGTGGCGAAGCAGTTCAGGTTGATGGCGTGCGGCAGCAAGCCGGCGCGGACCTGAATCTGGCAGAGGGTCACCTGGTTCGCAAAGGTCCAGTCGCTGACCGCTTCCTCGCGCTCGTCGCCGAACAGCCAGCCGCCCGGCGTGTAGTCGCAGGGACAGGTGGCCGACCAGGCCAGGAACCCGCCCACCAGCACGACCAGGACCACGGCCGCCGCGCTCAGCAGCGCGCGTTGAAGCTGCTTCCCCTGCTGGCCTCGAGCTGCGCCTTCTGTCATCGGTTCGCCTCCCTCCGTGTCGTCGCGTTCCGGACCGCGGGACCCCCTCCGGCGGCTGCCTCGAGCCCCGGCTTGACCAGCGTCTCGCGCGTGCCGGACCGCGCCCAGGCGGGACTCGGCGTCTGCACGATCGGACGCAGATCCACGGCATGAAACGAGCGCGCCACCTGCTGCTCGGACGGCGTCCCGTACGTGGTGGAGCGCTGCCTCGGGACGCGCCCGGCGGCGCTGATGAGCGCCTCCATGCGGGCCGGCGGCAGCTCCTGCCCGAAGCTCGCGCCGGCGGCCCGCGTGATGCTCTCGTTCATCAGCGTGCCGCCCAGGTCGTTCACCCCGGCCTGCAGGCAGGCGCGCACGCCGCGGGGCCCCAGCTTCACCCACGACGCCTGGATGTTGGGCACGAGCGGGTGCAGCGCCAGGCGTGCGACCGCGTGCATGAGCAGCGACTCGCGGAACGTCGGGCCGCGGCGGGCCTGCCCCTTGAGATAGATGGGCGCCTCCATGTGCACGAACGGCAGCGGTACGAACTCGGTGAAGCCGCCCGTGCGCGCCTGCAGTTCGCGGATGCTCGCGAGATGCCGGGCCCAGTGCCGCGGGCGGTCGATGTGGCCGTACATGATGGTCGCGGTCGTCCGGAAGCCGACGCGATGGGCCGTCTCCATCACCTCCAGCCACTGGCCGGCCGTCAGCTTGTCGGGACACAGCTCCCGGCGGACCTCGTCGTGCAGCACCTCGGCGGCCGTTCCCGGCAGCGTGCCGAGCCCCGCGGCCTGCAGCCGTCCCAGGAACGCCTCGAGCGGCAGGTCCAGCGTGGCGGCGCCCTGCCAGACCTCCAGCGGCGAGAACGCGTGCACGTGGAGCTCGGGCACGGCGTCCTTCACCGTGCGGCAGATGTCCAGGTACGTGGCGCCGGTGTACTCGGGGTGGATGCCGCCCTGCATGCACACCTCGGTAGCCCCGCGCTCCCAGGCCTCCACGCTCCGGCGTGCGATCTCCTCCCGATCGAGGTCGTAGGGCGCCCCCCGCAGGTTCTCGCTGAGCTTGCCCTTGGAGAACGCGCAGAACTGGCACCGGAAGTAGCAGACGTTGGTGTAGTTGATGTTGCGATTGACGACGTAGGTGACCTCGTCGCCGTTGACCTCGCGCCGCAGGGCGTCGGCCGCGCGCAGCACCGCCACCAGATCGTCGCCGCGGGCCGCGAAGAGCTCGGCGATCTCCGCTTCGTCGAGCGCGTCACCGCGCGACGCCCGGGCGCACAGCGCCGCGATCCGCGGGGCCGGGCGCGGAGCGGCCGCGTCGTCGAGGCGGCGCAGCAGCGCCGCCGGCAGCACCGCGTCGCGGTCGCCCGGCGACCACGCGCTCTCGCGCGCGAATCCCTCCGCGTCGGACGCCTGCCGGACCGCGGGTCGGAGCGGCTCCGCCACCCACGCGTCGAGGCGCTCCACGTAGGCCGGGTAGACCGTGAGCCGCTCGGTAAGCGCCTTGCCCTCGCGCGCGGTTGCGCGGGCGAGCCGGTCGAGGTGCGGCCAGGGGGCCTCGGGATTGACGTGGTCGGGCGTGACCGGCGACACGCCGCCCCAGTCGTTGATGCCCGCCCGGATCAGGCTGCCGAAGGTGTCGGGCGTCAGGTTGGGCGGCGCCTGAATCGCCATGTCGGGGCCGAAGATGAGCCGGGCGCACGCGATGGTCCACTGCAGGTCCGCGAGCGTCGGGTCCGGCGCCTGCGCCATCCGCGTGCCGGGCTTGGCCCGGAAGTTCTGGATGATGATCTCCTGCAGGTGCCCGTATGCGTCGTGCAGCTCCCGCAGCGCGAGCAGCGCGGCGATGCGTTCCTCCCGCGTCTCCCCGATCCCGATCAGGATGCCGGACGTGAAGGGCACCGCGAGCTCCCCGGCCAGCCGGATCGTCTCCAGGCGCACGTCCGGCTCCTTGTCGGGCGAGCCGTGATGCGCCTGGCCGGGCTCCAGCAGGCGCCGGGACGCGCTCTCGAGCATCAGCCCCTGCGACGGGCACACCTCCCGCAGCGCGAGCAGCTCGGCGCGCGTGACAACGCCGGGGTTGGCGTGCGGCAGCAGGTTGGTGGCGTCGAGGACGGCGCGCGCGGCGGCCACCAGGTACGACACCGTGGTGGGATGCCCCAGCGCGTCCAGCTCGGCGCGGGCCTGCGGGTAGCGGAGCTCGGGCTTGTCGCCCAGCGTGAACAGCGCCTCGCGGCAGCCCGCCGCGGCGCCCCGCCGCGCCACGTCGACCACCTCGTCGAGCGTCATGTAGGCCCGCTCGCCGGGCCGCGGCGGCTGGGCGAACGTGCAGTAGTGGCACACGTCCCGGCACAGCTTCGTGAGCGGGATGAACACCTTGCGCGAGTAGCTGACGGCGCCGCCGAACCCGGCGTCCCGCAGCTCGGCCGCGCGCTGCATGAGCGCAGCCAGGTCGGGCTCCCGCGCCAGATCCAGCGCCGCCTCGCGTGACGGTCGGACGTACGTCTCGGTCTCCATCGGGCTTCATTCAGATGGGGCTGCGCCCCAAGCC
>JAAXGX010000157.1 GCA_012271165.1 Vicinamibacteraceae bacterium | reverse complement strand
CGCGCCGCTCCCGCCGAGGCGCGCGGTGCGCGCCTTCGCGGCATCGTCCTACGGCGCGGACTCCTCCCGCTGTACCGCCGGATTGAGATAGCCGGCCGGCAGGACCCGATCGGGGTCGGGGCGGATGCTCAGATACGTCACGTGGTCGGCGATGTCCCGCCAACCGTGGAACACGCCCGCGGGGATCACCACCACGTCGCCCGCGGAGATGATGCGCACCTGGTTGCCGTCGTCCTCGAACGTGGCGCGGCTGCTGGGACCGACCGCGACCTTGACGACCTCCGCATCGGGCGCGATCGGCTGCCGATCGACGACCGCCGTCCCGGTGACGAGCGTCCCTGAGCCAGATGCCACGTAGTACACCTCGGTCACCTGGCTGTGCTCGATCGCCGGCGTCGGACCCGCGCTGTCGCCCGTCGGCCCGCGGTGCAGCACGCCGACCGCGACGTTCAGCTTCCCGATGTCGACCACCCGGATCTGCCGGTCGATGCCGCCCTCGGGGCTGTTCAGGACCGCCTCGATGTCGGCCTTGAGCACGTCGGTGGCCAGACCCTGGGCGAGCCCGGCGAGCGGTACGAGCGTGAGGGCGGCCGCAAGGGCGATGGTGAGCGTCGGCATGTCGGCTCCTGTTCCGGTGGTTGCGGAGTTTCCAGAATACCGCACGGCGGGCGCGGGTTTACCTCAGGCCCAGCTTCCGGCCGGCGGCGAGCAGGGCGATCGATTCGCGCATGCGTCGCTGCCGCGTCGCGGGACGCTTGGCGGTGTGGATCCAGGTCACGAACCGACGCCGGTGCGTCGGGGCGAGGGATCGAAAGAACCGCCACGCCCGCGACTCGGCCCGGAACGCTGCGGCGATGTAGTCCGGCAGCTCCGGTATCGCCGGCGCCGGCGCCCGTGCCGGCAGCAGGTCGGCCGGCGCCATGGCCAGTCCGGGGGCGGCCAGCAGGCCCTCGCTCCTGAGCCCGAGCCAGCGCCTGCGGTTGGCGGCCGACCAGTTGCTGCGGGGCCGGCGCGGGGTGAACTTGCGGGTGTAGCGGTCGTCGTCGAGCCGCCTGACCAGACTGTCGATCCAGCCGAAGCAGAGCGCCTGGCACACGGCCGCCTCGTAGGAAACGGACTCCCGACCCGTGTGGCGCTTGTGGAAGACCAGCCAGATTCCCGGGCTGACCGCATGATGCGCCTGGAGCCACGCCCGCCATTCCTCGCCGTCGCGAACGTCCAGCGCGGGGAGATCGTCCGCCATTGCCGTTCCTGGCGGCGCCAGCGCGGTCGATGCCGCCGTCGCGCCTGTGCCCACGTCGACGGCGGCCACCCGCTAGTCGAGCGTGCGGATCTTGATGTTGCGGAACCGCACCTGCCCCGCCGCGTTGTACTGCAGCGCGATGGGGCCGTGCGCATGGCGATCCGAATGCGCGTCGACCGTCGTCTCGCCGTTCAGCTTCACCACCAGATGATCGCCGTCGGCCGTGATCTCGAACGTGTTCCAGCGCCCCGTCGTGTCGGGCATCGTCTGGATCTTCGCGATCTCGTTGATGCTGCCCGTCGGCCAGGACGCGTGCGGGTCGTAGATGTTCACCTCGAACGAGTTGCCCTGGTTGATCGCGCCCTCCGCCGGGGTGCGGATGAAGATGCCGCTGTTCGCCGTCTCGTCGATCCAGAAGTCGGCAACGAGCTCGAAGTCGGCGTAGTGGGCCTCCGTCGCCAGGTGTCCCCGCCCCGAGCCCTCGACGGGGCTGACGGCGCCGTCCGCTACCTCCCACTGCGCGTCGCCGCGCGGCGCCCAGCCGTCGAGGCCGGCGCCGTCGAACAGCAGCGCCCACCCGTCCGCCTGCTCGGCGCTCGTCAGCATGTTGTGCTCCTGGGCCGCGCCGGCCGGCGCGAGGGCGACCGCCGCCGCCGCGGCGAGCACCACCGCACATCTCTTGAACCAGGTCATCGTCCGCCCATCCCTTCCATGAAGTCGTCCGCGGAGCCGCGAGCCGGCGCCGATTATACCGCCCGGCGGCCGGCCCCAAGCTGCTAGAATGGGAGCAGCGGTTCACGCACGGCCGCCATGGGGGCGACACGGCTTCGACGGGGGTAATGGAATCGCGGAATGCATGCCGAGCACCATCGACTCGCTAATCCGATGGAAAACACAGTAACTGCGGACACGCAGCTTCCACTCGCCGCTTAATCAAGCGACGCGTTCACCTCGTCCTCGCCCACGGGTCGGGGCTGAACGTCATCTAGTGGGCTGGCCGTCGCGCGTGGCGCCGACACGCGCCGGCGAGACTTTTCGGCGCTGGCTTCCGGCGGTTTCCGCCGTCCTTTGACACCGGGAGCGAGACATTCAAGGACGGACAAGCATGTAGAGTTCCGCGGAGACGTACTTTCGGACGCGGGTTCGACTCCCGCCGCCTCCACCACCACGCTCCTTCCCTGCCCTTCCGAGCCATACCGGAACAAAGGGCGAAGGCTCAAGCCGCACGGGCGACACCCCGAAAACGCTCGCCGAGGACGTCCATCTCCGCTACCATAGGCCGTCCGGACAGGACCAGGTCGGTCGTGCGGCGCAGCAGTCCGGTGCGCCATGGGCCATGACACGGAGGTTCAGATGACAGGTTCACTCGTCGGCCGCGCACTCTGGGTCGTCGTCGGCAGTCTGCTGCTCGCCTCGTCCGCGGCGGCACAGGCGGTGCCCCAGCTCGATTCCTACGACGGGGTGGTCGTGCGGATCCTGCAGAGCAACAACGCGGGCACCATCCAGCACGTCATCGACCCCGAGCTGAACGAGGTCGTCGGCCTGATCAAGGGGTGTCCGAATCCTCACAACCTGACGATGCATCCCGACGCGCTCTACTACTAC